>JBAQME010000168.1:0-7637 GCA_049302535.1 Methylotenera sp.
CGGCAAGTGGTTTTTGCGCCTTTGCTGCGGCAACTTCAGCTACTTTTGTTGCAATGATCTTTTTGAGTATGTCCGACATATTTTTGGTTTCGCTATTGAATGTTTTAACTATTTAATTCGTCAATTATTTTAACAAGTTGTTCATTGGTATTTTGTGCCGTTATGCATTATCCAACCTGCCGCATGATCACCCTGTGGGGCATGATGCGTCCAGTGCATAATGCCGCCTTTCGGGTTATATACATATTCACCGTAAAAAGTAACTTCATCCCCAACTTGTAACGGTACTCTGGGTGCCAGGTCAACATTGTGTGCAAATAACAATGTCTGCTGCGCGTTAATTTTTACCAGAAACTTCTGGTGCCGTGAGTCTTTGTTATCGTCTGCCAAAAGCTTGGTCACGACCCCCTTGCCGCTAACTTGAACATCACTTTTTCTGGCGGCAAAAGCCTGTTCTATTGCAGTATTGTCTACTGCTGCAGCGGTTTCTGTGCCAGCAACGTTGCGCTGTTGTAGGCTATCGGCATTAGACGGATTGCAGGCACTTGCAGTTAGTGCCAGCAATAGTGCAAAGAGGGATTTCTTTAATCGAGCGCTCATGCGTTGGTCATGGCAATTAGCTGCTGCAATTTTTGCATGGCTTTACCGTTATCCAGTATTTTGGCCGCAGTCGCAATGCCTGCCTGCAATGACGACACCAGCCCTGCTACATAGATTGCCGCACCAGCGTTGAGTAGCACGATGTCCCTTGCAACTCCGGTTTTGCCGGATAGTACATCCAGGATCATGGCTTTTGACTGATGTGCATCGCTTACTTTGATGCTGGCCAAGTCGTGCAAATCCAGACCGAACTGTTTTGGATTTATGACATACTCCTGTACATAGCCATTTTTCAATTCTGCTACATAAGTATCGCCGGTAAATGAAATTTCATCCATGCCATCTGCACCACACACCACCATGACATGCTCGCTGCCCAGCTGTTTTAGCACATGTGCTAATTTACCGGTCAATGCCGGTGAAAATACACCCATGAGCTGATTTTTTGCATGTGCAGGATTGGTAAGCGGGCCCAGCAAATTGAACATGGTGCGCACGCCAAGTTCTCTGCGGACTGGCGCAGAGTGTTTCATCGCGCTGTGGTGGTTGGGTGCGAACATAAAGCCCAACCCAATGGTGTTAATACAGTTTGCCACTTGCTCCGGCGTTTGATTGACATTGACGCCCAAGGATTCAAGTACATCTGCGCTACCACAGACAGAGGATACTGAGCGCCCGCCATGTTTGGCTACTTTTGCACCTGCAGCCGCAGCAACAAAAGCGCTTGCAGTGGAAACGTTAAAAGTCTGGATACCATCGCCGCCAGTACCGCAAGTGTCAATTAAATGGGCTGAATCCTGAATGCTGACTTTTATTGAAAGCTCGCGCATTACGCTGGCTGCTGCGGCGATTTCATCCACGGTTTCACCTTTAATGCGAAGTGCGATAAGCAGGCCTGAAATTTGTGCAGGACTTAACTCACCAGCCATGACCTTATGCATCACGCCTTGCATGACTTCAAAACTCAAATTTTGACCGTTGATGACCTGATTGAGGATTTGCGAATAATTCACTGTCATGATGCTTTCAAGAAATTATTCAAAAGCTCATGACCATACTCAGTGAGAATGGATTCAGGGTGAAACTGCACACCTTCTACCTGTAAAGTTTTATGACGCACGCCCATAATTTCGCCATCTTCAGTCCATGCGGTAATTTCCAGACAATCCGGCAAGGTTTCTTTTTCGATCACTAATGAGTGGTAGCGTGTTGCGGTGTAGGGGTTAGGCAAGCCTTTAAACACGCCGACATCATTGTGGTAAATCAGGGAGGTTTTGCCATGCATCAACTGTTTAGCGTGCACGATATGGCCGCCGAATGCCTGCCCAATGCTCTGGTGGCCTAAACATACGCCCAGCAAAGGAATCTTTCCTGCAAATTCCTTAATCAACGGTACGCTGATGCCAGCCTCGTTTGGAGTGCATGGACCTGGCGAGATGACGATATGGTCAGGTTTGAGTTCGGCTACCTTGGCTAGATCAATTTCATCATTGCGATATACCAGCACGTCCTGGCCAAGCTCACCTAAATACTGCACCAGGTTATAGGTGAACGAGTCATAGTTATCTATCATTAACAGCATGTCACATCCTAATCTATTTGCCGGCTTTTCGGAGTAGAAAAGTCTTGCAATAACAGGCTATTTTACCAATGCTTAAAATGAACGTACAGGTAAATGCATAAAAAGATTAAAACCACCCGTTATCTATATGATATGGCTAAAGCCTATGTGCTGCTTGTGATGCTAGCTTGTGCAGGCATAGGGGGTAGCGTCAATGTGCGGCGTTTCACCTGACATTAAAGCTGTGATCAACTTGGCGCTGGCTGGCGCCATGGTCAAGCCGTACCTGAAATGCCCCGTGTTCATATACAGGTTCTTGATCGTGGGATGGGCGCTGATGGTGGGTAAATTTTCGGGTGTTCCTGGCCGTAGTCCGCTCCAGTGTTTGATAATAGGCTGGTCTTTCAGTTCGGGCATAATAGCTTCTGCTTTTAAACGCAGTTCATTCCTCACGTTTTCTGTCACGCCGTTATCAAATCCGACATCTTCAAGTGTACTGCCTGCAAGCAGGTAGCCATCAAGGCGCGGTATCATATAAAAACCTTCCCGGTACACCATTTGCTGGAGATTCCTGTTGGGTTTGTAGAGCAGTATCTGCCCGCGCATGGGTTTGATGTTAAGTTTTGCGCTGGTTTCCTTAAGGAGGTCAAAGCTCCATGCGCCCGAGGTGACGACAAATTGATCTGCGCGTAGTTTTTCGCCGCTGGTGGTCTGCCACTCATTGAGTTGCTGTGTTTCCTGTAAGGGTACAAGCTGCGTGTGTTCCAGCATAGTCACGTTGTGCTGCTCCAGCCATTTGCGCATGGCCTGCATCAGGTAAGGCGGTCGTATCTGGCATACCGTGGGTAACCATAGCGCATCTTCCCCGCTTAACGATTGCACACCAAAAGCAGAAGCTTTTACTGGCTGCATGGCAACCTGGTTTTTCTCACACCAGGCCAGTGCTGCATTTCTGTCAAACTCCGGTAACAGCAAAAAGCCCGATTGAGCAAAATTGGCATCTACGCCGGTTTCGCGCAGTAAGCGCTGGCTGAGTTCCCGATAGAAATCGGCGCCATTGCGGGTCAGGGTGTTTACAGGTTCGGAGTAAAGCCAAGGCAGCAATGGAAAAATAATGCCGCCGCCAGCCCAGGAGGACTCGCCGGACGTTTGGCTGGCGATTTGATTGCGTTCCACAATAGTGACGCGATGACCGCGATTTACGAGTTCCATTGCGGTCATGCATCCAACAATGCCGCCGCCGATAATCATTACATGTTTAGTCATATATTTTAAGTCTATTTAATAGCCACGCGCCCAATGAGCAGGGCGTTTTCGGCATTAGTTAAACCAGCGGGCTGACCTAATAATACGATCACATCGCCTTCAGCCAGTGGACTATCAGCGGTCAATACTGCTCCGTTGGAATTGGGACGGCGAATGGATTTAACTTCAACATCAAAGATGCCTAGCTGCATGTCAGCCAAGCGTCTGCCAATGGCAAATGCGCCGGCGGAAATGATTACCGAGTGCAATCGCACCTGCTGTTTTGCCAAATCTTCATTTTCAGCATCTGAAATACCGTGGAAATAACCTTTAAATAATTTGTAGCGTTCTTCACGAAATAAACGAATGCGTTTTACTACGCGATTAAGTGGCACACCAAGCAGCATCAGCGCATGTGAAGCCAGCATCAGGCTGCCTTCCAATATTTCAGGCACCACCTCTGCCGCACCTGCTTCGCGCAGGATTTCCATATTGGAGTCATCTACAGTACGCACAATCACAGGTAGTTGAGGATAGCTTTCCTGCACGATATGTAAGATCTTCATTGCGGCACGATTGTCGGCATAGCTGATTACCAGTGCTTTGGCACGGGCACCGCCCGCAGCTTCAAGCACAACCCGTCTTGCCGCGTCGCCAAACATGACGTTTTCGCCAGCGGCGGCAGCTTCCAGAACGCGTGCCGGGTCAATGTCCAATGCTACGTAGGGAATATTTTCTTCTTTTAAGAAACGCCCCAGATACTGACCGCTACGTCCGTAGCCACAAATGATGACGTGGTTTTCCAAGTGCTTACCAGTCTCTTCAATTTCTTGCACAATTTGCCCGCTGTTACGCGTGTAACTACTGACCAATCGCCTTGCAATTCGTCCATTATATTGAATTAAAAATGGCGCAATCACCATGGAGAGCAGCGATACGGCGAGGACTAATTGCAATGCCTGGCCGTTAATAAGATGATGTTCAACGCCCAATGCCAGAATCACAAAGCTGAACTCACCGGCTTGTGCCAGTATGACACCAGTGCGGATAGCTACCCCGGTTTCGTATTTGAAAATACGCACAACGATAGCCACGATGGCGGCTTTGAACAAGATAAAAGCCAATAAAACCAGTAATATCAGTTTAATGTTATCGAAAATTTGCTGTAAATTTAACAACATGCCCACGCTGATAAAAAATAACCCGAGCAGAATGTCACGGAATGGCGAAATGTCGGACTCCACTTGGTAGCGATATTTCGTTTCAGAAATCAGCATGCCTGCAATAAAGGCGCCTAACGCGTAAGATAAGCCCGCCATTTTGGTGGCGAAAGCCAATAATAAAGTCACCATCAACACGTTCATTACAAATAACTCACGCGAGCGTTGACTTGCCACGAGATTGAACCATGGATTAATTAACCATTTACCCACGGTGAATAATAGCAACAACATGGCAACGGCTTTAAGCATTGCCAGGCCAAGCACATCAATTAAATTGGTATTGGCAATGCCGAGTGCAGGAATGAGCACCAGCATGGGAACCACCGCGATGTCTTGAAATAACAGCACGCCGATGCTCAAGCGACCGTGGCGGGAGTTTAAATCAATCCGCTCAGCCAGGATTTTAGAAACGATTGCTGTTGAGGACATTGCTAACGCTGCGCCAATCACAAAGGCGGCCGGCCAGCTTAGTCCAGCCAGTTTAGCCACCCCCATAGTGGCTGCCAGCGTGATGATGACCTGCCCACCGCCTAAGCCCAGCACTTTTTTGCGCATGGCATATAGTTGCGGTAAGCTAAATTCCAAGCCGATGCTGAACATTAAAAACACAATGCCAAATTCTGCAAACTCACGGTTAGCTTCATTGTCCGGCAGCAAGCCAAAGGTATGCGGGCCGAGTGCTAATCCTACCAAAAAGTATGCGAGCATGGCAGGCAGGCGGAATGCACGAAATAACGCCACGGCAAACACTGAGCTGATCAGCAGAATTAAAATTAACGGTAATGTATCGAACATATTGTCTGGATGCTAACGGGTTAAGTCAGCTGTTTGTTTTTTCTTATATTGTTTCACATTGGCGTGCTAGTTAGAAATTTTTTTACCTGCCCAGTTTTACCTATGTTTTTTTGCGCACAATGTTTATTGTCGCCATCCTTAGCAAAATCCATGCCCATTGTGAATTTTTTTTACAGATTTTGCTTAAAAAGATACGATTCATGTCGTGTTAGGCTTTATAACTGGAGCATTCCCTTTTATACTACCCAATAAATAAGTCAATTTGAATAAGTAAAATCTCCATTACCACATAAATTAAAGCGAAATGTCATTGTCACATAACCTTAACAAGCCATTGTTGCGCGATCAGAAGGACGGTCAGCAGCAAGTGGATCAAAATCAAACGCTAAAACTGGCGAGGGAGGTTTTGCGGCTGGAGGCCAGTGAAATTGAGACTCTGGCCCAGCGCCTGGACCACAGCTTTAGCGACGCAGTCACCTGTATTTTGCAATGTCAGGGACGCGTTGTGGTAAGCGGTATGGGCAAGTCAGGGCACATTGGCGGAAAAATCGCTTCTACATTGGCCAGCACCGGTACCCCGGCCTTTTTTATGCATCCGGCAGAGGCCAGTCATGGGGATTTAGGCATGATCACCACCGGTGATGTTGTGATTACGCTTTCGAATTCCGGTGAAAGCGACGAGATTCTTGCGATTGTGCCGCCGCTCAAAAGGTTGGGCGCAACAATCATCGCTATCACGGGCAATGACGCATCTACCTTGGCTAAGGCAGCCGATATTCATTTAAGTGCATACGTGACAAAAGAGGCTTGTCCGCTTGGTCTCGCGCCTACTTCAAGTACCGCCGTAGCGCTGGCGCTTGGCGATGCGCTTGCCTTGTGCGTGCTGGATTTGCGTGAGTTTACGGCAGAAGATTTCGCACGGTCACATCCCGGCGGCAGTTTAGGACGTCGCTTGCTGGTGCGCGTAAGTGATTTGATGCGTACCGGTGGCAATACGCCGCGGGTGCCAATGGATGCTACCCTTGCCGAAGGTTTGCTGGAGATGTCGCGCAAAGGGTTAGGTTTAACCGCTGTAGTTGATGCCGGCAGTAAGCCAATTGGCATATTTACCGACGGTGATTTAAGGCGCGCATTTGAGCGGAATATCAACGTGGCAAGCGCCAAAATTAGCGAAGTGATGCATCAAAATCCAACGACAATTCATCAGGATGAATTGGCGATTGCAGCTGTTGAGATAATGGAACTAGGCAAAATTAACGGCTTGCTGGTGATTGATGATACGGGTGTTTTAGTCGGTGCATTAAATATGCATGATTTATTGCTGGCAAAGGTGGTTTAAGTGAGTTCAACAAACAACAACATGGATTTAAACCAACGTTTGCAAAACATCAAACTGTTAATCCTGGATGTAGACGGTGTCATGACCGATGGCGGTTTGACCATCGGGGACGATGGGCAGGAGTACAAAACCTTTCATTCGCATGATGGTTTGGGCATGAAGCTGTTAAAAGCCACCGGCGTTTCGTTGGCGATTATTACCGGCCGCACCTCCAATGTGGTTAAAAAGCGTGCGGAAAGTACAGGGGTTGCCCATTTTTATCAAGGCGTAGAAGATAAGTTGCAGGCATTCCATGATTTGGTGCAAGCCGCTGGATTACAAGCCGGGCAATGTGCCTTTATGGGTGATGATGTGGTGGATCTGCCGCCTATGCTGCAATGTGGCTTGGCCATTGCAGTGCCTGATTCCCCGGCGTTGCTGCTGAAATACGCGCATTATGTGACATACAAGGCGGGCGGGCGTGGCGCGGTGCGTGAGGTATGCGAGTTGATCATGCAGGCACAGGGCACGTTTGATGCGCAGATGGCGCAGTTTTTAACTCAAGCCAGTATTGCAAATTAAGGCAATTCAATATGTTACCTTTTGTGAAAACGTCACGATTGCCTTGCAGGAAATGAGTACTTAAGTATGCAGATTGGTGCGCGATCAGCGATTGTTTTTCCTCTTGTGTTGCTTATGTTGCTTGCTTTGTTGACGTTTTGGATTAACAAGACAGTGCAGCCGCAAGCGCCTAAACTGGATGGCAGTAGCCGCCATGATCCCGATTATATAATGAGCAATTTTGTCACTACGCAAACTGATATTAATGGGGATTTGCGCTATAAATTAGCCGCAATAGAAATGCGGCACTTCCCGGACGATGATTCTACAGTAC
>JBAQME010000169.1:0-4858 GCA_049302535.1 Methylotenera sp.
ACATTGCCTGTGGTGACCATGTCACCATACAACTCACCGACAAGCATGAAGGTGTCATCGAAAGCATTCAGCCGCGATCAACCCTGCTCTACCGCAGCAACGCCTTTAAAAGCAAAATGCTGGCTGCGAATGTGACGCAAATCATCATCGTACTGGCTACGCAGCCAAGTTTTTATGAGGCGTTGTTAAACCGCTGTTTAATCGCAGCTGAGGCAGCCAGGATTAAAGTCTTGATCGTGCTGAACAAATGCGATTTAGCCGATAACGATAATGCAAAACAAAAGCTGGCACTCTACACTGCACTGGGTTACCAGGTGTTACCGCTTTCAGCCAAGGACGACATTTCCACGCTAAGGCCTTATTTACAAGGTCAGGCCAGCATTCTGGTCGGTCAATCCGGCATGGGGAAATCCACCATGATCAACGCTTTGTTACCGAATGAATCTGTACGCACCCAGGAAGTCAGCCACGTGCTGGATAGCGGTAAGCACACAACAACCGCGGCGCATTTATATCATCTTGATGCAAATAGCATATTGATTGACTCCCCTGGCCTGCAGGAATTTGGCCTGCATCATTTAAGTACGGATGAACTTGAACATGCATTTATCGAGTTCAGGCCATTCCTGGGCAAATGCAGATTCAATAATTGCAAACACCTGCAGGAACCTGACTGCGCCATCACCGCAGCGGTAGCCGCACATAAGATATCCCCAGAAAGACTGGCGATATACAAACTGCTGCGTACCGAAATATCACGTTAAACTTATAAAATTCAAGCGCATCTAATAACACGCTATTTGCAACACATTATTTGCGTGTGAATGCAGTTAAAAAATGTTTTAGAGGTGCTTTATGACTACCGCCTTTATCACCCACCCGGACACTCTGCTACATATTATGGATGGCAGCCATCCTGAATCCCCTGCGCGCATTACAGCGATTAAAAATGCACTTATTAAAAAAGGCATCTATCAGCGATTAGATATTTATGAAGCACCTTTGGCTACCGATGCACAATTGCAGCGTGTACATAGTGCGGAATATGTTCAGAAAATTCATTTTCTATCACCTAAAGCTGGCCTGGTGAGATTGGATCCTGATACCGCGATGGGGCCAATGAGCCTGTCTGCAGCACTGCATGCCTGCGGCGCAGTTATTCTCGCTACTGATTTAGTGATGCAGCATAAAGCCGATAATGCTTTCTGCTGCATCAGACCTCCAGGCCATCATGCCGGCCGTGCCAATAGCGCCGGTTTTTGTATTTTCAATAATATCGCAGTAGGTTTGGCGCATGCATTTAATCAATATGGCATTAAGCGAGCCGCCATTATCGATTTTGACGTGCACCATGGAGACGGTACTGAAAATATCTTTAAAGACGACCCGCGCGTGATGCTGTGCTCTACTTTTCAGCATCCGTTTTACCCGCATCGAGGCTTCGACACTCGCAGCGCTACCATGATTAATGTCCCTCTGGCCGCAAAATCTGGCCGCAAAGAGTTTCAGGATGTGTTCGAACATGAATTCTTACCCGCACTGAATCAATTTAAACCGGAAGTTATTTATGTATCTGCCGGTTTTGATGCCCACGCCGATGACCCGCTTGCAGACTTGAGTCTGGTTGATGCTGACTATGTATGGATAACTGAATTTATTAAAAAAGTGGCAAACCAGCATGCGCATGGCCGCATCGTTTCATCACTTGAAGGCGGCTATCACCTCAGCGCATTAGCTGATGCTGCCAGCAGCCATATTGAAGCACTTCTGCTTTAAGTAAAACCAGCTGTCGAAGGATTCTGATATACAGTTAAAAAGCCTATCGACTCAGCGTATAATAATGTCTTCTAAATTAAGTATTTTTTAAGTGACCGCACTCATGCACATTACCACCCGCCTTGAGTTTGATTCCGGACATCGAATCCCTAACCATAAAAGCCAATGCAGAAACCTGCACGGGCACCGTTATGTATTGGAAATTACGCTATCCGGTGACATCATCAAGCAGGAAAATGCTTCCGAAAATGGTATGGTGATGGATTTCTCCGACGTGAAAGCGATTGCCAAGGAATCCGTAGTAAATGTTTGGGATCACGCGTTTCTGGTATACCAGCATGATGTGGAAGTGCTCAACTTTTTAAACTCACTGCCTAATCACAAAACAGTGGTATTCCCCACCGTGCCAACCGCAGAAAATATGGCGTTAGAAGCTTTTAGAATATTGAAATCCAAATACCATGACACCTATGGCAATCACTTGAAGCTGGAAAAGGTACGTTTATATGAAACGCCTAATAGCTGGGCAGATGCACTCGGTTAATTAATAAAACAAACCCAAACTCACCAGGCTCCCAATACAAGGTTTATTTATCCAGGCTTTGTAGCTCGCTAATCAAGGCATCGCGCCAGTTTGGTAAAGTCACAGAGAAATCTCTAGCCAGCTTAGTACAATCCATAGTTGAATTAGCCGGCCGCACCACGGGGGTAGGATACTCTTCTGTCGTAATTGCCTGTATCTTTTCAGGTGTCACTTTAAGTTGCGGCCAGCCACGGGGAACTTGCATCCGTCCATACTCCTCAACAATCGCAGCAGCAAAACCATGCCAGGATGTTTGCCCCGCATTCACAAGATGATAGACACCTGCTTCATTCTGCCAGCGTTTCAGCACACTTAAAACAGCATCAGCAATACTATGGCTGCTCGTTGGCGCGCCTATCTGGTCAGCTACCACACGTAGCTGGTCGCGCTCTGCAGCCAGACGTAAAATAGTTGTTAAAAAGTTTTTTCCATACGCACCGTATACCCAGGAAGTACGAAAAATCAGATGCTGCAACCCTACGGACCTGATCGCATCCTCACCGGCAAGTTTGCTTTTTCCATAAACACTCAAAGGCCGGGGCGCATCGTCCTCTGTATATGCGCCCACCTTGGTGCCGGAATAAACATAATCTGTAGAAAAATGTATCAGTTTGGCGCCGACCTTAGCTGCTTCCTTTGCTAATGTTTGCGGCGCAGTGGCATTGACCGCATACGCCAGTTCCGGCTCTGACTCAGCTTTGTCTACCGCCGTATAGGCTGCGGGGTTAATAATCAGGTCTGGTTTAACTGTCTGAATTACGCGGCGTATTGCATCCTGATCGGTTAAATCCAGCTGGCTTCGATCTAAACAGGTAACTACGCCGGACAGCAAAGCATCACTTGTAAAGGCGCATTGCAAGGCATGACCCACCTGCCCGTTAACGCCAGTCAACAATATTTTTTTATACACTAGATACTCTTGTCAGATAGTTTCAAAAACTTCTGCCCTGGAAAAATCCAGGCCGACTTGATCTTTGGCCGACAACACAGGCTTGTCCATTAACGGCCAAGCGATACCAATTTCCGGATCATCCCAACGTATACAGCGCTCATGCTGCGGTGCGTAATAATCAGTAGTTTTATATAAAAATTCCGTATCATTTTTAAGTACTAAAAACCCGTGGGCAAAACCCGGCGGTACCCACAATTGACGTTTATTCTGTGCTGACAATAGCACCCCTACCCACTGACCGAAAGTATTGGATTGCCGGCGCAAATCGACGGCCACATCAAACACTTCACCCGCGACGACTCGCACCAGCTTACCTTGAGATTGTTGAATTTGGTAATGCAAACCACGCAGCACATTTGCCGCGGATTTTGAATGATTATCCTGTACAAAATGCGCTTTCACACCGGTGAGGTTTTCAAACGTCTGTTGATTAAAACTCTCAAAAAAGAAACCTCTATCATCGCCAAACACTTTTGGTTCCAAAATCAATACTTCAGGAATTGCGGTTTGTACAACTTGCATCAATACACTTTCTCAGTCAAAACCTGCTTCAGATATTGTCCGTAGCCATTTTTAATGTATTTATTCGCCAGATTATCTAGCTGGACTGCATCAATATACTGCATGCGATACGCAACTTCTTCAGGACAGGCAATTTTTAAGCCCTGGCGTTTCTCTATGGTTTGAATAAACAATGAAGCCTCAAGCAATGAGTCATGCGTGCCGGTATCCAGCCAGGCAATACCACGCCCCATGACCTCCACCAGCAGATCGCCGCTTTGCAGATAGGTACGATTCACGTCGGTAATTTCAAGCTCGCCACGCGCTGACGGTTTAAGTTGCTCAGCAATATCTATCACGCGATTATCATAAAAATACAACCCCGTCACCGCATATCTGGATTTGGGGACCTTGGGTTTTTCTTCCAGGCTAACAGCCTGGCCTTGCGCGTTGAATTCAACCACACCATAACGTTCCGGATCGCTGACCGGATATGCAAATACGGTGGCACCTTGCGTAAGCTTTGCAGCTGCTTGTGTTTTAATGGCAAGCTCATGTCCGTAGAAAATGTTGTCTCCAAGCACCAGCGCACAACTGTCATTTCCAATGAAATCCTTGCCAATAATAAACGCTTGCGCAAGCCCATCCGGTGAAGGTTGTACTGCATATTGGATTGAGATACCCCATTGGCTGCCATCACCCAACAATTGCTGAAAGCGGGGTGTATCTTCAGGCGTTGAAATCACCAAAACATCACGAATACCGGCCAGCATTAAAGTGGTGAGCGGGTAATAAATCATTGGTTTGTCATACACGGGCAGCAACTGCTTGGAAACCACCTGTGTCACCGGATGCAATCGTGTGCCCGAGCCCCCTGCTAAAATAATTCCTTTCAAGCTAACTCCTCACCGCGCTCTGAATAATGCGTCTGCACCCAATTACGGTACTCGCCACTGGTAATGTTATTGACCCAATCCTGGTTTGCAAGGAACCAGTCTACTGTTTTTTCAATACCGGACTCAAAAGTTTCTACCGGTTTCCAGCCT
>JBAQME010000170.1:0-12002 GCA_049302535.1 Methylotenera sp.
GTACAAACTCTGCAGGCCGGTGAGAGTGTCGGCTACGGCAGGCTATTTACTGCCAATAAAACGAAGCGAGTCGGTATCGTTGCCTGTGGTTACGCGGATGGTTATCCGCGCCACGCAGGTCAATATCCTGCTGGAGATGGTGTTAAATCTGTGCCGATTGCAGTCTGTGGAAAAATAACAAAAACGCTGGGTCGTGTCTCTATGGATATGCTGTTTTGCGACTTAACTGATATACCGGAGGCTGATATAGGTGCACCTGTGGAAATGTGGGGTAACCAAGTGTCTGTGGATGCAGTAGCGGAGGCGTCGGGTACGGTAAGCTATGAGTTATTGTGTGCAGTTGCGCCGCGCGTACCTATTAAAGTGATTGATTAAATGGCAAAAGCTAAAACAATCTACTCCTGCACAGAATGCGGTGCACAGGAACCTAAATGGCAGGGGCAGTGCCCAAGCTGCCTAGCCTGGAATACATTGGTTGAAACTATTGCTGAAACTGCGACTACAAATCGTTACGCCAACAAATTTGATGGCTTGACACAAACCAGCACATTGCAAAAACTGGCAGATGTGGAAGCTGCGGAGGTGCCGCGCCAGCCTACAGGCGTGAGCGAGTTTGACCGTGTGTTAGGCGGCGGGCTGGTGGCTGGTGGCGTGGTACTGATTGGCGGCGATCCCGGCATTGGTAAATCTACGCTATTGCTGCAAACTTTGTGTCATATCGGCGCCATGGACAAGCCTAAACTGCGTAAGGCGATTTATGTCAGCGGCGAGGAATCAGCGCAGCAAATTGCCATGCGCGCCAAGCGCCTGGGTTTGGATGCCAGTCCGATAGATTTGCTGGCGGAAATCAACCTGGAAAAAATCCTGGCTACATTACAAAAGCACAAGCCCGATATTGCGGTGATCGATTCTATCCAGACCGTTTATTCCGAGGCATTGCAATCAGCTCCTGGTTCGGTAGCGCAGGTGCGTGAATGCTCTGCGCAGCTAACGCGGCTTGCAAAGCAGGCTGGCATTACCGTGATATTGGTTGGTCATGTCACTAAAGAGGGTTCGTTGGCCGGCCCGCGCGTACTGGAACATATTGTTGATACCGTGCTTTATTTTGAAGGCGACCCAAATTCCAGCTTCCGTCTGATTCGTGCATTCAAGAACCGGTTCGGCGCGGTGAATGAGCTTGGTGTGTTTGCGATGACAGAAAAAGGCTTGCGTGAGGTTACCAATCCATCTGCATTATTCTTGTCGCATCATAGCGAGCAGGTGGCGGGCTCATGTATTACTGTGACGCAAGAAGGTACGCGTCCCTTGCTTATAGAAATTCAGGCCCTGGTAGATGAGGCGCATGCGCCTAACCCTAAGCGGCTTTGTGTCGGTCTGGAACAAAACCGTTTAGCAATGTTATTAGCGGTGCTACATCGACATGCCGGCATCCCGTGTTTTGACCAGGATGTTTTCATCAATGCAGTTGGTGGCGTGAAAATCGCCGAGCCAGCTGTGGATTTGGCAGTGCTTTTATCCATAGTTTCTTCGTTAAAAAACAAACCATTAGATAATAAGCTCATAGTATTCGGTGAAGTTGGCTTGGCTGGTGAAGTGCGCCCTGTGCAAGGCGGGCTGGTGCGATTGAAAGAAGCTGCAAAGCTGGGTTTTACCAAAGCAATCGTGCCCAAGGCCAACGTACCAAAACAACGTATTGATGGAATAGAAGTAATAGGCGTTGAACGCTTGGAGCAAGCGCTCAACCACGTGCGCAATAGTTAATGCTATGAGTTGCTAATCAGATTCGCACAATAAATGCCGCTTCTCACGGCACCTTCAATGGTCGCCGGATAATCCGGATAGGTGTAATCGCCAGCTAAAAATACCTTTGGTTGTGAAGTCCTGTTAGTAGGGCGCGCCAGATTGGGCACGCAAGAAAAAGTAGCGCGTTTTTCTGCAATTACCTTATGCCATAAAGGTTTAGGCAGATCCGGAAATGCGCGATTCAGTTCCTTGGCGATCCTCAATGCAAGCTCATCCTGCTTCAATTTTTGGTGTTTACCTTCGGAGCTTACCACGACAGCAATCAAATTCTTTTGATCGCAAAGCTGTCCTCTATCAAACACCCATTGACCTATTGTTTTGCTTAACCCGGACATTACATACGGAAGTTTTGTTTCGGGAGGGTATTGCAAATAAATAGTGTAGATAGGTTGATACTTGTAAGTTTGCGTTTGTTCCAGCGCTTGCTTGAGTTTGGGGAGTGTTTCTATCAGTTTGCCGACGCGTGCCGGCGACACTGCAATAATGACATGGCTAAATTGTGATTTCCCGTTGCGGGTTTCCAGACTAAAACCGTCATTATCAATCTGCAGGTGACGAATGCGTTGATTGAGTTTGATGATGCCGCCTTTCGATTGTATGTAATGCGACAAGGGTTCGGAGATTATTTGCGATAAATCGAGGCGCGGTAGTAAAAAATCACTATTTTTCTTGCTTCCGTCAAAGGTATCGCGAAGTATATTCAAAAATAAACGGGCACTTGCCTTTTCAATCGGCGTATTCAGTGCGGCAAGACAAAGTGGTTCCCACAGAAATTCAATTAACCTTAACGTTTGCTTATGATCGATTAAATATTGTTCTAACGGCTGGTCGTTAATTATTTTATAATCCGCGTTTTTGAGATGGCGCAGGAATTTCAACGCAGCTATCCGTTCTGATAAATTCAAGCCTTTGCAACATAGAAAACCAATTAGCAGATTGAAGGGCGCAGGTAAATAATTTGCTGACTTTAGTGAGAATACTGATTTTGCAGTGTTTGATTGCATATTGATTTGCAATGGCATGCGTAAAAATGCTTGATCCTCTTTGACGCCAATTTTTCCGAGTAACGCCAAGGTTTCCCGATATGCCCCTAATAGAATATGCTGACCGTTATC
This sequence comes from Methylotenera sp., assembly GCA_049302535.1. Lineage (GTDB taxonomy): Bacteria > Pseudomonadota > Gammaproteobacteria > Burkholderiales > Methylophilaceae > Methylotenera. The sequence continues at coordinate 2,919 of JBAQME010000170.1, forward strand.
CAGGGGCTGCAATAGGCCATTGTTTTCAACTACAACCGTGCGCGCTCGTCCGCCGAGTTGTGAGCCTGCTTCAAATAGTGTGACGGCGTGACCGCGCTCAACTAAAGCAGCTGCCGCACTTAGTCCGGCGCAACCACCGCCAATCACGGCTACATGGGATTTATTCATATCTACTAGTTAACCTTAAACGAATGCTTATAAATTTCTGAACCAGGTGTGAAAAGCTAACCAAAGCTTGCGCAATGCCCCAAGCGAAGTACGCGAATTCAATGCTTTTTCAGCACCATCGGCCTTAATCTCACGTAACAGTGTGCGATAAATAGCGGCCATCATCAAACCAACACGCTGACTTTTGCGATCTTCACCTGGGAGTTCTTGAAGCGCACGGTCATAATAGCTTTCAGCGCGTTCAATTTGATACTCCAGTAATTTTTTTACCGCTTCAGATTCGCGGCTATGCAATATATCCTCTTCAGTAACGCTGAATGCTGCAAGATCGTCCAAAGGGATATAGATGCGATTTCTGCGCGCATCTTCACCCACATCCCTGATGATATTGGTAAGTTGGAATGCCATGCCTAAATCATGCGCAAATTTGAGTGTTTTACGATTGTTAAAGCCAAATATCTGTGCCGAGAGTAAACCCACTACGCTGGCGACCCGATAACAATATAGCTGCAATTGCTTGAAATCCTGGTAGCGGTTGAAGTTTAAATCCATTTCCATGCCATCAATGATTTCATGAAAATGTTCTTCATCCAGGTGATAGCTGTGAATAAAAGGCTGTAATGCTCTGGTCACCGGGTGTATTGGTTTTGCCTGGTATAAATTCCGGATTTCCTCTTTCCACCAGGCGAGCTTAACTTGAGCAACTTTCAGTTCGGTACACTCATCGACAATATCATCAACTTCACGGCAAAAAGCATAAAGCGCAGTGATTGCATCACGTTTTTGTTTGGGCAAAAACATAAAACTGTAATAAAAACTGGAACCGCTGGTTGCGGTTTTTTGCTGGCAATATTGCTTTGGCGTCATTTTATTTTTGTACTCGAGTTTTTTATTAATTTGCGCTAAATCTTTACACTAAATCTTTAATAGTGCCCTGAAAAATATCAGTAGCCAGTCCCAATAGTTAAGTGTTGGCCGATGTTTGAAGATGTCGCCATTCACTTTGCTTATTTTACTGATAATGCGCTCACCACCCGCAATAATCATGCGCATTTCAAAACCGATACGTCCCTTTAAAATACGTCCGAGAGGTTTGCCTGCAAGGAGTAGGGTGCGTACACGCTGAAGATTAAAGCGCATGAATTGGCGCCAGTTCTCATCAATGGTTTGCGCGGTGTTCACGTAAGCACTGAGCTGTTGTTCTGTGACCCCAAACGCGGCCAGCTCGTCCTGACACATATAAATACGTTGTTTCCCCGCATTTTTATTAAAATCAATCGCTATGTCCTGCAGGAAGTTGATAATCTGTAACGCCGAGCAAATGTTATCAGACAATTGAATGTTTTTTGGTGTCGCCTGTGCATACAAATGCAATAACAATCGGCCAATTGGGTTAGCTGAACGTTTGCAGTAATCCAGCACTTCATCATAATTGCTGTAACGTGTTTTAGTAACGTCCTGGCGGAAGGCATCCAGAAGGTCATAAAATGGTGCGAAGGGCAGTTTTCTTGCCTTGATCATTTGACCTAAAGTAATAAAAAATGCAGTTTGCGGTTTGATGTAAGCCTGCAATAAATTAAGTTCATCTCGAAACTTATCCAGTAAAGTCAGGCGATATTCAATCGTGAAGTCACCTTCGTCAGCAAAGTCATCTGCCTGTCTGGCAAAGCTGTAAATTAAAGCAATAGGTTCACGTAAATATTTAGGCAAAAAAACAGACGCAACCGGAAAGTTTTCATAATGTCCTGCAGCTTGATTCAGGCTTTGCAGCGTGATTGTTGCTGGCGAGACCAGTAATTCGGATTGATTTTGCGTCATGGCGAGAGTATGCCATAAAACAGGATGATTTTTTACTGCTTGAACTTGTACTTTAATGCCCATCCTGTATCTATATTTATTCAATAAACATGCAAAGCTTTGTTAAAATAAAATAAACCTATCTTGGAAAGTAAATATGTTGGCAATCATTGGTGGCACCGGCTTGACTGAATTGGAAAATTTGAGGATTAAAAAGCGCGTGATTGTACGTACGCCTTATGGTGAGCCATCGCAACCACTCATTTTTGGTGAGATATGTGGAGGTGAAGTGATTTTCCTGGCGCGTCATGGCACCGGACATACCATTCCTCCCCATCAAGTGAATTACCGCGCTAATATCTATGCCTTGCATTTACAAGGCGTTACCGAGATTGCCGCAGTCGCAACCGTAGGCGGTATTCATCCTGAACTGGCATCCGGCGTAATTGCGTTGCCACACCAAATCATAGATTACACGCATGGTAGACAAAATACATACCATGACGGTGTTATTAATCCTGTAAAACATATTGATTTCACAGAGCCTTATTGTCCGAATTTGCGGGCCAGATTGGAAAAATCTGCTTTAGAGATCGGCGAAAAAGTAGTGAATCATGGTGTATATGCCGCAACACAAGGGCCACGGCTGGAGACGGCTGCTGAAATAGACCGCCTGGAGCGGGATGGCGCGACCATGGTGGGGATGACGGGGATGCCGGAAGCTGCACTTGCGCGTGAATTAGGCATTAGTTATGCGGCAATTTGTCCTGTTGCCAATTATGCGGCAGGGCGAGGCGATAGTTTGCATGGAATTGATTACGAGGAAGTCATTACCAATCTAAACCAGACCATCGTGCGCATACGTAATATTATTGGTCAGTTGATGACCCAAAATTATTGCCCGATTGGTAGTAAGTAGCTTTGAATTTACAAGGTATCAAATTAAAGACTAAATATGGCTATTAGAAATGTATTACTCATGGGTGACCCATGTTTGTTGCTTAAAGCTACACCTGTTGAACGGTTTGGCACTCCTGAATTACAAACGTTGATTCAGGATTTGGAAGATACCATGCTGCATATGAATGGTGCCGGGATTGCTGCGCCGCAAATCGGCGTCAGTTTGCGGGTAGTGATATTTGGCCAAAAAGAGTCTGATGATCGTAAAAACCCACGTTATCCGGATGCTGATGTGGTTCCGTACACTGTACTGATCAATCCTGTGCTGACTCCTATCGGTACCAAAATGGAAGATGATTGGGAAGGGTGCCTGTCGGTGCCGGGGATGCGTGGTATCGTGCCACGCTATCAACGCTTGCATTACGCTGGTTTTGATCAGTTTGGTCATAAGGTTGACCGACTGGTAAGCGGCTTTCATGCACGTGTAGTTCAGCATGAGTGTGATCACCTAGATGGCATTTTGTACCCGATGCGCATCAGTAATTTAAAAGATTTTGGTTATTCCGATGTTTTTTTTCCAAATCAGGATATTCAAGATGAGTAATTTGTTGCTATAATGCTGCCTTCGTTACGCAGGTAGCGATTTAGACTGGAAGAGTGGCAGAGCGGTTTAATGCTACAGTCTTGACAATCTGACTGCGAATGCAGGCTGATAGCGGTGTAAACTTACATGAGCAAAGCGAATGTTAGTTGTAACCAAAACTGTGTCAATCGAAGATTGACTTGTATGGATGTAATAAATTTTATTTGGAAGAGTGGCAGAGCGGTTTAATGCTACAGTCTTGAAAACTGTCGTGGGTTCACGCCCACCGTGAGTTCGAATCTCACCTCTTCCGCCAGATTTTAGATGCCGCTTTTATTAGCGGCATTTGTTTTTGTAGTGATTATTTTTTAAGGATAAAGCGATGAGCCAAATTATTATTGACCATAACCCGTCAGAAGAAAAATTGAAGGAATTAGGTGTATCCAGCTGGTCTATTTGGGATTGTGCCCCATCTAAATTTCCACTTGACTTCGGTATGACTGAAAGCGCTTATGTATTGGAAGGCGAAATCCGTGTAACCCCACAAGGTGGCGAAGCAGTTGTGATCAAAGCAGGTGATTTTGTAGTATTCCCTAAAGGTTTGAAATCAAACTGGGAAGTGACTAAGCAATTGAAAAAACACTACAAGCATTCATAATTGCAATTTAGCTTGTTAAGCATAAAATAAAGCCTTGAGTAATCAAGGCTTTTTTATTGCGCTTGATATTGTGAATAGGAGTTCAAAATGAGCAAAATTACCGTAGAAAAACCAAGCCCAGAAAAACTAGCTGCGTTGGGTGTAACGCGCTGGCCTACATGGTCTAAAGAGGTTTCGCAGTTTCCTTGGAGTTTCGGGTCGCAGGAAATTGCTTATATTCTTGAAGGTGAAGTCACTGTGACACCAAATGGCGGTGAACCGGTAAGTTTCACTGTGGGCGATTTAGTGACATTTCCAGCCGGCATGTCCTGCACATGGAATGTGAAAAAGGCGCTGCGCAAGCATTATCAGCTTGGTTAGAATATACATTCAAAATCAGTAGTGCTTTGAAGCGGGTTAGATTTCTGCGAGCAGAGATTGAGATAGTGACTCAATAAGCTGCTCATCAAGTTTTTGGCCGTTTCTTGCCGAAATTAAAAACGTATCTTCAGCTCGATTGCCCAGGGTGTTGATTTTTGCATTGTGTAATTCAATGTCATATTTTAAAAATTGCTGCGCCACGGTAGCAAGCAGGCCTGGCCTGTCATTCGCAATCATGTCCAGCTTGTGATTGTTGTTTTCAGGCTCCTCTGTAATAGTGATTTGTGCCTGAATTGGCATGTGTTTCACCTGGCGGCTGATGCGCCCTTTAAGCGGAGACTCTAATGCGGCGTTTTCATCCAGTTTGCCAGTCAGTTCCGTTTCGATAAATTTCAATAAACCGCTGTAGCTAACAGACTTACCTGACTGATCCAGAATAATGAAGCTGTCCAGCGCATAGGCATGGTTTGTTGTGTAGATTTTGGCTTCTACGATGTTATATCCCATACGGTCAAAAAAGTTGCATATTCTTGCAAATATATCGTTTTGGTTTTTTGTGTAAATCATGACCTGGATGCCGTCGCCATAGGGGCTTAACCGAGCGCGGACTATCGGAGTGGTGCTATTCAAGTGTGGTGTCAATAAGCGGCTATGCCATGCGATTTCATCGCTTTCATGGCGGACAAAGTAGTTTTCTCCAAATTGTGCCCATAAGTGTTCATAAGTTTGTGTGCTGATACCAAACCTGGTCAGTTTTTCTGATGCTTCTTTAATGCGCGTTGCGATAGTTTGCTTGGCATGGAATACGGGGTCTGCCAGCGCACGTTTCGTGGCATGGAACAGGCTTTCAAGCAGTCGTGCTTTCCATGCATTCCATACAATGGGGCTTGTGCCGCGTATGTCAGCTACGGTTAGCAAATAAAGCGCATTCAATCTGCGTTCATTCTGTACCAGGTGTGCAAATGATTCGATTACACTCGGGTCAGATAGATCGGTTTTCTGCGCGATGGATGACATTTTCAAATGAGTTTCAACCAGCCATGCCACAAGTGCGCTGTCAGCTTTTGATAATCCATGCAGTTTGCAGAACCTGGCGGCGTCAGCCTTGCCCAAGGTGGAGTGATCGCCGCCCCGGCCTTTTGCAATATCGTGAAATAAAGCGGCTAAATATAACAAATGCGGCGCATCAAACTCTGCGAATAGCTGGCTGCAAAGCGGGAATTCGTGTTTGAGCTCCGGTTTTGAAAAACGGCGTAAATTCGCTAATACATTGAGAATGTGTTCATCGACGGTGTAGACATGGAACAGGTCATGCTGCATTTGGCCAATGATCCTGCCAAATGCAGGAATATAGTTCCCCAGGATGCCATAGTGATTCATTGCGCGCAGTGCATGATTGACGCCATTCGGTTGCGATAATATTTCTATGAAACGTTTTTTGTTTTGAGGGTCATTTCTAAAATCACGGTTAACCAGGTTTTTGACGCGCTGCAAATTGCGTAATAGGGTTGCCCCCATGCCAGCGAGTTCCGGTCTTTGTTGCAATAGCAAAAATGCTTCGAAAATGGCGGAGGGCTGCTGTTGCAGTAATCCCGCTGTTTTAGCTTCTAGCAATTGATCGTGTGCTTCAAAATGTGCATTGATAGGGTGAATGATTGGCGGTACCACTGCTAGCATCTGCTTGAATTGTTTAAGCAGAATTTCGTTCATTAGCCCTATGAATTTAACGCTCCGGTAATAACTTTGCATCAGCTGTTCGCTGGCGCGTTTACGCGGCGTGTTGACATAACCTAGTGTGGTTGCCAGTTCATTTTGAAAATCAAACAACAAGCGGTCTTCCCGGCGCTTGCTTAAAAAGTGCAGATGTATGCGTAGAGCTTGCAGTTTTTTTTCATGGTGGCGGATTTGCCTTGCTTCCAGCGCGGAAATGACATTATGTTTTGTGAGTGCTGTCCATACGCTGCCTAAACCTGGTTGCAGGTTACCGCCCAGATCCAAGCTGCGTGCTATCCATATAATCATATGCAGGTCACGCAGCCCGCCGGGGCTTTCCTTGATATTTGGCTCCAGGTTATAGGCCGTGTCATTGTATTTGGCGTGGCGCTGATCTTGTTCTTCAAGCTTTGCATTAAAGAATGCAATTGGGTCTAAGGCTTGACGGGTGTTTGCCAAAAAGCCTTGGTAGAGTGTTTTATCACCGGACAATAAACGTGACTCTAGTAGGTTGGTTTGTATCGTAATGTCTTTTTTGGCTTCAGTAATGCATTCGGTCAAGCTGCGGACGCTATGACCAACATTTAAGCCTAAGTCCCACATTAAACCAATCAGCTTTTCAATGTCGCTATTTATTTTACTGTTATTCTGATTTTGTTCAGGAATTAAAATCAGTAAATCAATATCGGAATAGGGGTATTGTTCGCCGCGACCGTATCCCCCGACCGCAATCAGGCAGCAGCGTGAGTCTATTTGCAATTCTGCCCATATATCTATGAGTAGCTGATCAATCAGTTTGCAGTGCTGCCTGAATAGGCGGGTTATGTTTGGATTTTCAGTAAAGTCTGTTTTTAAAGCTAAAAATCCATCTTTTAGAGATTGGCGTAATGAAAGAATTTTACTTTTTTCAATTTCGATGGTTTTGGATTTTAATGGAGTCCGCATGGTATGCCATCGAGATTTAAACTAAATTATCACTATGCCTGAGTTTGATTAGCTCGCATCAGGCATTGGCAGCCGAACTGCTTGCAACAAAAGCAGGAGGTGGCGGTGTACCTTCGGATAGGGTCATGACTTCATAGCCGGTTTCTGTGACTAGGATAGTGTGCTCCCATTGTGCAGATAAGCTGCGGTCTTTGGTCACAATTGTCCATCCATCCGGCATTTGCTTGATGTCGCGTTTACCGGCGTTGATCATGGGTTCTATAGTGAACATCATGCCGGCCTGCAATTTAAGCCCTGTGCTGGGTTTACCATAATGCAGCACCTGTGGCTCTTCATGAAATACCTTGCCAATGCCATGACCACAAAATTCACGCACAACACTGTAACCGTTCTTTTCGGCAAAAGTTTGAATGGCATGCCCAATATCACCCAATGTTGCGCCCGGTTTTACTTTTGTAATACCTACCCACATTGCCTGGTAAGTGATTTCACATAGGCGCTTGGCTTGAATGGATGGGTCCCCGACACAAAACATGCGGCTAGTGTCGCCATGATAGCCATCTTTGATTACTGTAATGTCAATATTGACAATGTCCCCGTTCTTAAGCGCTTTGTCACTTGGTACGCCGTGGCAGATTTGCTGGTTAATTGACGTGCAGATAGATTTTGGATAAGGTTTATGGCCGTCGGGGGCGTAATTGAGCGGGGCAGGGATGGCTTTTTGCACATCAACGATATAATCGTGACATAGCTTATCAAGCTGATCTGTCGTGACACCATGTACGACGTGCGGCGTAATGAAATCAAGCACCTCGGCAGCCAGCTTGCCTGCAATGCGCATTTTTTCGATGTCTTGTTGGTTTTTAATTGAGATCGCCATGAGGTTCTGAATGAAATAACTTAATGGCTTATTTTAGCATAGTGAGGCTGCTGGTGTGATAGCTGTTGTGTTGATTGGTCTTCGCGGCCATAATTAACTTCATTGTGCTGCAAATTTTCTGCATCAAAGCCTAGCAAACTCAATTGGTTAGTGCTATTATTTCGCTTTTGCATTTCCTGCAAAAATGCATTGGTTATGTGTTGTTCATGTGGCTAATGTATAAATTTACATACAACCCGATCAAGGGTGCCCAGGTTTAGTTTATAGCTAATAAATCAGGGTGTTTCTGGTGTTGTATGAATTCATAACCCTTTTGAAGAGAGATTTAATATGTCTGTTACCATGCGTCAGATGCTGGAAGCTGGAGTTCACTTCGGCCATCAAACCCGTTACTGGAACCCAAAAATGGCACCGTTTATTTTCGGTGACCGCAACAAGATTCATATCGTTAACCTTGAAAAAACATTGCCGATGTTTGAAGATGCACTTAAACACGTGCGTACATTGGCTGCAAACAAGGGTCGTATTTTATTCGTTGGTACAAAACGCCAGGCGCGCGATATCGTAAAAGAAGAAGCTAGCCGTGCTGGCTGTGCTTACGTAAACCATCGCTGGTTAGGCGGTATGCTGACTAACTTTAAAACCGTTAAACAATCGATCAAACGCTTGAATGACTTTGAAGCGATGTTGCAAGACGGCAGCCTGGAAAAATTCGGTAAAAAAGAAGCGCTTGGTTACAAGCGTGAGGTTGAGAAGTTAGAGCGCTCTATCGGCGGTATTAAGGAAATGGGTGGCTTGCCAGACGCTATTTTCATTATTGACGTTGGTCATGAAAGCGGCGCGATTACAGAAGCTGCTAAGTTAGGCATCCCGGTGATTGGCGTTGTTGATACAAACAACTCTCCAGATGGCGTTGCTTACGTTATTCCTGGTAATGATGACTCTAGCCGTGCAATTCGTTTGTACGCTCGTGGTATTGCGGATGCTGTATTGGAAGGCCGCAGTTCTGCAATCACTGAAATCGTTAAAGCAGCAAGTGAAGAAGTGGCTGAGGCCGCTGAAACAGCTGCTGAATAATTG
>JBAQME010000171.1:0-16227 GCA_049302535.1 Methylotenera sp.
GGGATCTTACCCGCAGCATAGGTTTTTTCCATGTAATCTACAGTCAATGGAAAAAAGTCCTGGCCTGCTTTGACTTCACGTTTGCTGGTAACAGCCACTAATACAACAGTGTCACCATAACTCACCATCACGGCAGCGTCTGCCTGACGTGAGATTTCACCTGTTTCAAGGGTGAGCGTATGCGCACCGTATTGAATACTTTTTTTCACTTTATTAAACATTTATTTTCCTTTTTTCAACAGATTGCTATTCACTACCCAATAACAATCTAACAATAAAAAAAGCCGATGCAATTTCTATGCTATCGGCTTTTTACAGCAATTATAAAAATGAACCCAAAGTTAACGGGCTAAGCTTTATTAGCTCTGGTGTGAACTTTGGCACTTTTATAAAAGTTATTTACGCAGACTTAAGCGTTGAATCAATGTTTGATAACGGCTTGCATCTTTGCGTTTTAAATAATCCAACAAGCTACGACGTTGACTTACCAAAGCCAATAAACCACGACGTGAGTGATTGTCTTTTTTGTTAGATTTGAAGTGTTCTGTTAAATAGCTGATACGGTTAGTAAGAAGTGCCACTTGCACCTCTGGGCTAGCTGTATCATTTGGTGCGCGTTGATATTCTGCGATAATTTTTGCAGTGTCTTGTGCTGTAGTTGCCATAACTTAATCCTAATAAATTTAGATGTTTTGCGTCAATGTAAAGGCAGCAACAATAAAACAACCCGCCTAAACAATCATTCACAATGAACCGCGCATTATAGTGTTATCTTTTATTCTTAACAAGTTATTTCTTGATAAAAGTTAATTATTTACTTGCTGCATCAAACGCTTAGGTGCGATTTTTCCGTCACTTTGCTGTTCGCCCAAGCCCAAAAAGACTTGCTGCTCGTCATAAAGCCTCAATAAACCTTGCGGGATTACACCGCTACGCCATATCACCTGACCTTGCTGCAAATAAAAAACACTATCCGCATCCAAAGTGATTGCTGGCAGATGCTCTACGGCACTGTCTGCAGGCGCTAATGATGCCAAGCGCTCTTCACTGGACATTGCCTCAAATTGCTCCAAGCTAACGGCTTGCGAGATGTGATAATTGGCAGTTCCGGTTCTGCGCAGCCCAATCAAATGGGCACCACAACCAAGTCGCTTGCCGATATCTTCAGCCAGAGTGCGAATGTAGGTTCCCTTACTGCATGTGACCGTGATTCTCGCTACGTCGCCCTCGAATGCATTGAGCTCTATGCTATGAATCTTGACAAGGCGCGGCTGCCGCTCAATTTCCACACCTGCCCGTGCATACTCATATAAGGCTTTACCTTCAAACTTTAAAGCGGAATACATAGGTGGCGTTTGGCTGATTTCACCAATAAATTGCTTACAGGTTTTTTCAAACTCAAGCTGATTTACGTTAACCGCATGCGTTGAAAGCACTTCACCTTCAGCATCGCCCGTTGTCGTAGTAGCGCCCAGCTTAATAGTTGCTACGTAGGTTTTATCCGCATCAGTGAGGTAGTGGGCAAACTTGGTGGCTTCTCCAAAACAAAGCGGCAACAGGCCCGTAGCAAGCGGGTCTAACGTACCGGTGTGCCCAGCTTTGGCGGCCTGCAACAGCCATTTTATTTTTTGTAAGGCTTGATTAGACGAAAAGCCGAGTGGCTTATCCAGCAGTAAAATGCCATTGATTTGTTTTTTAGGTCGTCTGTACTGCAAAGGCTTGGTTTTACCAGTGATAATAAATTATGATTTTTCTGGCTTTGAAGCCAACGCTTCATCAATCAATTTCGACATCATCATGCCGTTATCGATAGAGGCATCATAAACAAAATGTAATTGTGGCACCGTGCGTAACAACATGCGCTTGGCAAGCTGTGTACGTAAAAATCCAGCCGATTTCTCCAGCCCTTGCTGCATGCTATCGCTCGCTTTTGCCGCACTGTAAAAAATCTTGGCATGCGCCATGTCACCCGTCACCTCAACTGCGGTGATTGTGACCATGCCGACGCGTGGATCCTTGACTTCAAATTGCAGCAGATCAGCGAGTTCTCGCTGCATCTGCTCTGCCACACGGTGACTGCGTGAAAAGTCCTTAGCCATTATAGGGTTCGCGCCACTTCAACCATTTCATAAACTTCTAAAATATCACCCACTTCAATATCGTTGAAGTTTTTAAGTGACAAACCACATTCAAAGTTGTTTTTCACTTCTTTCACATCATCTTTAAAGCGCTTGAGTGAATCCAACTCGCCTGTGTGAATGATAACGTTATTACGCAGCACGCGTACTTTAGAGTTACGTTTAATCATACCGTCCTGTACGTAACAACCGGCAATCGCGCCCACTTTGGAAATACGGAATACTTCACGCACTTCTACCGTACCAATCATGCTTTCTTTTTGCTCCGGAGCCAACATACCACCCAGCGCAGCTTTAATTTCATCCACAGCTTCGTAAATAATATTGTAGTAACGCACATCCACACCTAGCGTATCAATCAACTTACGCGCTCCGGTGTCGGCACGTACATTAAAGCCGATCAATACCGCTTTAGAGGCAGCTGCCAAGTTCACGTCGGATTCGCTAATAGCACCTACACCAGTATGAATAATGTTGACTTTAACTTCGCTGGTAGACAATTTTTGCAGACTTGTTGCCAACGCTTCGTATGAACCTTGTACATCAGATTTAATAATCAAGCCCAGAGTCTGCACTTCGCCTGACTCCATTTGCTCAAACATGTTTTCCAGTTTGGCAGCTTGCTGTTTAGCTAATTTCACATCACGGTACTTACCTTGACGGAACAGTGCAATTTCACGCGCCTTGCGTTCATCGTTAAGCACAATAACCTCTTCGCCAGCGCTCGGCACATCAGATAAGCCCAAAATCTCTACAGGTATGGAAGGGCCCGCTTCTTGAATGTCTTTACCTGACTCGTCCAGCATCGCACGCACTTTACCAAAAGTCGTGCCTGCCAAAATCATATCGCCGCGCCTCAATGTACCTGACTGCACCAGAATAGTCGCCACTGAACCACGACCCTTATCAAGACGCCCTTCAATGACCAAACCTTTTGCCGGTGTGTTTTTAGGTGCCTGTAACTCTAGAACCTCGGCCTGCAATAATACTGCTTCCAGCAACTCATCAATACCTTGGCCAGTTTTAGCAGATACTTCGCGAAACATCGTATCGCCACCGAAATCTTCTGGCACCACTTCTTGAGCAACCAATTCCATTTTGACGCGTTCAGGTTGCGCATCCGGTTTATCCACTTTATTGATAGCAACCACTAAAGGTACACCAGCGGCTTTAGCATGGTGAATTGCCTCAATTGTTTGCGGCATCACGCCGTCATCGGCTGAAACCACCAAAATCACGATATCCGTTGCTTTAGCACCACGGGCACGCATCGCCGTGAACGCCTCATGGCCCGGGGTGTCCAGGAAAGTCACCATACCGCGTGGCGTCTCTACATGGTATGCACCGATATGCTGTGTAATGCCGCCGGCTTCACCAGAAGCAACACGGCTGCGTCGAATATAATCCAGCAACGAGGTCTTACCATGGTCAACGTGGCCCATAACAGTGACTACTGGCGGACGAGCTTCCAATATCGCTTCCGCATGTTCAGCTTCTTCAATGAAGGCATCCGGATCATTCGGTGCTGCAGCCTGGGCTTTATGACCCATTTCTTCGACAATAATAATGGCCGTTTCCTGGTCCAGCACCTGGTTAATTGTTACCATCATGCCCATACCCATCAACGCTTTAATCACTTCGCCTGATTTCACTGACATTTTATGTGCCAAATCAGCCACTGTAATTGTTTCAGGTACCAGTACTTCATGTACGATTGGCTCGGTTGGCGCAGTAAAGGCATGTTGCTGATCTTCATCAACATGGTGTTTATGACCTTTTCCTTTTGGCGCACGCCAGCCAGATTTTCCGCCGGTCACATCACCGCGAGTTTTCAATCCGCGCTTTTTGTTCTCGGCATCTGTCCACTCTTTATTATTACCTTTACCTTTTTTCGCATCTTTTGAAGCGGGTTTTTCAGCCCCTTCTTTTGCTGCCGGCTTATGTAACGTGCCTTCTGACAGCTTAGCCGCTTTGGCTTTTGCAGCTTCAGCTTCGGCTAATTTTTTAGCTTCTTCATCCAGGCGGCGCTGCGCCAACTCTTGTTTTTTACGCAAATCCTCAGCCTGCATTGCTGCTAAGGCAGCATGACGTTTTGCTTCTTTCTCACGCAACGCTATTTCATCGGCGCCCAGCAAATCTTTACGGCTGATGGTTTGCGATTTCACCGCCACCTTCTCCGCAGCCGGCTCAGCGAGGGCTGTTTCAACAACAGGTTCAGCTGCAACAGGTTCAACTACTTCCGGCACAGCAACTACCGGCTCCGGCTCAGCCACAACTACCGGCTCCGGCGCTTCAACAATTGGCTCTACTGGCGCAACCGGCACTTCAGGAACTTCTGCCACCGCTTGCACGGCCTCTTCCTGGCCACTCAACTCTGCTTCTTCACGTTGTTCAATCACACGTTTTTTACGCACCTCTACCTGAATGGTACGCGCCTTACCCGTATTGTCCGTTTTTTTAATTTCGGTACTGGATTTACGTGTCAACGTAATTTTGCTTTTTGGGGCAAGCGTGCCATGTTCTTTACGTAAATGATCCAGCAATGCCGATTTGTCATTTTCATTCAATAGGTCATCTGCGCTTGATTTATGCACGCCAGCACTTTTAAGCTGCTCTAATAACAATGCTGTAGGCAGCTTTAATTCGCCAGCAAATTGTTCTACGGTTGTTTGTGCCATGTTGTTGCTCCAGTATTCTTTTCCCTAAGCTTTATTGCCTAGCTTTACTGCTTAATGCTACTTAATATTGATACGCTAATCAGGCTGAAAGCTTTGCTTATTCAGCCCAACCGTATCGTAATTCAAACCCTCTATTTAAACCAAGGCGCGCGCGCTGTCATGATGAGTGCTTTGGCGCGCTCTTCATCCATATTGGTAAGTTCTACCAACTCATCAATTGCCAACTCTGCCAAATCATCCATTGTTGAAACACCTTTTGATGCCAGTAAATGTGCAGTAGCATCATCCATGCCCTCAAGGGTCAACAAGTCTTCAGCCGCTTCCTCAACTTTTTCTTCTTTAGCAATCGCCTCTGTTAATAAAGCTGCACGTGCGCGTTTACGTAATTCTTCTACAGTATCTTCATCAAACGCTTCAATCTCAAGCATTTCGGCTAAAGGCACATAAGCAATTTCTTCCAATGTACTAAAACCTTCCTGCACTAAAATTTCAGCCACTTCTTCATCAACATCAAGTTTTTCCATAAAGAGGTGACTCACGCCAGCGTACTCTTCCTGGTTTTTCTGCGCAGCCTGGTCAACAGTCAGGATGTTCAATGTCCAACCTGTTAACTCTGAAGCCAGACGTACGTTTTGACCATTGCGGCCAATCGCAAGCGCCAATTGCTCTTCTTCCACGACCACATCCATACTGTGCGCGTCTTCATCCACCACAATGCTGGAAACCTCCGCTGGCGACATCGCATTAATCACGAATTGCGCAGGCTCCATGCTCCAAAGCACGATATCCACGCGCTCGCCAGCCAACTCCGCAGTCACGGCTTGCACACGCGATCCACGCATGCCTACGCAAGTACCTACCGGGTCTATGCGCTGGTCATTGCTTTTAACGGCAATTTTTGAACGTAAACCAGGATCACGCGCCGCTGAACGAATTTCCAACAAACCTTCTTCAATTTCCGGTACTTCCAGCTCAAATAAGCGTATCAGGAAATCTGGCGTGATTCTTGATAAAATCAACTGCGGTCCACGGCCTCCACGCTCGATACGTGAAAGATATGCTCGCACACGGTCGCCTACGCGCAGGTTTTCTTTAGGAATCATCTGCTCACGCGGCAATAACGATTCAATGCGGCCTACCTCTATAATTGCATTGCCTTTTTCCATGCGCTTGATCACACCTGTGACCAGCTTTTCGTCACGCGCTAAAAAGTCTTGTAAAATTTGTTCGCGCTCGGCTTCGCGTACCTTTTGCAGAATTACCTGCTTCGCAGCTTGTGCGCCAATACGGCCAAATTCTATATTTTCCAGCGGCTCTTCATAGTAATCACCAATATTCAAGCCTTTTGAACGCTCATCTTCTTCATCAATCTGGTATGCAGAGTTTTCCAACAAGTCATACTCAACAAACTGCCAGCGTCTAAATGTTCTATATTCGCCTGTTTCACGATTAATTTCCACGCGCACATCGGCATCATCATCATGCTTTTTCTTGGTAGCTGAAGCCAAAGCAAGCTCAAGCGCGGTAAAAATAACATCTTTACCAACATTTTTTTCATGCGCCAAGGCATCTACCAACAATAAAATTTCACGACTCATCATCAATCTCCGACTATAAATTGCAGGTTAATCTTTATCTCTTAAAAATTCTTTAATTTAGAACACTGGATTCAAACGCGACTTATCAATATTTGATAGCGCAATTTTGTGTATCACTCCGTCACACTCCAGCAGCAGCAAGCCATCTTCTAAACCACGTAAAAATCCTAAAAAATTCTTTTTTGTTACTTTCTCGTCTACGCCTGTTTTGGCATTGGTCACCGTTTCAACTACAGGTACACGCAACTTTACGGTGGCACGCTCACCTGTAAAACGTAAAAAATCTGCTTCTTTTTTCAACACGCGGTCCATGCCGGGCGAGGAAACTTCCAGGCGGTCATAATCAATTTCATGTTCCACGGCCAGTAAATTGCCTAATTGATTGCTTACCAGTACGCAATCATCAATATTCACACTGTCTTTTATATCTGCAGGATTTTGCTTATCGATAAACACACGCAACAACTTGCCTCGATTGGAAATCTCCAAATCAACAAGCTCATAGCCCAATTGGCTTACCGACTGCTCTATCAATGTATGCAAATCTTGCATGATTATCTAACCCTCAATCCCGCTACAACCCAGCAAGCTCTTGTAAACAATAACTTAGCCACGCTACGTAAGTTGCAGAAACAAAAAATGGGCACAAAGCCCATCAAAAAATTCAACCGCATTATACCAATGAATTCAATGAATTGGAAACACTACAGATAAATAGTTAGCTTTTACTCAATTTCACCTCAGCACCCCTTTATATTCTTTTAAATTATAAGTTAATAAAAAAATATTATTTTTAATTATTAAAAAACGCTTTTATAGTGCAGCTCTTGCTGTTTAGCACATTTATTTTGAGATATCGCCATGTCACTTACTAACAATATCACTCAGCACGCTAACCGAATTAATGCTGGTAGCAACCTGGATGTTTCGCAAGAAATATTACGTGCGGTTGAAGCGCTTAAACAAGGATCAGGCTTTGGTTCAGTTGAAATTGTGTTACATGAGGGGCGCGTGACACAAATCGAAAAGCGGGAAAAATTAAGGTTTAACCAAAATACAGGCGCGGAGCACTATAAAAAATAAACCAACTGCACAAGCAGCGGTAAGAAGCAAAAGACTAATAAACATTTATGAAGATTGGCTGACCAGTTGACTGGAAGCTTTATACAGGAGACTAGAATGCAATTTCAATATTCAAAATTCGCCTCTGCGTTATTGGCAACCGGCTTGTTATCACTGCCCTATTCAGCTAGTGCTAATGATAGTACCGAGCTTGAAGAACTTAGAGCGTTAGTACAAGAGCTCAGCCAAAAAGTTAAAGTCATCGAGCGTAAAGGTGAAATCAATGAAGAAGCTGTAGTGGCTGCAAAAAAAGAAACGCCAGTAGTTAAAGCCAGCAGCAGCGGTTTTTCATTTGGGTCAGCTGACGGAAAAAATGAAATCAAATTTAAAGGGGTAATACAAGCTGACCATCGTCATTACTCTGATGGCGCAAATGATGTCAGGGGCCGCACTGATCAAAGAGCTGGCGATCTAAATGCTGACGGTTTTCATGATGCCGAAAATAGCAGCCTGTTACGCCGTGTACGCCCAACCATTGAAGGTAAAGTGGCTGGCAAATATGGCTTCCGCTTTACACCTGAGTTCGCCGGTGGCAGCGCCTCTGCAGTGGATGCTTATGTTGAGGCTAATTTAAACCCTGCTTTTAACGTACGTGCCGGTAAATTTAAAAGCTTTGTTGGCCTTGAGCGCTTGCAAAGCGGCAGCGATATCAAGTTTATTGAGCGCAGTTATGTAACCAATGCGATTTTACCTAACCGCGATTTGGGTGTTGCCTTGTACGGTGACGTACTGAATAAAAAGTTAAATTATGCGGTAGGCGTAGTAAATGGCGTAGCTGATGCCGGCAATATCAGCACCGGTACTGAATTTAATGGTGAACGTGAATACACGGCTCGTTTATTTACCAACCCATTCAGTGATTCTGATTCAGCGCTGGCAGGCTTGGGGTTTGGTATTGGCGGCACATGGACAGATTTTACAGGCGAGAAAAATCTGAACTTCACTGATACCACTTCTGCTGATGCTACACGCAATGGTTTACCTAGCTATGTCACGGAAGGTCAACAAACATTCTTCCGCTACACCAGCAATGCAGTTGCCGATGGTAAACGTGCACGCTGGTCACCACAAGCCAACTATTACTATGGCCCATTTGGTGTTATTGCCGAATATGCGCGCGTATCTCAGGACGTCAGCTTAGCCAATGGCGGTTCACCAGGCGCCGGTGGTGCTGGTTCAAATACCGCATTCACGGCTGGCACCAAGAAAAATCTTAAACATGATGCCTGGGATATTGGTGTTTCTTATCTGCTGACTGGGGAAGATGCTTCATTCAAAGGCGTAAAACCTAAACAAGATTTTGATTTAGATAAAGGCGGCTGGGGTGCGTGGGAACTGGTTGCGCGTTACAGTGAAATCAACCTTGATAACGACACATTCAAGAATGCTGCAGGGCAATACGCTGCAGAGGGTAGCGCTATCACCAATGCATTCTCAGATTTAACCAAAAGTGCGAAATCTGCTGAAACCTGGACTGCAGGCGTGAACTGGTACTTGAATAGCAATGCAAAGATTTCTTTAAATTACGCACGCACCTCTTTTGACGGCGGTGCACTGCAAAAAGGATTGGCACAATCAACCAATAACAATGCAAGCGGAAGCAGGGTTCGTGACCGCAGCGATGAAGAAGCAATTCTTGCCCGCTTCCAGGTAGCCTTCTAACCAACTAATGCATCCCTAACTTTGCTTAGGGGTGCATCTAAAAAGGTTCGATATGCAATGTCATTTTCAGCACAAATTGAATCATTAATTTTAAGTAAACTATTTAAGGATACACACATGAAAAAATCACTATTAGCCATCGCATTGCTTTCAGCAGTGTATGGCATTGCATCACCGATCACCGCTTTAGCCAAAGATATTAACTTATTAAACGTTTCTTATGACCCGACACGTGAGCTTTATCAGGATTTCAATGCTGCTTTCAGTAAATACTGGCTAGCAAAAACTGGCGATAAAGTGACCATCAAGACTTCCCATGGCGGTTCCGGCAAACAGGCACGCGCCATTATTGACGGCCTGGATGCCGACGTAGCTACACTGGCGCTGGCTTACGATGTTGACCAACTCCAGGAAAAAGCCAAGCTAATTCCTAAAGACTGGCAAAAACGTCTTGGTCATAACAGCTCACCTTACACGTCAACCATTGTGCTGCTGGTGCGCAAAGGTAACCCCAAAGGCATTAAAGATTGGGATGACTTGATTAAGCCTGGCGTTTCTGTGATTACACCTAACCCTAAAACATCAGGCGGCGCACGCTGGAATTACCTGGCAGCATGGGCATTTGCACAGAAAAAATATGGTGGTGATGAAGCTAAAACCAAAGAGTTTGTTGGCAAGCTACTGAAAAATGTCCCTGTACTGGATACAGGCGCGCGCGGATCTACCACGACATTCGTAGAGCGTGGCATTGGTGACGTGTTGCTTGCTTGGGAAAACGAGGCGTTTTTAGCGCAAAAAGAGTTAGGCGTTGGTAAATTTGAAATCGTTGTGCCTTCACTTTCTATTTTGGCTGAACCACCTGTGACAGTGGTTGATAAATTTGCGAAAAAACATGGCAATGAAGCTGTTGCAAAAGCTTATCTTGAGTATTTATATACTGAAGAAGGCCAGGAGATTGCAGCTAAAAACTACTATCGCCCAACGTTAGAATCCGTGGCCAAAAAGTATGAGAGCCAGTTCCCAAAAGTTAAATTAGTGAAAATTGATGAGGAATTCGGCGGCTGGCAGAAAGCGCAGAAAACGCACTTCTCTGACGGCGGTACTTTCGACCAGATTTATCAGAAGTAACGATCTAATTACTTAGATGAGCGCAGTGCCGGACAAAATCTGGCACTGCCTTAAAACAGGAGGCTCTTATCATGAGTTCAGTATTAATTGTAGGCGGCGACCAAATTGATGGCATCAAACAAGTATTAACCAATTACGGTGTTGAACATATCAACCATTGGTCAGGTCGCAAAGTTGGCGACAGTAACAAAGTAATCCCGGAAGACACAAAGATTATAGTACTAATCACTAACTGGATTAGCCACTCCATTACGCATAAAGTAAAACGTAACGCCCTAAAGCGCGGCATCAAGGTAATTTACACCCCCAATGGCTCAACCGCATTACACACCCGGCTGCAAAGGATTGGCTCCGATTTTGCGTCAGAGGGTGATCATGCGCGTATTCACAGCACAAATAAACATTTAACGCATTAAATAATAAACACGGCAAAAAAGATTGTTGAAGTAAAAAGCTCTCGAATAGAAAAGTGGTGACCGCTTAACACTTTAAACAAAGCGGTACTCTTCTCCTTAGTTATCCGGCACCTGTATTTGAATTGCGTACAGGTCGCCGGATTTTTTTGCTTAAGATACTTCCATAGCCCGTGCTATCACATTTCAACTACTACAGCTTCAAATTAGAAAAAACATGCACAAAAGGTTAAAGAAAGGCTGCCTGTAAAATTACTCTTTTTATTCAAAATAATTATATATATATTATTTATCATTCTTTTACATTATTTCAATAACTCTTTAAAGTGCCTGCTTTATAACTTTAATGCCAGAGATATCCCATGCCTAAAAAATCCATATTAGCTGGTTTGTTTATTTTAGTGAGCCTGACCTTGTCCCCTTACGCGGTAGCTGACAGCACGTTGCTGAATGTATCTTATGACGTGACTCGTGAGTTCTACAAAGACTTCAATGCTTCATTTGCTAAATACTGGAAAACAAAAACCGGAGAAACCGTCACCATTAATCAATCGCATGGCGGATCCAGCAAACAAGCCAGATCAGTGGCAGATGGTCTTGAGGCAGACGTGATATCGATGAACCAGGCGCCTGACATTGATATTTTATACGACCGGGCAAAACTTATTCCCAAAGATTGGCAAAAACGCCTGCCTAACGCCAGTTCACCAACAACCTCAACGACTGTGTTTTTAGTCCGCAAGGGTAACCCTAAAAATATTAAAGATTGGGATGATTTGGTTAAACCTGGTATTGCCGTGGTAGTTCCCAATCCCAAAACTTCCGGCAACGGTAAGTACAGCTACTTGGCTGCTTGGGGCTATGTAATTAGAAAAGGTGGCGACGACGCAAAGGCAAAAGATTTTGTAACCAGGTTATTTAAAAATGTGCCTGTTTTAGATACGGGCGGACGTGGCGCTACAACAACATTTGCACAGCGTGACATTGGCGATGCATTACTTACATTCGAAAATGAAGTCAATCTAATCAAAAAGGAATTGGGTGACAAATTCGACGTCGTATATCCATCTGCAAGCATTCTGGCAGAGAACCCGATTACCGTCGTTGATAAATTTGCAAATAAACATAAAAACCAGGTAGTTGCACAAGCCTACGCAGATTACCACTTCTCTGAAGCAGGGCAGGAAATTGCTGTGCACCATTATCTAAGACCCAGCCTTGCCTCTGTAGCAAACAAATACAAAGACCGATTCAAATCTTTGGATTTATTTAGCGTAGATGAGATTTTTGGTAGCTGGACCAAAGCACAAAAAACACACTTTGCTGATGGCGGTACTTTTGATCAGATTTATCAAAAGCAGTAAATACCGTTACACAATGTAAGTAAGAGGACAACACAAATGACAGTTTCAAAAACCCCACCTACACATGTAGAGCAATTAAGGTTACAACTCAAGGAAGCCTTACTTTTGGATTTAGACGACTATGGTTTAGTTGAGCAATCGACTGGCGAGTTTAATAGTACATTTTTAGGTGTACATCTCAATAGCGCTTTTCAGCCTATTTACGATATTCAAGCCGGGGATCTGTACGGTCATGAAGCTTTATTGCGGCCATCATTAGGCGGGGAACTTTCCAGCACACCTGAATTTGCATTCACCTATGCCGAGCAAGCTGGAAAATTGGTGCAGTTTGACCGTGTCAGCAGAACGCTACACGTACTGAATTTTAGACAGATTTATGCAGAGAACGGTCTGCTTTTTCTTAATGTGCACCCAAAACTTTTGCTCTCTGTAAATGCGCATGGCAAAGTATTCGAGAGAATCCTACACTCAAACTCCGTGCCAACTGACCGTGTAGCCATTGAGATTCAAGAAGGTTTAATCGATCAGGAAAAACAACTCGCCGAAGCTATAGTCAATTATCGTGACAGAGGTTACCGGATAGCGATCGATCGCTTTGGCAGTACACAATCGCACATTGATCGTCTATGGAAATTTACACCTGACTTTGTGAAGCTTGACTTACATTTAATTCAAAAAGCCGAACAAAATGAACGTGTAAGTAAAATTTTGCCGGGCCTGATCAAAATGATTAAAGATCTGGGAGCGCAACCTATTGTTACCGGCATCGAGACCCAGGCACAACTTGATATTGCGATCGAAACCGGCAGCACATTGGTGCAGGGATTTTTTCTTGCCAAGCCTGTCACTGCCAATGAATTACAACCATCAGCACTATTTAAAGCGAATACTCACATTCGCAATATCGCATAAGTAATATAAGTGCCGCGCATTTTGCATTTTTTACACCCCTAAACTGCCGACAACCATAGCCTCATAACCAACAGCTATATCAATATGATGAAATGTTATTTTTATCATATATTTGTTTCTGTTACATTAGCGCGCGCTCACACAAATGAACAACTGATTATTATGGCAAAACAAAAAAACGTACTCCCCGGCTTCAATCTAACCTTAGGTTACACACTGCTATATTTAAGCTTAATAGTCCTGATTCCATTGTCTGCGGCTTTTATTAAAACCACTGAATTAAGTTTTGATGAATTTTGGGCGATAGTGACTGCGCCTCGTGTGTTAGCCTCTTATAAGCTAACTTTTGGTGCTTCTTTTATCGGCGCGCTCATTAACGCTGTTTTTGGCTTGCTGACGGCATGGGTACTGGTTCGTTACAGTTTCCCCGGCAAAAAAATCGTCGATGCTTTGGTAGATTTACCTTTTGCATTGCCAACAGCCGTTGCCGGCATTGCACTCACTGCAGTTTATGCGAGCAATGGCTGGATAGGCTCATGGCTTGAACCGCATGGGATTAAAGTTGCATTCACCCCGATTGGCGTTGTGATTGCTCTTACCTTTATTGGCTTGCCGTTTGTAGTGCGCACTGTACAACCTGTTCTTGAAGACCTGGAAGCGGAAACTGAAGAAGCTGCAGCCAGCTTAGGCGCAAATCGCTGGCAGACCTTCACTAAGGTAATCCTGCCAACTTTATGGCCCGCCCTGCTTACCGGATTTGCACTTGCATTTGCCAGGGCCATTGGTGAATACGGGTCGGTAATTTTTATCGCCGGCAATGTCCCATTTGTATCTGAAATTACACCGCTGATTATCATCACAAAACTCGAACAATACGAATATTCAAGCGCTACCGCAGTTGCAGTGGTCATGCTGGTTATTTCATTCTTACTTCTTTTTGCTATTAACGGCTTGCAATGGTGGGCAACCCGCCGCAACAGCGTTTCACATTAAGTTTTTATCAGGCTCACATAATGTCAAATACAACGACTTCTCAATATACAAGCTATCACACCAAAGTGACACGCAGTCGCGCCACATCAGAACCTGCATGGATTCGCTGGTCATTGATTGCAGTTACTTTGCTATTTTTAAGCTTTTTTCTATTTGTGCCATTGGTGGCGGTCTTTACTGAAGCATTGCGTAAAGGATTCGATACTTACATCACGGCATTAATTGATCCTGATGCATTTTCAGCGATCAAGTTAACGCTTATTGCTGCCGTAATTGCAGTACCACTGAACCTGGTATTTGGTGTTGCCGCGGCGTGGGCAATAGCCAAGTTTGAATTTAAAGGCAAAAGTATTTTAATCACGTTAATTGACCTGCCGTTTGCGGTGTCTCCTGTCATCGCCGGCCTAATTTACGTGCTGATCTTTGGTTTGCAGGGCTGGTTTGGCGCCTATCTGTCCGACCATGACTTCAAAGTCATCTTTGCCATTCCTGGCATTGTATTGGCTACGATTTTCGTTACTTTCCCGTTTGTGGCACGTGAATTAATTCCCTTAATGCAAGCGCAGGGTAAGGATGAAGAAGAAGCCGGTTTGGTTCTTGGTGCCTCCGGCTGGCAAATTCTGTGGCGGATTACCCTACCTAACATCAAATGGGGCTTACTATACGGTGTGATATTGACCAACGCACGCGCCATGGGCGAGTTTGGCGCGGTGTCGGTCGTTTCTGGCCACATTCGCGGCATGACCAACACCATGCCTTTGCACGTTGAAATTTTATATAACGAATACAATTATGCGGCTGCGTTTGCAGTTGCATCACTGCTTGCCCTGCTAGCTTTAGTGACCCTGGTACTTAAATCTTTTGTTGAATGGCAAGTTGCCCGCAACGCTAGCAACAAAGAAGAAAACAACTAGTGTTGTCATACCAATTTTAATCATTCAGAAATTTACTGTTTTGGAATTTAACTCATGAGCATTGAAATCCGTAATATTAGAAAAAACTTTGGCAGCTTTAGTGCGCTCAATGATGTCAGCCTTGATGTTCCCAGTGGTGAGCTGGTGGCTTTACTTGGGCCATCCGGCTGCGGTAAAACAACCCTCTTAAGAATCATTGCAGGTCTTGAAACCCCTGATGCTGGCAACATTCTATTTCACGGTACCGATGCTACAGAACGACAAGTGCGTGAACGTGAAGTGGGTTTTGTATTTCAGCACTATGCGCTGTTCCGCCATATGACGGTATTTGAAAATGTTGCTTTCGGTTTACGCGTTCGCCCTAAAAAAACCCGCCCGTCAGACGCGGAAATTAAAAGACGTGTACATGAATTATTAGAGCTGGTACAGCTGGATTGGCTTGCGGATCGTTACCCGCCGCAGCTGTCTGGCGGACAGCGCCAACGTATTGCTCTGGCGCGCGCACTGGCAGTCGAACCAAAGGTATTGTTACTAGACGAACCATTCGGCGCCCTTGATGCTAAAGTACGCAAAGAGTTGCGCCGTTGGTTACGCCGCCTGCATGATGAACTGCACATCACTAGTATTTTTGTTACTCATGACCAGGAAGAAGCACTGGAAGTAGCTGACCGTGTTGTTGTTATTAATAAAGGCAAAATTGAGCAGATAGGCACACCGCAGGATGTGTATGACCATCCTGTCTCGCCCTTTGTGTATCAATTCCTAGGCAATGTTAACCAGTTTAATAGCCACATACATAACGGTGAGGCTAAAATTGCCGGTGTAGACTTTAAAATTGATGCGCACCATCACACCCAAAATAGCCCGGCACTTGCATATGTACGTCCGCATGACATTGAAATTTTTAGGGAAGAAAGCGGCAGCAATCCAAATTTTGAAGCCGTTGTAAGTTACATTCATGCGGTTGGTCCATTAGTCAGGTTAGAACTGCAACGTGCAGACCATACCGAGCTAATTGAAGCTGAGCTTACACAAGAACGCTTTAAAGAGTTAGGATTAGTGCAGGGAGAACATGTGTTTGTTTACCCTCGTAATGTGCGCGTTTTTCTAGAAGAGCAAACTTCCAGCCAATTGCCATAAACCGGACATAAGCTATAGACTCATAATAGCTTGCTCCGATCCAGTGTGCCTCATGCTAAACCCCGCACTTTTATTCAGAATGTGGGGTTTAGTTTATGCGCTTATCAAAATACGACCAAACACACAGATGTGGTCAATAGCCTAAATACTCGAGCTACACTGGAT
>JBAQME010000172.1:0-2424 GCA_049302535.1 Methylotenera sp.
CTTGATATTGCTCCTTAATCAATGCCTCAACTTCAAGATGTTCATTGCTGGCGTAACTCCACAAATCGGTACGGACACGCTCGTGCATATACTCGGCGAAGGCTTCAGCAAGCCGGTCAGCCAATGATTTAAACATAATGGCACTGTAATCATCATGTGCGGCTTCAAACTGGGCAAGACGTTTTTCCATTCCCAGACCCGCAGTTACCGCAAACAGGCCAATATAATCAGGCGTTGTTGTATCTGTAGAGCCTTTGGGCGCAATGAAATCGCTCAAACACTGGTTGGGGCGCGCCACGCCATCAATCACGGGCTTTACTGTCTGCTGGCGCAGGCCATAATAAGTAAACGCAACCTGGCTGCGTGTGTCATCGGTATATATCTCGATATCGTCATCGTTAACGCTGTTGGCCGGCATCAGTGCGATGACACCATTTGCGCTCAGCCAACGCCCATCGATGATTTTTTTCAGCATGGCTTGCGCCTCAGCGAACACTTTGGTTGCCGCATCGCCCACCACTTTGTCACTTAAAATCGCAGGATATGACCCCGCCAGATCCCAAGTCTGGAAGAAGGGTGACCAATCGATATATTGCGCAATCAGGCTTAGATCGATATTCTTGAACACACGACGTCCGATAAATTTAGGTTTTACCGGAGCATTATCACCTGAGAATATCAGTTTGGCTTTATTGGCACGTGCTTCTGCAATAGTAAGTAGCGGCGTGCCTTTTTTATTAGCATGCTGCGTGCGCGCCTTGTCGTAGTCGGCCTGCACCTCATTAATGTAGGCATCACGGCTTTCAGGCGTGAGCAGCGACTGCATCACCGCCACAGAACGCGAAGCATCGGGCACATAGATCACCGGGCCGTCATAATGCGGGGCGATTTTCACCGCCGTATGCGCACGTGAAGTTGTCGCACCGCCAATCAACAGCGGTGTCTTTAAACCATGAAAATGCGGGTCACGCTGCATTTCACGCGCAACATAAGCCATTTCTTCCAGCGATGGTGTAATCAAGCCGGATAAACCGATAATGTCAGCGTTTTCGGCTTTTGCCATTGCCAGAATTTCAGCAGCCGGCACCATCACACCCATGTTCACCACTTCAAAGTTATTGCATTGCAGTACGACAGAAACAATGTTTTTGCCGATGTCATGCACGTCGCCTTTTACCGTGGCAATCACTACCTTGCCTTTAGGTTTGGCGACGATGCCGGTACGTTTTTCCTCCAGCGCTTTCTCTTCCTCAATAAACGGGATCAGATGCGCTACCGCCTGCTTCATGACGCGGGCAGATTTCACCACTTGCGGCAGGAACATCTTGCCTTGGCTAAACAGATCCCCCACCACGTTCATGCCGTCCATCAACGGGCCTTCGATCACATGGATCGGACGACCGCCGCCATTCATCACTTCAAGTCGCGCCTCTTCGGTATCTGCTACGATAAAGTCAGTAATGCCATGCACCATGGCGTGCGCCAAACGTTTTTGTACAGTCACAGGATTTTCAGGTGTGCCGCGCCATTCCAACGTGGCTTCTTCTTTTTTGCCGCCCGCCTTTAAGCTGCTGGCAATCTCGATCATGCGCTCGGTTGCGTCTGCCCTGCGGTTCAGCACCACATCTTCAACGCGCTCTTTAAGCTCCGGCTCCAGATCGTCGTAAACACCCACCATGCCGGCATTCACAATGCCCATGGTCATGCCTGCCTTGATGGCATGGTAGAGGAACACCGTATGAATTGCCTCACGCGCAGGGTCATTGCCGCGGAAGCTGAAACTCACGTTGGAAACACCGCCTGAAATCTTGGCATGAGGCAGGTTTTGTTTGATCCAGCGCGTTGCGTTGATGAAATCTACTGCGTAGTTATTGTGCTCTTCAATACCTGTGGCAATGGCGAAGATATTCGGATCGAAGATAATGTCTTCCGGCGGAAAGCCGATTTCCTGTACCAGTAGATCATACGCGCGTTTGCAAATATCGATTTTGCGCTCATAGGTATCCGCCTGGCCTTTTTCATCAAACGCCATCACAATCACGGCCGCACCATAACGACGGCATAATTTTGCCTGACGTAAAAACTCCGCTTCGCCTTCTTTCATCGAAATGGAGTTAACAATCGCCTTGCCCTGCACGCATTTAAGCCCGGCTTCAATCACAGACCATTTGGAGGAGTCGATCATGATCGGCACGCGCGCAATATCAGGCTCGGAAGCGACCAGGTTCAGGAAATGCGTCATGGCCTTGACGGCGTCCAGCATGCCTTCGTCCATGTTGATATCAATAACCTGCGCACCGTTTTCCACTTGCTGGCGGGCGACGCTCAGCGCTTCTTCATACTGCTCGTTGATAATCATGCGCGCAAACGCTTTACTGCCCGTCACATTGGTGCGTTCACCCACGTTCACGAATAATGAGTTTT
>JBAQME010000173.1:0-22934 GCA_049302535.1 Methylotenera sp.
AGATGTGCGGATATTTGAGTTCTTCCGGCGTGCTGTTGAGTTTGTTGCGCGGCAGTACCCAGGCTTTGACATGGGAGGCTATTTCTTTTTCATGTACCGCAGCAGAGGCGTTGAGTACTAAAATCTGCTCAGGCTCATTTTGCGCATTTGAAACTACAGTCGGGCTGACATCGTTGATAAGCAGGCTGTAAAGGCCTGGAATGTTGACACTTTGCGTTAACGCTGTTTCAAACGGTTTACCGCCGCGGGCTGCTTTTAAATCTTTATCTATAGTTACTTCCAGTACGCTGTCATCTTTAGGTATGTTGAGCGGTGCGGAATGGATATAGGCATTGAGCTTGAATTTGTCGTAACTGATCACAAATGAGATCGCATCATTGCCAAAATCCAATAGTCCGGCTTTTGCAGTACGCATTTTGAGTGTGATGCTTTTCTCTAATTTTGCCGTATCTACCGGGTGGCTGAAATTGAGGTTCACCACCACTTTTTTCATGGCAGGATTGATTGGATCCTGATAAAACTCGCTGCTGGTAATTGCTGCTACAAATACAGGCGAAGTAAATTCTGCATCCCAGTTTTCAAGTTCAGTTTTTGGTGTAAAGGCTTTAGCGTTGAAGTTCACACGATATTGCATGCCCACAGGCCAATCGGCTTTTGGGGTAAATGACAGATCGTTCTCGGTAATCCATTTCCATTCACCTTCAATTTTCGGCATGATATCAATGCCTTCGCTGACTTTTTTACCCACCAGCGCTATTGGTGCTACAGAATGGTCAAAATTGATTAACAGCGGATTGGGCGGCAGATTCTCTTCGATGACGGTTCGGGTTGGCGCTTTGATGACAACTTTTGTAGTGACTGGCTGCGGGCGTGATTGATACCATGCATAGGTTTGCCATACACCGGCTCCCAATGCAGCGACCAATGCGATAATGCCCAGACTTTGTATCGGTTTCCGGTTGATGGCTATACGCAGGCTCAGTAGCTTAGCCACGCACCACTTGAGCCAGGCGGGGGCTTGATATTGAATTGAGCCGAAGATAAAACCTAGTGCAGCACCGAGTATTTGCGAGATCTGAGTGAAAATCAACCGAAGCAATTGAAAAACGCTTTTTAAGAACTGCATAAATATCCTCGCAATATTGTGCTGTTTTTGATTTTGTTTGAACGCAAATCATACTGCTAATTACGCGCTTATAGGCATTAAAAAGTAATGATTAATGATAAAATTGCGAAAAATAACCAAAGTTTACAAAGGGTGTGCATGAGTAATTTAGTTGAAGTATTGGTGCCTGATATCGGCAACTTTGATAGTGTCGATGTGATTGAAGTGCTGGTTAAAGCCGGTGACGTCATTGCTAAAGAAGACTCCTTGATTACCGTAGAGTCAGACAAAGCGTCCATGGATATTCCATCGTCTCACGCTGGCACGGTAAAAGAAGTCAAAGTGAAAGTTGGCGATAAGGTTGCAAAAGACTCGCTGATTCTGTTGGTAGAAGCTGAAGCTTCTACTGCAACTGCAGCCCCGGCTAAGGCGGAAGCACCTGCCCCAACTCCAGCGCCAGCTGCCGCACCTGCATCAACCCCTGCTCCTGCGGCAGCTGTTGGCAGCAGTGATATCAATACGCAAGTTGTGGTACTGGGCAGCGGCCCTGGCGGCTATACTGCGGCTTTCCGTGCAGCAGATCTGGGCAAGCAGGTGGTACTGATTGAGCGTTACTCGACATTGGGTGGCGTGTGCCTTAACGTCGGCTGTATTCCATCAAAAGCTTTATTGCACACGGCAAAAGTCATTACCGAGGCCGAAGAGTCCAGCCACCACGGCGTAAGCTTCGGCGCACCTAAAGTAGATCTGGACCAGTTGCGTAACTGGAAAGCCAACGACGTCGTTGGTAAGCTCACAGGCGGTTTGGCTGCCATGGCGAAACAACGCGGCGTAACCGTGGTGCAAGGTGTAGGTAAATTCACCAGTCCTAACCAAATTGCAGTGACCGCAGCAGACGGCAAGGTGACCACTGTGGGTTTTGAAAACGCGATTATCGCGGCAGGCTCACAGGCTACCAAGTTCCCAGGCGTGGCAGAAGACGAACGCATTATGGATTCCACCGGCGCCTTGGCGTTGGCAGATGTGCCGAAACGCATGTTGGTGATTGGCGGCGGTATTATCGGCCTGGAAATGGGCACTGTTTATGATGCGCTAGGCACAAAAGTGAGCGTCGTTGAATTTACGGATGGCCTTATTCAAGGCTGCGACCGCGATTTGGTACGCCCACTGCAGAAACGCATGGAAAAACGCTTTGAAGCCATCATGTTGAACACCAAAGTTGCCAGCATGGAGCCTAAAAAAGACGGTATCCATGTGACATTTGAAGGCGTGAATGGCAACGCAGATGCGCCGAAAGGCGTAGAAGTTTACGACCGCGTGCTGGTTTCAATTGGCCGCCGTCCAAATGGTAAAAATATCGGGGCTGAGAATGCCGGTGTGGCGGTTGATGACTACGGCTTTATCAAAGTGGATAAGCAAATGCGTACCCGTGACAACAGCGGAAATACGATTTCGCACATTTTTGCGATCGGTGACATCGTAGGCCAGCCAATGCTGGCACACAAAGCCACGCATGAAGGCAAAGTGGCGGCAGAGGTGATTGCCGGCCATAAAGTAGAGTTCCAGGCCATGGTAATTCCATCGGTTGCTTATACAGACCCTGAAGTTGCATGGGCTGGCGTGACCGAGATTGAAGCAAAAGCCAAAGGTATCGAGATTGAAAAAGCCAGTTTCCCGTGGGCCGCGAGCGGTCGTGCACTTTCTATTGCACGTACCGAAGGCACTACCAAGCTGATTTTTGATAAAGCGACACATCGCGTGATTGGTGCAGGCATTGTCGGCACCAACGCGGGTGAGCTGCTGGCAGAGGCCGTGCTGGCGATTGAAATGGGTGCCGATGCGCATGACTTGGGCCTGACTATCCATGCACATCCGACTTTATCTGAGACCGTGTGTTTTGCTGCTGAGATGAAAGAAGGCACGATTACCGATCTTTACATCAAAAAGCGTTAATCCTATTTACCTCACCAACTAAGAAAGAAAAATAATAATGAAACTTAATCATCAACTTTTAATCGCTGCTTTAACGTTACAAACGTTACTGACAGGTTGTGCCAGTATTACTAAAGATTCAAATCAACCGATAAAAATTGAAACCTACTCTAAAAATAACAAAGTTATAACCGGTGCTAAATGCACCGCTAAAAATGAGCGTGGCGAGTGGACGACTAATGCTCCAAATTTAGTGTCAGTTCATCGCTCTGGCCAGAATCTGCTTGTTAATTGTGAAAAAGAAGGTGAAGAGCCAGGGGTTGCGACGGTTATTTCGCGTGCCAATGGTGGTATGTTTGGCAATATCCTGTTTGGTGGAGGTATCGGTGCGATCATTGATCATAACAAAGGCACCGCTTATAGTTATCCTGACTGGATTCGCGTCATTATGGGTGACAACCTTGTTTACGATAGAAAAAACAATAAAGATAACGAAGTGATGTTAGGTCAAGCGGCATCACCTGAAGATCTGAAAAAAATAGAAGTTGCGAAAGCAGATCAAGAAAAATTGTTGGCTGAAGAAAAAGAGGCACACGATAAGGCGATAGCAAATGCAGGGAAAACCACCCCTTAAAATTGAAGATTGCAATGGCTAACTCCGTATTCCTGAATTCTATATCAGCCGTATTACCGAAAGACCGGGTTTATACAGACCCGGTAGACTGCTACGCCTACGCTTATGATAACTCGCGTAATTATCATGCGCCGATTGCAGTGGTTTTTCCGCTGACGATAGAAGAAGTGCAAAGCGTTATTAAACTGTGCAATTTACACAAGGTACCTGTGGTGCCGCGTGGGCGTGGTACGGGCACAGCCGGTGGCAGTGTGCCGGAGGTTGGCGGCGTGGCACTATCGCTAGAGCGTATGAGCAAGATTATCAGCATTGACCCCGATAACCGCATGGCGATTGTCGAGCCTGGAGTGCTGAATCAGGAATTGCAGGATGCGATCAAGCCGGTTGGCTTCTTCTGGCCGCCAGACCCCTCCAGTGCCGCTTATTGCAGTATCGGCGGTAACCTCGCTACCTGCGCTGCCGGGCCGCATGCAGTGAAGTATGGCGTGGCACGCGATCATATCCTTGGCTTAAAGGCTGTGACAGGCAGTGGTGATATTATCAAAACCGGCTGTTATACCAGCAAGGGTGTAGTGGGCTATGATTTGACCAGGCTTCTGGTAGGCTCCGAAGGCACGCTGGCAGTGATTGTTGAAGCCACGCTGAAGCTTACGCCGCTGCCAAAATATACCGGCGGATTAACCGCCGAATTTGCGGATACTGAAAGCTGCGCCAAAGCGATTGCCGCTATCATGGCGCAGCCTTATACCCCAAGTGCGCTGGAGTTTTTGGATAATGGCGCACTCAATTTAATTCGCAGCCGTCACCAAAACCTGTTGCCGGAAAATGCCCGCGCTTATTTGATGATCGAAGTGGATGGTTCGCAGCAGGAAATTACTGAGGCTACCGAGGCGATTTTACAGGCATGCAAGGTGCCGGGCTTGATTGAAGCCAAACCAGCTGAAGACACCAAGGCACTATGGGCTGCACGTAAAGCGTTGTCGCCACTGTTAAAGGATATTGCGCCCAAGAAGATCAATGAAGATATTGCCGTGCCGGTATCTCATTTACCTGAGTTGTTAACCGGGCTTGAGAAATTGGCAGCGCAGTATCAAATTTCGAATGTGAATTTCGGCCACGCCGGCAATGGCAATATTCATGTGAATCTGCTGGTAAATCCTGATAATGCAGAAGAAATGAAACGTGCTGATGAATGCCTGGATGAGGTGTTCAGCCTAGTGCTTTCCCTGCAAGGGACATTGTCGGGTGAGCATGGCGTGGGAATCGCGAAACGTCCATTTGTGCCACGCGAAATTGATGAAACCACTATCAATTTAATGAAATCGTTAAAACTTACTTTTGACCCGAATAATGTTTTGAATCCGGGTAAATTGTTCCCTTAGCCTGAATTTTTCGTACCTGAATTTTTCTAGCCTGAATTTTTTAAGTCTGGTTAATTACAGCTTGTTTGTTTCAAATCTGCTGCCGGGAAATTTGGTTTTAATTTCCTAAGCTCAGCAGAGTTTTCTTCTGTAAGGTTGCTCAGCAGCAGGCTGTAATGTGTGTCACCTTGGGGGCGTGAAATCTTTTCAACATTTTTCACCCCCTTGGCTTGCAGTTCCTGCAGTAATTTTGTTGCCAATTGTTCATCTTCAAAGTTGCCGAATGAAATGGCATTTTTCCATTTCCCCTCCTGCACTATAAATAAATCCTCAACACCGAATGCTTTTAATTCAGCCGCTTTTTTCTGCGCTTCTACCATTGTTTTTAACGGTGGACGATAAACCCAAAACCGTTTTGGTTGTACTGGGCTTTGTTCTTTTAATGTGGCTGTCAGCCCTCGTTTGGCCAATGCTTTTTGAGCGTTAGCAAGATTGGTGTCCGTGAAAACTCCCCATTCAAAACATGCCGAGGTTTGCTCTGGCGGCGGTGTGGGCGTTACAGTTGACGGCGGTGCCGTTTCCTTTTTCGGTAAGGCATCTATCGCCTTTTGGGATAGCACCTGAATTTTATCGGGGGCTATTTCTGCCAGCTTTAATTGCGGCTTGTTTGGCATGATGTAATCTAGATTGAAATAAGCTAGCAAACCTATGTTGATGAGGACTAACAACCAAAAGAAATGTCTCATTGTTCTTTATTTAACTTTAATTGGAATTTTGGACGGAGTGTTCTAGTAAATACAAGCCTTGTAAAACCAGATTATCAACGATTATGACTTGGTTTGTCACGGTGCCAGCCAGATTGTTTTGAATGGCTAATGCATTGCCCCCGCTTAAGATTACACATGGTTTTTGCCCGCATTTTTGTGCTAATGCATTCGCCATAAGCATGATTGCTCCGGCAACTGCGCTTAATGCGCCGGCATTAATGGCTTGCGTTGTATTTTTAGCAAAAATATCCGCAATGTCACGTTTATTTGCACTTTGCAAGGTACCATTTTTTGGCAATTGCGCCGTCGCAAGACCTAAGCTTTTCTGCATTAAATCAAGCCCGGGCAAAATCATGCCCCCAAGAAATTCGCCTTGTTGTTCACTGTCTGAGCTATTCGTTAATGCAATTTTATCAATTCCAGGCGTCAGCGCGTCTTCATCAATCTTAGGCGCTAGCGCGTATTTATCAATTCTAGGCGCTAGAGCGTCAATGGTCACAGCTGTGCCGGCATTTACGACTACGCACGGTGCGTGTTTCATGCGCCAAGCTGCAATGAGCGCCGCCCAGCGGTCGGTGCCCAAAATCTCAGGCTCAGCGTAGGCGTTAAATACGTCACACGCCTCAATGCTGGCCCTTACCCAGTGAACAGGTAAATTATAAGGCGCCAGTTTTTTTGCCAGCAGCGCTGCGTGTTGTTTGCCTGCTACGTTGGAAATCGCAACACGCTCATAATTGAGTGACTGTGGCGACAGGTCAGCCGTTGCCAAGGTTTCATTCAGGCATGCGCCTTGCTGCGTGATTTCACCAGTATGGTTAAACACTGCCCATTTGGTTCTAGTGTTTCCTGCATCAATTGTCAAAAGCATATGTATCCATGAGGTGCGGCAATTTGTCACATTCTCGACACTTACCTAAGCAGGTAGAATGCCATCAAATTTTATGAACTTATTTTATGTACTTAGGGGTTTGACCGTGCAAAAGTTTAAATTAAAAAAACAATCAACTATTTATGGCATTCTAACACCAAGTGTTTTAGCTCCCGGTGTTTTAACGTCATGCCTGCTAGGTGTTTTACCAATCAATGCATCCGCAGAACATTTAAATCTGCCGAGTGTTGATGTCCGCGCTGAAAGGATCTACGAAAGCAATACACTTTCGGTCAACACCAGTGATACTGCTTCACTGTTGGAGGATGAGCCCGGTGTTAGCTTGTATCGGGCAGGGGGCGTTTCCAGCCTGCCGGTGATTCATGGCCTGGCGGATGACCGTATCCGCATTAAAGTTGATGGCATGGATTTGATTTCCAGCTGCGCGAATCATATGAACCCGCCACTTTCATATATTGATCCGGCAAATATCGACGAAATTAAAGTTTTTGCCGGGATTACACCGGTAAGTGTAGGCGGCGACAGTATCGCCGGAACTATCCAGGTTAATTCCAAAGCACCTGAATTTGCACAGGCAGGGCAGGGTTTATTAATCGATGGCCAGGTGAATACCTTTTATCGCAGCAATAACGATGCGCGCGGCGTGAATCTTTCCGCAAGTGTTGCCAATGAGTCGGTATCCATGCGCTATACCGGGTCAACCGTTGAAGCGAATAACTATCATGCCGGCGGTAACTTTAAAAGGGCTGGTTTGGCTGCGACAGGCAGGGGTTGGCTGGGCGGTGACGAGGTAGGGTCTTCTTATTACAAGGCAATCAATCAGGCGCTGGCATTTGGCTTGCGTCACGAGAACCACCTGCTTGAATTCAAGCTCGGTTTTCAAAATATCCCTTATCAGGGTTTTCCAAACCAGCGTATGGATATGACCGATAACGATAGCAAACAATACAATTTAAGCTATAAAGGCCAGTACGACTGGGGTGCATTGGTGGCACGTGCCTACCACGAGAGAACGCGCCACAGCATGAACTTTGGTGATGATAAGCAGTTGATGTATGGTGATGCGCCCGGTATGCCGATGGAGACAGAAGGCAAAACGACAGGCCTCACAGTGAAAGGCGACGTGAACCTTTCTAACCGGGATATTTTACGCGTGGGGGCAGAGTACCAGCGTTATCGCCTGAATGACTGGTGGCCAAAATCCGGTTCCGGCATGATGATGGGCCCTGATACATTCCTGAATATTAATAACGGGCAACGCGACCGTTATGATGTATTTGCCGAATGGGAAGCGCAATGGAATAAACAATGGCTTTCTCAAGTCGGGGTGCGCAGTAGTACGGTGAAGATGGATGCAGGCAAAGTGCAAGGCTATAACGCCATGTTGTATGGCACCGCCGCAAATGCATTCAATGCGGCTGACCGCTCCGATACCGACAATAACATCGATGTGACCGCTTTAGCGCGTTTCACCCCTGACCAAAGCCAGACTTATGAGGCCGGCTATGCAATGAAAACGCGCTCACCAAACGTATATGAGCGATTCGCCTGGGCCAATGGGCCAAGGAGCATGATGATGGATCCATATTCAATGATCATGAATATGATTAACTTGGTGGGCGATGGCAATGGCTACGTGGGTAATCTGGGCTTGAAACCGGAGAAAGCTCACACGCTAAGCGCGACGGGTAATTGGCACGACGCTGCAAATCAGGATTGGCAAATCAAGGCCACACCTTATATCACTTATGTAGAGGATTTTATTGATGCCGTGCCCTGTGCCAAGGTGGGTAAAACATGCGCTACCAGGGCTGATGGATTTGTGAACTTGAGTCTGGATAATCAATCGGCACGGCTGTATGGTATTGATGTGTCAGGTAAAAAGTTACTGGCGAGTGGCGATGGTTACGGCAGTGTTGCCGCAACGGGTTTGTTGAACTATGTACGCGGTAAAAACCAGACGACTAATGACGATTTGTACAACATCATGCCGCTGAACGTGAAACTTGGACTCGAGCACCACTTGGGCGGCTGGAGTAATGCAATCCAGGCCAAGATGGTGGCAGCCAAGAACAATGTCCAGGCAGTACGTAATGAACTGAAAACTGCCGGATATACCTTGTTTAATCTTTACAGTAGTTATGAATGGAAGCAGGCGCGTGTTGATTTAGGCGTTGAAAATATATTTGATAAACATTATTACGACCCGCTGGGCGGGGCATACCTTGGTCAAGGTGCCACCATGGGTGACGCTGTGCTGCATGGAACTTCAGTGCCGGGCATGGGGCGTTCTATCAATGTAGGTTTGACCCTGAAATATTAAACGGTATCAAGCCTGCGCCCGATTATAGTTACAGCCCGCGCAGGCTGATTTCACCGGATATAAAACGCTGCAAGCCATCGGCAGTTGTCACTAATAAACTGCCATCTTCCGCAATGCCTTGCACTACGCCATGCACTTCGCGGCCATCCGGCATAAGCATGCGTACAGCCTGGTTGTGGTAGGCATGATGCTGCGTCCACTCATCACGTAAGCCTGAAAATCCGCTTTGTTCAAACTTAACCAACACATCCGACAAGTGTTTAAGCAGCACCCCAAGTAAATGATTGGGGTCGATGGCTGGTGCAAAAGCGCTGGCCAAATCGGTAACCGGCTGGTCAATCTGCTGCTT
Source organism: Methylotenera sp. (assembly GCA_049302535.1). Classification (GTDB taxonomy): domain Bacteria; phylum Pseudomonadota; class Gammaproteobacteria; order Burkholderiales; family Methylophilaceae; genus Methylotenera. The sequence continues at coordinate 9,361 of JBAQME010000173.1, forward strand.
CAGGCTCGCTGGCAGGTTCAGGTTGATGCCCATGCCGATAACGGCCGTGCTTGGTCCTTCCATATCACCCTGCAATTCAATCAGAATACCCGCCAATTTTTCACGGTTAATCAGTACGTCATTAGGCCATTTGACCTGTGAGTCGGTGATGCCGAATTGATGCAGGCTGCGCATCAGCGCAACGCCGACCGCTAAACTCAAGCCCGATAGCGCAGATGCCCCGCATTGAAAACGCCACAGCAGTGAAAAAGTTAAACTGGCTCCCAACCCTGCCTGCCAGCTTCGGCCACGCCTGCCGCGGCCACTGGTTTGCAGGTTGGCAACCACGCAAGTAGCGTGTGTTTGCGCATTCACATTTTGCATCAGGTAGCTGTTGGTTGAGGGTAAGAGGTCATGTACTTCTAATTTCAGCCATGCGCTTTGTTCACCGACGGCACTTAAAATGGCCTGCTCATTCAGCAAAGTGACTGCCTGGGGTAGTTTGTAGCCGCGTCCGCGTACTGAAAAAACTTCAACCCCAAGCTGCTCTGCGTGTTGCAGTGCGTTCCAAACGGTTGCACGGCTCACCTTGAAATGCTGTGCAATCGCTTCGCCGGAGTGAAATTTTCCGTCCGAGAGCAGTCTTAAAATGGGAAAGGTGAGGGCGTTCATAGAGGTGATGATTTTAACATAGCCGATTATGGTACCCCACGCTAAATAGAAACCATGCTGGCACAAGCATTTAATCAGCGTTTCTTAAGCAATCAATGGTGTAAAATAGCGGTAACTTAAATTAAACCTGTTGCCATGTCATCTGAAAAAACACCTTTACCGCCAGCTTCCAACTTTATTCGTGCGATCATCGAAAAAGACCTGGCGCAGAATAAATATGCCACTAAAAAATGGGCGGGCAGCCCGGGTGATGCAGCACATCAGGAAGCCGGGCAGGTTGATTTTGCCAAAATCCGCACGCGCTTTCCGCCAGAGCCAAACGGCTATCTGCATATCGGGCATGCAAAATCCATCTTTTTGAACTTCGGCCTGGCACGTGATTTTGATGGTGTATGCCATTTGCGTTTTGATGACACCAACCCTGAGAAAGAAAGCCAGGAGTATGTAGACAGCATTTCAGATGCGGTGAAGTGGCTGGGCTTTAATTGGGAAAACCATGGCGAAAGTAACCTCTACTACGCCAGCAACTATTTTGACTTCATGTATCGCGCGGCTGAGAGCCTGATTGAGAACGGCTTTGCTTATGTGGATGAACAAAGTGCGGATGAAATGCGCATCAACCGCGGTACGTTGACTGAGGCAGGCAAAGATTCACCTTTCCGCAACCGCAGCGCAACAGAGAACCTGGCGCGCTTCCGTGAAATGCGCGATGGCAAACACGCGGATGGCAGCATGGTACTGCGCGCCAAGATTGACATGGCCTCGCCTAACATCAATATGCGAGACCCTGCAATCTACCGTGTGCGTCGTGCGCACCACCACAACACCGGTGATAAATGGTGCATCTACCCGATGTACACCTTTGCGCACCCGATTGAAGATGCGCTGGAACGCATTACGCATTCCATCTGTACGCTTGAGTTTGAAGACCAGCGCCCATTCTACGACTGGTTGCTGGAACATTTAGCTCAAACAGGTTTGCTGGCTCACCCATTACCAAAACAATACGAATTTGCGCGTTTAAACCTCACTTACGTGGTGCTGTCAAAGCGCAAACTGATACAACTGGTAGAAGAAAAACACGTATCCGGTTGGGATGACCCGCGTTTGCCAACACTCGCGGGTGCGCGCCGCCGTGGGTACACCGCTGAGGGCTTTAGGCTGTTTACCGATCGCATCGGCGTTAGCAAGGCAGATTCATGGATTGAATACACGATACTTGAAGACTGCATGCGCGAAGTGCTTAACGTAGAAGCAGAACGCCGCATTGCCGTGCTGGATCCAATCAAACTGGTGATTGATAATTACCCGGGAAACCAGTCTGAAGACTGCTTTGCGCCTAACCACCCACTCAAGCCGGAGTTGGGAAAACGCACTGTACAGCTTTCAAAAGAGCTGTGGATTGAGCGTGAAGACTTTATGGAAGTGCCAAGCAAAGGGTTCTTTAGATTAGTGCCGGATGGTCTGGTACGCCTGCGCTACGGTTATGTGGTGAAATGCACAGGCTGCGAAAAAGATGCTGATGGCAATGTAACAGTAGTGCATTGCGAATACCTGCCGGATACCAAATCCGGCACACCGGGTTCTGATAGCATAAAAGTTAAAGGCAATATTCATTGGGTATCTGCCGCGCATGCTTACGAGTGCGAAGTGCGTCTGTATGACAGATTGTTCAAAGAAGCGCATCCCGGCAGCGGCGACCGTGACTTTTTGGATGACATTAACCAAAACTCTGTGAATGTGATTACCGCACAGCTGGAACAAAGCCTAAAAGACGCAAAACCGGAAGATAGCTTCCAGTTCGAGCGTCACGGTTACTTTGTGGCGGATAGAAAAGACAGTGTGGCAGGTAAGTCGGTGTTTAACCGCACAGTGACATTGCGGGATGCTTGGCAGAAGTAATGAAATTTAAAGTCGACCCATTAGTTATTAACCCCGACAATCCTTTTGAGTCGGACGCATTAAAGCGAAAAGAATCTGTAGAGGCATTAACAAGCTTCATTGGCTCCTTAAAGGGACCATTTGTTCTTGCAATTGACTCACCTTGGGGTACAGGAAAAACTACTTTTATCAAAATGTGGCAAGCACATTTAAATACGAAGAACGCAGTAAACCTTTATTTCAATGCTTGGGAATCTGATTTTTCCACTGATCCACTTATAGCTTTTGTTGCAGAAATTAGCTCTTTGATGGAGCACACACAAAAAGAAAATGGTTCGTATAAACCACATTTATCAAAAGCAAGAAAACTTGCTACAGCTCTTGCAAAAAGAGCTTTACCAACTGCACTAAGGCTTGGTACTGCTGGAATGTTAAATCTTGATGAACTTAGTGAAGAAGTAATTGGGGATGCTGCTGCAACAAATATAGGTGATGCGATTGATATATACACCGCAGAGAAAAGCCTAATGGAGCAATTTCATGGAAAGTTAAATGCAACAATTAAAACTCTTGAAGAAACTGGTCACAATCCAACTTTAATTATTTTTATTGATGAACTTGATAGGTGTAGGCCGACTTACGCTATTGATTTACTTGAAAGAGTTAAGCATTTATTCAATATCGAAAATGTTATTTTTGTTATTGCCCTTGATAAGGAGCAATTGGGCGTAAGTCTAAAAGGGGTTTATGGTGAAGGGTTAAATACCAGTGAATACTTAAGGCGTTTTATTGATATTGAATTTAATTTACCTAAAGCTGATAGCAAATTATTTACTAGCCACTTAGTATCAAAATTTTCTTTTAAAGAATATTTCGATCAGAGAAAAGGTGAGTTGGTTTATGACTTCGAAAACTTTATTAATACGTTTAATGAATTATGTTCGGTTTTTGATCTGAGTTTACGAGCAAGAGAGCAATGTTTTACCAGAATTGCAGTAGCGTTGAATGGAACACCCTCAAATTACCATTTATATCCAATTCTACTGACTACACTCGCTATTTTAATTATTGCTGATAAGGCTACATACAAAAATTTTGTATTCGGAAATGGTACGGCTAGCGATGTTCTAGATGTCATTAAATCAAAAAGCGGTGGCAATGAGTTTCTTAAATCAAGACATGGCATATTAATTGAGTGTTATTTAATCGTTTCAAAAATGAATAGACACTCTGACTTTAATGCTGAATTCGACAATTATAACTCTGAAGCCGATGAGTCAAAGAAAGACACGCCGAGCTATTTACATGCTAAACAAATTTTAAACATGATAACCCATATAAATCAAAAGCATTATGATGGTATAAGCCTGACTTATATAACTGACAAGCTTGAATTAGCTGCACAATTCGTTAATTAAAGATGATAGTTATTGAAGAGTTATCCAAAGCTTACCGCCTCCTAAACCACGGCCCCACCATCCTTGTAACTGCCAGTCAAGCCGGCAGGCAGAACATCATGGCGGCAGCATGGAATGTGCCGCTGGATTTTGACCCGCCAAAAATCATCGTTGTCATCGATAAAAAGACCTATACCCGCGAGTTGATTGAAGCCTCCGGCACGTTTGCCATTAACGTGCCGTGTGTGGCGCAAATTGATATTGTGCAGAAGGTAGGTACCAGCTCCGGGCGTGACTTGAAAGATACAGACAAATTCGCGCTGTATGGTTTGGAAACTTTCCCTGCAAAAGAGATAGCAGCACCTTTGCTTAAAGGCTGTGTGGCGTGGCTGGAGTGTAAAGTCATCCCCGAGCCGCATAACCAGAATACTTACGATTTATTCATTGCCGAGGTGGTCGCCGCTTATGCTGATGAGCGTGTGTTCTCGGATGGGCGTTGGCATTTTGAAGGGTATGACCAAGAAGCGTATGACAAGTTACGTACCATTCACCACATTGCGGGTGGCAGTTTCTTTGCTACCGGTGAAGTGCATCAGGCTGGTCATCCCGGCTAAATTTTGTTACGGTAGCTGTAATTCGTAGCGGGCAAAATCCATCATGAAAAAACCACAACCACATCGGCGTAAAAAGCATCATGCCAAGAAAATCGGTTTGCCGCCGGGCTCTCTGGTGTACGTGGGTAAAGGTGATGAAGACGTTACCAAGCTGGAGCAGCCTAAGCTGACTTTGATGAGCTATGATGATTCCGGCTTGCAAGAGAAAATAATTACTACAGGTGAGCTTGCAGCGCTCAATTTAGATGATTCAAAAAAACTATGGTTGAATGTGCATGGCATTCATGACGTTGAATTAATTAAACAGATTGGCCTGGTGTTTGGTTTGCATCCGTTGGTGCTGGAAGATATTCTTAACACCGAGCAGCGCCCTAAGGTAGATGAATACAGCAATTACGTGTTTCTGGAAACGCGGCATTTTTATTACGAAAAAGAAACCTTATCAGTCAGTTCCGAGCAGATCAGTTTGGTGCTTGGGCGTAATTTTTTACTGACCTTTCAGGAACGGTCAACCGGGGCATTTGCGCCAGTGCGTGAGCGTTTGCGTGCTGAGCATTCGCCGATGCGTGGGTTAGGGCTGGATTACCTTGATTATTCGTTGCTGGATAGCATCGTGGATAAGTATTTCCATGTGCTGGAAGAGATGGGTGATGACAGCGAGGCGCTTGAAGATGCCTTGTTAGCCAAGGCCAACATTGCACAGTTGCACAGTATTCACCAATTGAAGCGTGCAAGTATCGAGTTGCGCCGCGTGGTGTGGCCGCTGCGCGAAGTGGTTAATCACCTCACACGTAATGAAAGCGGTTTTTTTAGTGTGGGTACTATCCCTTATTTACGTGATGTATATGACCACACGGTTAACTTTATCGAGTCTCTGGAGTCCATTCGCGATAGCCTGGGCGGCTTAATGGATATCTACATGACCAGCGTCAGCAACCGGGTGAATCTGGAGTTGCGTGCACTTACCGTGGTTGCCATGCTGTTTATGCCAGCCACGCTTATTGCAGGTATCTTTGGCATGAATTTTCAGCACATGCCGTGGCTTGCCGAGCAAAACGGGTTCTGGTGGGCAATGGCGGTGATGGGCGGCATCGCGCTGTTTATGCTGATGATTTTCTGGCGCAGGCAGTGGTTAAGCAGCTAAACTTAACTATTATGATGTGACAACTTATGATGTGACAACTTATGATGTGACAACTTATGATGTGTTAAACGGGTTTTATTCGATTTTTTAGGTGCGTCGTTACTTGAAAGTGTTGCTATGGAAAAACTGGTTAAATATGTCTATCAAATTCGCAGCCGTAACGGTGTAGTTGTGAATCATTTGCAGATTTACGGGCATACAGAGGAAGAAGCCAGGGAAAAATTAATGCAGATGTACCGCAATTGCGAGATATTGGAATTTGGCGTTGCGGCAGTTGAGCATGCCGGTAGCAGCAGTTATGAAGAGATTCTGGATATCATCTCCAAAGATTAGTTTTTGATTAATTCTTTAACTCTCGGGCTTTGTTCTGGGTTTTGTTCCAGGCTCGGCCTTTGTTCCAGGCTCACCAGGTTCAGAAAAATCAATTCATCCAGCAAAGTGTTGTAGTTAACCGCACCGACGCTGTGCGCATTAAAGCTGAATATGTCTTGTTTCTGGTTGGGGCTTTCCGCGATGGCGACATTCTCGAAAATTATAGTATTAAACACATTGTCACCAAAGGCTTCAAGCGCTTGCTCACGCACTGTAGACGACATGTTCCGTCTTTTGTCATATCTTGTGATGAGATAGCGGCGATTTACATGTCTTTTAAGGAATGGCTCAATTGCGGCTAATGTTTTTTCAACTTTCATCGCACCTTGTAACGAGAGAAAGTCTGATGCAATTGGAATAATCACCAGATCAGCCGTAAACAGCGCACTGAGTGACAGCACGCCCAGATAAGGACAGCAGTCGATCAGTACATTGCTGTAAACATTTTCTTTTTCCAGGGTCGCAAGCCCGGAGCCAAGCCGATTCAGGATAGAGGGACCTTTGCCAAAAATTGAATCCACTTTTACCAGTTGCCGGTGTGCGGGTATGAGTTTGCCGATGTTGTCCCAATTAATTATCAGTTCGCCCAAAGGCTTATTATCCTGATAATAGCTGAACAGGCTTTTACTTACGTCATTAATGGGTTGCGGATGAATCTGGCTTAGATGACCTTGCGGGTCCATGTCGATCATCAGTGCCGGATTGCCTTTGCGGTATAATGCAGCGGCAAGATTAAGTATGCTGGTGGTTTTGCCAACCCCGCCTTTTTGATTAAAGATCGCGATCTTGGTCATAGTGTCATTGCGCCCCCGGTAAAGCTACATTTATATTTTTATAACTTAATTGTTATGCTGCAATGCTGAATTACCGCCTGAAAATATTATGACGCTATGAATATACATAATATTTAGCTGACTAATGTTACCAAAGTTTGAATGTTATTGTGAATAAGCTTACTTTAAGTGGCGTTAGGCAGGCTATGATTGGACTTGGCCGCGTATGCCAGGCTCATTTTATTTAATCAGCCGCGCACTTATTTGATTAGCCGCGCATACTGGGCCCTTATTTTGGCAGCTTTAGGCGCAGCCACTGCCATGCAGTATGGCTGACTCGGGTTGTTGGCAAAGTAATACTGGTGATAATCCTCGGCCGGGTAAAATGTTTCGGCTGCATTCGCTTGTGTGACGATAGGCGTTGGCCAAATGCCTTTATCATTTAATTTGTTAATCATGCTGATGGTCGCGGTTCTTTGTGCTTCGTTCTGGCAAAATACTGCAGAGCGGTACTGGGTGCCAATGTCGTGGCCTTGACGGTTCAGGGTGGTAGGGTCATGTGAAACAAAAAAGATTTCAAGCAAGGTTTCAAAAGCAATCACCGAGGCGTCAAAAGTGATCTGGATCGCTTCGGCATGGCCTGTGTCACCATTGCAGATTTGCTTGTAAGTGGGGTTGGCAGTATGGCCGCCAATGTAGCCGGATACCACTTTGCTAACGCCTTTTAATTGGCTGAACACGGGCTCTGTGCACCAGAAGCAGCCACCGGCAAAAACTGCAATTTGTTCATTATCCATGATGCTTACCTTAAATAGTTGCTTTAAAATTCGTTAATCTAGCTTACAACACTTATGTGTCTTCTTTAGTCAAAGTTTTGAGCAAAACATTACATTTTTGGCAAAACACAGGCTGCGTTAATTTTGTTTATAAAGCAAAAATGGCGAGGCGGCGAAATGAAGACAGTACAAGTTGTACGGCGAATTGAGCCAACAAAGCCAGATTGCTTTAGAAACAAAATAACCATGAGCTTAAATGCACTTTATGTCGATTTCAATTCCTACTTTGCTTCTGTGGAACAGCAGCTGGTGCCTGAGTTGCGTGGCAAGCCGGTAGGTGTGCTTGCGGTGATGGCTGAAACCACCTGCTGCATCGCGGCGAGTTATGAGGCCAAGGCATTCGGCATTAAAACCGGGACGATAGTCAGCGAGGCACGCAAGCTATGCCCAAATATGATTTTCGTCGAGGCGCGTCCGGCAGTTTGTGTGGAATACCACCACAAATTGATAGAGATTGTTGAAAGCTGCACGCACGTAGAAAAAGTGCTTTCTATTGATGAAATGGTATGCAAGCTCACCGGCAGCCAGCAGGTGCCGGAAAATGCGCTAAAACTTGCCGCCAAAATCAAACGCGCACTTGCCAAACATGCGGGTGACTACATTAAGTGCTCTATTGGCATTGCGCCCAATACGTATCTGGCTAAAGTGGCTTCCAATATGCAAAAGCCTGATGGCTGCGTGGTCATAGAGCCGCATGAACTGCCGCATAAGTTGTATGGGCTGAAATTACGCGATTTAAACGGTATTGGCAAGCAGATGGAAGCGCGGCTGAATCGCTATAAAATCACCACGGTTGAGCAGTTGTATGCGGCAAACCGCCAGCAGTTGCAGACGGCATGGGGCAGTATTGAAGGTGAGCGCATGTACGATAAACTGCGCGGTTTGGAACCCCATTATGTGAAAAATGCGCGCAGCAGTCTGGGGCATTCGCATGTGATGCCGCCTGAGCAACGTAATGAGGTTGGCGCAAAGGCCGTGCTGCACCGTCTGCTGCAGAAAGCCTGCATGCGCATGCGCAGTTATGATTTACTCACATCAAGAATAAGCGTGAAAATCAAGTTCAGGAATATGCCAAGCTGGAGTATGGAAAGTGCGATTTCACCTACGGATAATACCTTGCGTTTAATTGAGGCATTAGAGGCTTTTTTGCAGCATTACCCTAAAATCACACATGAACCATATGCAGTAGGTGTGTCTTTTTCCGGCCTGGTGACAGCAGACGAAGTGGCGCGCGATCTGTTTCAAGTAGAACCGCTTGAGAATGAGAAAAAACTGAATAAGGCGATTGATACGCTTAATCTGAAGTTTGGCAAAAACACCGTTTATTTTGGCGGTGCACATGAGGCGTTAAAAGATGCGCCGATGCGGATTGCGTTTAATCACATCCCTGACCTGGTTGTAGAAGGCGATGAGGGCGGTGATGGCTAGCCTGGTAGTATATGGCTGGCTCGTATTCAGTTAATGTTTTGCCTTTGCACAGGCTGCCGCTTGCAATGCCGCTGTTTTGTTGACTGGCGCTGTACTTGACTCCGAGCTTTCTTCATTGCTGGAGACGGGTTTGGCAGCCTCGGTTTTGATCGTGCAGTTTATGCACTTACCTTTGGCTTCGTCGTAGCCTTTAATCGCCTCCAGGCCTTTCACGTTGGTCATAATCGTTTCGTCCAGAACTGCCTCACCCATGTTTGCGCCTGTGATGTCGGCACCAGTCAGGTCGGCTTTGCTTAGATCAGCGCGGAATAAATCGGTGTTGCGCAAGTTGGCGTTTCTTAAATCGGCAAATTTCAAGTTGGCGCGATTGATGTCTGCACCTTCAAAATTAGTGTTGGCAAACTTGCCGCCAATGGCATCAAAACGCATGGCCCCCATCGGCTGGTTGCCGATATCCAAACCAAAGCGGCCATGCCTGATGGTGGCATTGCTCATATCCACATTGCCTAAGGTGCCTATCATGCGGGCATTGGTGAGGTTGGCGCCAGCGAAGTTGGTCTTATCAAAAATCGCCTGGAAGATCGTCGCATCGGTCAGGTTGGCTCCGCTCAAGTCAGCATTTTCAAGCCGGGCCAGGTTCAGATAGCTTTTCTGCATATTGGCACCGCTCAAATTCGCACCCATTAAATACGCGCCAAAAAAGCTCGTGTTGGTCATATTGCAGTGACGCAGATCCAGTTTGTTAAATGTGAGGTAGCCGAGATCCTTGTTGGATAAATCACAGTTTTTACTGTTGATCTGGCTTAATGCTTGTTCCTGCGTGAGTTTTGCACGCTCGGCCTCGGCATTTTTTGCATAAAAAGCTGCTGCTTTGCTAATGGTGGTATCAGGGTCCTGCAAAAATGAATCACGGGCAGCCTGGCTGCTAAAGCAATAAGTCTTTCCTTTGTATAACTCGTTGATATCACATTTGGTTTTAGTTAACACACCGGTTGATAGCCCCGTGGTGCAATGGTCGCCCAATTCACCTGCAAATGCGTAACTGGCAAAGGTCAGGCAGGCCAGCAGGATTAAGCTATTTATTCTATTCATGATAGTTCTCCTTTCGGCTGCCATATGGCTGTAAGCCTTGTTTAACCTGCGGCATTAATAACAAAGGCACTGTAACTGGTACAGGAACCATTCTTAATATGATGTTTATAAGCGGATTAAGTTTCTTTCCTGAAAATAAAAAATTACAAATCATTAACAAATTTGATGTATTCCGAATCCAGGCTGGCCCCGTTGAATGACCATCTGCATTATTAATCATAAGGATTGATAAATGCCGAAATTGAATATTCCAATTCAATGAGCTGTAACAGTATGAGCTGTAATAAGTGGCTTAATAAAAACAAGCAATAAAGGAGAAGTTAAATGCGTAATTTCAAGTTGAACGTTGTAAATAGCTTACGAGTAACCATGCTCGCTCCTGCCTTGGTGGCGGCCGCGTTTGCAACGCCAGCGATGGCAGATGATCAATATACGGATACTGCCCGGGTACTTTCAGTAACCCCGCAAACAGAACGTGTGAATATGCCACGTCAGGAATGCCGCACTGAATATCAGCAGCAAAGTTATAGCGATGGCAGTGACCACTCAATCGCCGGCGCTGTTATCGGCGGCATTGCCGGCGGCTTGCTTGGTAATACTGTCGGTCGCGGCAATGGCCGTATTGCGGCAGCAGCGGTAGGTGCCGGTGTGGGTGCAATTGCCGGTGACCGTATCGGCAGTAGAAATAATACCGTAAACACACGCACTGTGCCGGTGCAAAGCTGCTACCAGGTGGATAACTGGCAGACAGTCAATTCCGGTTACTTGGTGACTTATGAATATAACGGCAGGACTTACAATACCGTTACCGCTACACCCCCCGGTAAATATATTGATGTGGATGTGGCTGTAGCGCCAAATAGCCGCGTTGTGTCACAAATCAGTTACGTTGAGCCGGGTCGTTATGATGATTCCAACTGGAATAATGGGCGCGGTTATGGTGCGCGCGGCTACGGTAGGCAGCGCGATTGGAATGATAGAGAGCAGCGCGGTGAACGTCGTTATTTCTAAAATATGATTCTATCCGTAAGTTAGTAAAATAGTTTTAGTGTGATAGCAAACCTGGCAGTCATGAAAATGCTGCCAGGTTTTTTTATTGCTTTTTGTTTAGATTTATCCCGCGATTAACTGCTTACAAGTAAAATTGACGCTACTTGTTACTTTGTAAATTTATCTTGTGAAACTTACTGTAGATTGCGTATTAACCAATCAGTTATCAGCACTGCCGCAGAATAGTGCTTTGGCTCGGCTGTTATCCAAAGCGCATGCCGTGCAGCTGGATTTGCCCTTGGAAGCATTGGTCTGCGAACAGCATGGCTTAAAGCCGGTGCCGGATTATGCAATTGCGCCAATTGCAGCTGGTGCTGATGGCCTGGACGTTGGCGATGCTTATTGGCTACGGGCTGATCCTGTGCATCTGGTTTTGCAGCGTGACAGCTTTAGTTTAAGTGAGCCGGTGCCTTTATATGTGGTGCGTGAGCAGACAGAGTTGGTGGTTACCAGTTTGAACCGGCATTTCAGCCAGGATGGCCTGGTCTTTTTTATTGGCAATTCCGGTGCGTGGTATTTGCGCTTGAATCAACAGCCGCAAATTCAAACCATCTTGCCGGGCGTGGCTGCCGGCAGGAACATCTACCAGTTTATGCCGCAAGGTGCGGCAGCAGCAGCCTGGGTTTCTTACCTGAATGAAGTGCAGATGTTGCTGCATGATCACCCGGTAAATATGGCGCGTGAGTCAGCCGGCGAAGCTGCCATCAATAGCATCTGGCTTTCCGGCGGCGGATTTATGCCGCGGCCTTCATTGTCTGCGCAGCGTGAAGGTGTAGAAGACTTGGTGGTTGCGAACAGCCCTTTTTATCAGGGGCTGGCAAAATTGTCCGGCGTGCCATATCAGGTAGCGGCTCAGTCTTTGGCGAATATTCTGCAACAGGCGGAATCGCAGCAGCATGTGCACCTGGAATTGTCTGTACAACAACTTTTGGATGATGCTTGCTTTCATGTATTATGGAATGCACTAAAAGCCGGAAGCATCCAACAGTTAACAGTGAATCTTGGCTGTTACGAAAAAACACTGGTTGCCACAATCAGGCCGATAGATACCTACAAATTCTGGCGAAAAAACAAGCCGATCAATACCTATTTAACATGACATCAATCAAACAGCGTCCAGTATCACAAGAAGCAGCGCAGCATTTACAGGCAGCCGGCTTGTCGCCACTCATGTCGCGTTTGTTTGCCGCACGCGGAGTGGCAGACGTTGCGCAGATCGCCGTTAATCTAAGTAACCTACTGCCCCCGCATAGCCTGACCAATAATCAGGCAATGGCCAAATTGCTGGCAGATGCGATTCAGGCAAATAAAAAACTATTAGTGATTGGCGATTATGATGCCGATGGCGCTACCGCCACTGCGGTAGCGGTTAAAGGGTTGCGGGCTTTTGGTGCCGATGTAGGTTTTTTGGTGCCTAATCGTTTTGAGTACGGTTATGGATTAACGCCGGAAATAGTTGCGCTGGCGGCGTTACAAAAGCCGGATGTCATTGTTACTGTAGATAACGGCATCGCCAGTGTTGACGGAGTTGCCGCTGCCAACACACTTGGCATACAGGTGCTGATTACGGACCATCACCTGCCTGGCCCGGAAACACCGCAGGCTGCCTGCATTATCAACCCGAACCAGCATGGGTGCACCTTTGCCAGCAAGAATCTGGCAGGGGTTGGCGTGATGTTTTACGGCCTGCTCGGCTTGCGTGCCGAGCTGCGTGAGCGCGGCGTTTATGCACAGGAGGCTGAACCCAACCTGACTGAACTGCTGGACTTGGTTGCACTGGGCACGGTGGCGGACCTGGTTAAGCTTGATGGGAATAATCGTATCCTGGTTGAGCAAGGTTTGCGCAGAATCCGTGCGGGTGCCTGTAGTTATGGCATTACTGCATTGTTGAAAATTGCCGGGCGCGAACCCGCAAAGGCTACCGCGCAGGATTTAGGCTTTTATGTAGGACCGCGCCTGAACGCGGCTGGCCGCCTGGATGATATGACTTTAGGCATTCAATGTTTGTTGGCCAAGACTGAGTTGGAAGCGACGCAAATTGCGCAGCAGTTGCATCATTTGAACCTTCAGCGGCGCAGTATTGAAGCGGATATGCAGGATAGCGCCAATATCTCGCTGGATGATGCGCAAATAGAACAGCAATATTCAATCAGCATGTATCAGCCCGATTGGCACCAGGGCGTGATTGGCATTCTGGCTTCACGGATTAAAGAGCGGCATCACCGCCCGGTGATTGCGTTTGCTGATGCGGGTGAGGGGTTGATTAAAGGCTCCGGGCGTTCAATCTCAGGCTTGCATCTGCGCGATGCTCTGGATTTATTGAGCAAGCATCAGCC
>JBAQME010000174.1:0-2424 GCA_049302535.1 Methylotenera sp.
CTTGATATTGCTCCTTAATCAATGCCTCAACTTCAAGATGTTCATTGCTGGCGTAACTCCACAAATCGGTACGGACACGCTCGTGCATATACTCGGCGAAGGCTTCAGCAAGCCGGTCAGCCAATGACTTGAACATAATGGCACTGTAGTCATCATGTGCGGCTTCAAACTGGGCAAGGCGCTTTTCCATACCTAGGCCTGCAGTTACCGCAAACAGGCCAATATAATCAGGCGTTGTTGTATCTTTAGAGCCTTTGGGCGCAATGAAATCGCTCAAACATTGGTTGGGGCGCGCCACGCCATCAATCACGGGTTTTACTGTCTGCTGGCGCATACCATAATAGGTAAATGCAACCTGGCTGCGTGTATCGTCGGTATAGATCTCGATATCGTCATCGTTAACGCTGTTGGCCGGCATAAGGGCAATAACGCCATTGGCGCTCAGCCAGCGCCCGTCAATGATTTTTTTCAGCATGGCTTGCGCCTCAGCGAACACTTTGCTTGCCGCATCGCCCACCACTTTGTCGCTTAAAATGGCCGGATATGACCCCGCCAGATCCCAGGTCTGGAAAAACGGCGACCAATCGATATATTGTGCTATCAGGCTTAGATCAATGTTCTTGAACACGCGGCGCCCGATAAATTTAGGTTTTACCGGCGTATTACCGCCTGCAAATGAAAGTTTGGCTTTATTGGCACGTGCTTCTGCAATAGTAAGTAGCGGCGTGCCTTTTTTATTGGCATGCTGCGCGCGCGCCTTGTCGTAGTCGGCCTGCACCTCATTAATGTAGGCATCACGACTTTCAGGCGTGAGCAGCGACTGCATCACCGCCACAGAGCGCGAAGCATCAGGCACGTAAATCACCGGGCCGTCATAATGCGGGGCGATTTTCACCGCCGTATGCGCACGTGAAGTTGTCGCGCCGCCAATCAGCAGTGGTGTCTTTAAACCATGGAAATGCGGGTCACGCTGCATTTCACGCGCAACATAAGCCATTTCTTCCAGCGAAGGTGTAATCAAGCCGGATAAACCAATAATATCGGCATTCTCCGCTTTTGCCATGGCCAGAATTTCAGCAGCCGGCACCATCACGCCCATGTTCACCACTTCAAAGTTATTGCATTGCAGCACGACAGAAACGATGTTTTTGCCGATGTCATGCACATCGCCTTTTACCGTGGCAATCACTACCTTGCCTTTAGGTTTGGCGACGATGCCGGTGCGTTTTTCTTCCAGCGCCTTTTCTTCCTCAATGAACGGAATCAGATGTGCCACCGCCTGCTTCATGACGCGGGCAGATTTCACCACTTGCGGCAGGAACATCTTGCCTTGGCTAAACAGATCCCCCACCACGTTCATGCCGTCCATCAGCGGGCCTTCAATCACATGGATCGGGCGGCCGCCGCTATTCATCACTTCAAGACGCGCCTCTTCGGTATCTGCTACGATAAAGTCAGTAATGCCATGCACCATGGCGTGCGCCAGACGTTTTTGTACCGTTACAGGGTTTTCAGGGGTACCGCGCCATTCCAGCGTGGCTTCTTCTTTCTTGCCACCCGCCTTTAAGCTGCTGGCAATCTCGATCATACGCTCGGTAGCATCCGCTCTGCGGTTCAGCACCACATCTTCAACGCGCTCTTTAAGTTCCGGCTCCAGATCATCGTAAACGCCCACCATGCCGGCATTCACAATGCCCATGGTCATACCCGCCTTGATAGCATGATAGAGAAATACCGTGTGAATCGCCTCGCGCGCAGGGTCGTTGCCGCGGAAGCTGAAACTCACGTTGGAAACACCGCCCGAAATCTTGGCATGAGGCAGGTTTTGTTTGATCCAGCGCGTTGCGTTGATGAAATCTACTGCGTAGTTATTGTGCTCTTCAATACCTGTGGCAATGGCGAAGATATTCGGGTCGAAAATAATGTCTTCAGGCGGAAAACCGATTTCCTGCACCAGTAGATCATAAGCACGTTTGCAAATATCGATTTTGCGCTCATAGGTATCCGCCTGGCCTTTTTCATCAAACGCCATCACGATAACGGCCGCCCCGTAGCGGCGGCATAATTTAGCCTGGCGTAAAAACTCCGCTTCGCCTTCTTTCATCGAAATGGAATTGACGATCGCCTTGCCCTGCACGCATTTAAGGCCGGCCTCAATCACTGTCCATTTGGATGAGTCAATCATAATCGGCACGCGCGCGATATCAGGCTCGGATGCGACCAGGTTCAGGAAGTGCGTCATGGCCTTGACGGCGTCCAGCATGCCTTCATCCATGTTGATATCAATGACCTGTGCGCCGTTTTCCACTTGCTGGCGGGCGACGCTCAGCGCTTCTTCATACTGCTCGTTGATAATCATGCGCGCAAACGCTTTACTGCCCGTCACATTGGTGCGTTCACCCACGTTCACGAATAATGAGTTTT
>JBAQME010000175.1:0-3849 GCA_049302535.1 Methylotenera sp.
AAGTACATGGAGGAAATTATTAAAAAACGTTCTTCTGCGGCGGTGCGCAAGCTCTTGGATCTCAAACCCGCGACTGCACATGTCATCCGCGATGGCCAGGAGATGGAAGTACCCGCAGAAAGTGTGATGGTGGATGAGATTATCGTGGTGCGCCCTGGCGAGAAAGTTCCCGCTGATGGCGTAGTATTTGAAGGAAGCTCCTCAGTAGATGAGGCAATGCTTACGGGCGAATCCATGCCGGTTGAAAAATCATCAGGTAGCGCAGTAATCGGCGGAACGATCAATCGTACCGGTCTGTTCCGCTTCAAGACGACGCGAGTCGGCGCAGAAACCGCCCTCGCACAAATCATCAAACTGGTGGAAGAAGCACAGGCTTCCAGCGCGCCTATCCAGCGCCTCGCCGACCAGGTGGCCAGTTATTTTGTTCCCACAGTAGTGTTGGTCGCATTTGCCGCTTTTGTGGGTTGGTGGTTGATGGGTAATTTCCCACAGAGCCTGATGGCTTTCATCGCGGTACTGATTATTGCCTGCCCATGCGCCCTCGGCATCGCCACTCCGGCGGCGCTGATGGTAGGCGTAGGCAAGGGCGCTGAAGCCGGTATCCTGATTCGTGGTGCAGAAGTGCTGGAACGTGCGGAGAAGCTCACTACAGTGGTGTTTGACAAGACCGGGACGCTCACCCGTGGCGAGCCTAATGTCACCGATGTCATTGCCATCGGCAACCAGTCGGAGGAAGATATTCTGCGCGCCGCGGCTGCGGTGGAGGTCGGCTCGGAACATCCGCTTGGAGAAGCAATCGTGCGTGCCGCGCAACACCGCGAACTCGTGTTACCTAAGGTGGAAAACTTCGAAGCCATTCCCGGTCATGGCATACGCGGCAATGTTGATGGCAGGGTCACGCTTCTCGGCAACCGTAGGCTGTTCGAACGAGAGGGTATTGACACCAAGCCGGCGGAAGAAATCATGGCAAAGCTGGAAGCTCAGGGGAAGACCACAATGCTGGTCGGTCTTGACGGCAGCCTCGCTGGGGTCGTAGCCGTGGCCGACACGCTCAAGCCCGAAGCCAAAGACGCTATCGCTGAGCTCATGAAAGAAAATGTAGAAGTCATCATGCTTACCGGTGACAATCGTCGCACAGCCGAAGCCATTGCCCAGGTACTAGGTATTAAGCACGTCATTGCCGAAGTGTTACCCTCAGACAAGGCTAAAGTCATTCAGGATTTACAGAAACAAGGTAAATCTGTCGCCATGGTGGGTGATGGCGTCAACGACGCGCCTGCGCTGGCGGTTGCCGAGATCGGTATCGCCCTCGGCTCCGGCTCCGATGTAGCCAAGGAAACCGGCGGCATCGTCCTCATCAAGAATGATGTGCGCGATGTAGTAGCGAGCATACGTCTGTCGCGCGCCACTATGCGTAAGATCAAGCAGAACCTGTTCTGGGCCTTCATTTATAACAGCATCGGCGTGCCAGTTGCGGCATTCGGCTTACTTAACCCCATTATCGCGGCAGCGGCAATGGCGTTGAGTTCATTGTCAGTGATTGTGAATTCGGCGTTACTTAAACGAGCCAGGCTTTGAATTTAGAATTAATTAAGAGTAAATGATGGGTGTTGTTGATACGGCTTATGTCATGAAAGGAGGCTGAAATGTACTATTTCTTGATTTCACTCTTAATAGGCTTTGTATTTGCAGGCTCTAGCGCATTTACAGCTGCCTTTTCTCGTTTGTGGGGTGTAAATGGTGGCCGGCTGGTTACCAGCCTGTTGCGTAATATGTTAGGTATACCACTCTACGGTTACGGCCTTGTGCTTGCTTGGTGTGGAAGTTCAACCTTGATATTCAATTTGGGTGCTATAGGGCAAGGATTAGGCTGGCTTCTAGTAACCACTGGTGCCGTACCAATTATTGTAGGTCATTTGCAGCTTGGATGGCGTACACATATGCCTTCTATGAATGATTCACTGATGGATAAAGGCCTTTACGCCTATGTTCGGCATCCCATATATGCCGGCGGTCTGGTTGTTTTTATTGGGCTTGCATTAGTGCATTTCACCGCACCATGGTTATTGGCATCTATCCTTTCCATCATATTTTTTACAGTGATGGCTAAATTGGAAGAAGTTGATTTGTTGCAGCGGATGCCAAAATATAGCGATTATATGGTTCGGGTACCTGGTTTCCTGCCAATTTTTGCGAATAATACCCTCAGCCGATGGGTGTGGATCTGTCCAGCATTAGGATTGATATTAGCAACGCTGGTGTTTTATATGTGGGGCTTTACTTTATGGACATCATTTGTGGCGGCACTGATGCTTGTATGTCCAAGCATCGTATTATGGGGATTGGTAACCTTACGTAACTAATTCCAATCGCCATAGAAACGATAACGTTGTTGCCCTTCCTTGCCGTACTACAGTACTGTCTGCGTCAGGACGCCTAGTTCTCGTTTCTATGGCGAATTGGAATCACAACTATTACAACTAACTGAATCTGAAGGGGTAGCATCATGAACGACGAGCATGAAACGAAACATCTTTCCAGAGGGCAATGGGTATTCTATGGATTTCTGATATTTGCCGGATTACTTCTCTTCACAGAACACCGCGCCCATGTTCTTGGTTTCCTGCCTTACTTGATTTTGCTTGCTTGCCCTTTAATGCATTTATTCATGCATCATGGGCATGGTGGTCACAATCATCATGATGAAACAAAAGAGGGAGAACAAAAATGAATGTACCGTCTTCTGATTATGGCTTATGGTCGCTTGTCATCATTAACTCTCTAGTATTCATCATCTTCGCTTTTAGTTTTGCCAAGCCGCAGAGTAAGCGTGACTGGCGCTCTTTCAGTGCGTTTTCGGCTTTCCTTGTGGCGTTGTTTGCTGAGATGTATGGCTTTCCACTTACCATCTATCTTTTGTCTGGCTGGCTTA
This sequence comes from Methylotenera sp., assembly GCA_049302535.1. Lineage (GTDB taxonomy): Bacteria > Pseudomonadota > Gammaproteobacteria > Burkholderiales > Methylophilaceae > Methylotenera. Next base: position 2,933 of record JBAQME010000175.1, read on the forward strand.
CAAGTCATATTCCTGGAATCAACCCATATTCACATAATGCAGGTCATTTACTGGAAGATCTATTTGGCTGGGGCGGCAATCCGCATTTTGGCCCATTTCATATAATTAGCAATGCTCTGATTATAGCCGGCTTCTTCTTGCTCTCTGCTGCTTGGCGTGTGTTGTATAGTGCTCAACGCAAGCATACGCTGGCAACAACTGGACCATACGCGCGCATTCGGCATCCGCAATATGCAGCATTCGTGATGATTATGTTTGGATTCTTACTGCAATGGCCAACGATAATAACATTGATAATGTTCCCGATATTGACCTACATGTACATCAGGCTGGCCAGAATCGAAGAGAAAGAAGCTTATGCTGAGTTTGCTGAGGAGTATTCAAAATATGCTGCCAAAACACCAGCATTCTTTCCGCGACTCCGGCAAGATGGACTTCCAAATTGAGCAAATCAAACTTAGGTTTGGGAGAAAATTTATAAATGAATACCGATAATAGTACTATAGTGAATGACTGCTTTGTCCCCTTGAATTCAAGCCCGCTTAACTGCCAGTTAGAGATATTAAGTGAATGTCACAGATGGGCGTAAGCAGTCAATTGGAGCAGTCTACATTCAGTTATCCGACCTAGTCGATCCTGTGCAATTAATAGAATTACAAACTAGAACAAAAATCACGTAGCTAAAACGTAACTTTCTAAGCTTCGTTATATACTTTTTATGACTGTTTGTAGCTAAAGTTTAAAGCAGCGGGTATTGCAGGTTATTGATTTAATATAAAAATTATTTTATGCTTAATTCTCATAATCCGTGGTGCTGTGTTCGACTCACAGGGGGGCCACCAAAATTAAAGGACTTGGAGAAATCTGAGTCCTTTTTTCTTTTGTAGTTGTCGCTGTATATTATCGGTCAATAGAAG
>JBAQME010000176.1:0-3603 GCA_049302535.1 Methylotenera sp.
TCTTCTTTTATACTAAAAACAATACGAGCAACTCCTGCCGCAGCAGCATCAGAGCCGCGATGTACTTCAAATTCTGTTTCTACGTATTTATATACCTTTGCTTTTTGCTCCTTTGCGATACCCGTCAGGTCAGCTGTATCAGCAGGCTCTGGAGGGCTTTCTGCAGTTGATTGTTCTATTTCAGGCGTGTTTTGCAGCGTTTCTGCTGGTATTGATTCTTGTTTTACCGGTGTCTCCGCGATAGGGTTGATGTCATGCGTATTGGTGGTTCCGGTTTCTTCTGAATTTGTTTGATTTACTTTAGGTTCTGGTTTTTGGATTTTTTCTTTTATCGGCGCAGGCGTAGTTTTTTGTGAAGGAGATATATTCACCAAGCGCATTTCAAGGGCTTGATGGTCTTCATTAATCTCGGGTAAAGTCAGTGCGAACTTGCTAAGGAATAAAGTGTGCAACAGCAAAGAAATAAGCGTGGCGATTAACAGCGATTTATTTTGAGAAAAATGCAATTTTAAAGTGTTAAGCATTTTATTATTTTGCACTTTTTGCGGGTTTACCAGGCACCGGGTTTAAGTCAGGTTGGCTATTGGATGCTTTATTATAAAGAAGTTTATTAGTGATGATGCCATTGATGACACCAAAAAATAATGCTGCCACTGCAAAAATTGGGATTAAATAAGCAACACTGGCATGTGGAATCAGCCACAGCCGCACCATGATTAGCTGCCCTGCGATGTGTGCGAACGCGGCCAGGATACTCAAAGTGACCGCGCTGAAATAACGTTTGGGCAAACGCATGGCAAGCCATAGAACACCTAAGCTCAGTAGTGCCCCACTTAAACTCAGTACGAATGTTGGAGACATAAATTGCCCCATTAACAAGCTGCTGGCAAACACGCGCAAAATACTGACCCATGCAGCAGTAGCAAAACCATATCGCAGCAAGACGTACAAGGTCACGATGTTGGCGATGCCCGGTTTCACCCCAGGCAGTGGGGATGGAATGACTGCTTCCACCATATGCAAGGCAATTGCAAAAGCTGCCAATTTTGCAATGCGATGATCGTCAATGGTGGTTTGAATGTGCATGATACGTCTTTGTGCAGTCGATGTTTATATTTAACGTTGCTTAAATCAATTCAGTAATTAAGTGAATCATAAGGCTTTTCTTCGCCAATGAGTTCCAAACTGATTTGATTGGGCAGACAAATAGCAACTTGTCCGGTGTGTGTTAGCCAGCCTTGATGCACACAATATTGATTATGACAGGGTGATTTGGCAAAACGTGCTTTCCCCTGTGATATGTGAATCACTGCATCGCCAATCGGGCCGTGTACATGCACTTCTCGCTGCAGGTTCAGGTTATAGGTTGCGTAAATTTTATCACCCAGCCTGATTTGCACTTTAGTCGCGTGCTGATGAGACCATAAGGTCTGGAATAAAAAAACGATAAGAACCATGCTGAAAATGACGGTCAGCCAGTCACCAACCAATACATGCCTGAACGTTGGCTTAAGGGAGCGTAACAAACTTAACATGGGTGTTTTTGTTGATGCCGGGATCGAGCCAGTCGAGTTTTTGTGCCATGGCTTTAGTGACAAAAATATTAGACTGCTGATCAATGAACATGAAATATTGGATACCAAAATCGGCAGCGGCTTTAGCCTTGTCGTTAGCCGCTGCTATAAAAATAGGTTTTGATGCTACGTCCGATAGCACGCCGGCATTTGCCTGCGGTGGAATGAGTACGGTGACGGCCTGTGTGTGCTGCACCGGGTAGCCAGTATTAGGGTCAATAATATGGCAATAGCGTTTGCCGTTCAAGGTGAAGTAGCGCTGGTAATCGCCCGACGTGCCAATTGCCCAGCCATCAGCTAAATCCAGCGTGGCAATTGCGGCAGGCTTGCGTGGATGCTGTATGCCTACACGCCATGGTTTAGCTCCATGTTGTCCGATAGCGATGATATTGCCGCCAATATTGATCAGTGCGTTTTTAACTTGCTGTTTACGCAAATAGTCTGCAGCCATATCCAGTGCATAACCTTTGGCATAACCGCCTAAATCAAGCTTTACACCAGGGTTGTTGCTATAAGCCGTATTGTTCTGAATGACAATATCTGTCATGCGCGGGTTGGCTTTGACCAGGTTTTTTATTTTTTCTTCATCAATATCCACCGCACTAAACTCATCGCGCTGAAAGCCCCAGGTGCCGATTAAATGACCGATAGCCGGGTTGAACAAACCTTGCGATCTTACGGATAAATTTGTGGCATCAAGGAGCATGTCGGCGAGCTGCGGGCTAATAGCGATGGGATGCTTACCCTGCGCAAAAGCGTTATTGAGTGCACCAAGCTCGCTGGGTTCATTGTTGGAAACTGGCTTCCAGGCATGCAATTGATTATGCAAATGCTGAAAATCCTGCAAGACGTGATTGGCTAATAATTTAGCGCGTTCATCCGTTTCGCCGTAAATGCTAATGTCGACCAGTGTGCCGAATACATAACTTTGGCTATGGTAAAGCGGTTCCTGGTTATATGCGCGAATACCGAATATGCCAATGGCCAGAATGGCAATGAACAATAAGCCGGCAAGCCTTTTACGCATTTTATAGAGCAAGATGCAGTTCTAGTGCATCCAGCATCATGCCGGCAGGGTTGCAGTCAGTCTGTGCGGCAATTTCCACCATGCCGGTAGGGCTGGTGACGTTAATTTCAGTTAAATGCTCGCCAATCACATCCAGCCCGACCAGAAACAGCCCTTCCTGTTTCAGTGTTTTGCCAACGGTGACGGCAATCTCGCGGTCACGTGCGCTAAGGTCCTGCGCGACGCCGGTGCCGCCAGCGGCCAGGTTGCCGCGTGTTTCACCTGCCAGCGGTATGCGTGCAAGCGCATAGGGTAACGGCTCGCCATTGATCACAATGATGCGTTTGTCACCTTGTAAAATTGCCGGCAAATAGCGCTGCGCCATAATGGTTCGCGTGCCAAATTGGGTGATGGTTTCCAGTATCACGCTGATATTGGGGTCGTTCAATCTGAGCCTGAAGATACTGCTGCCGCCCATGCCATCCAGTGGTTTAACAACAATGTCCTGATGTGCGTTTAAAAAGTCCCGGATTAACGCATTGTTTGCGGTTACCAAAAACTCAGGTGCAAATTGCGGGAAGCGTGTCACGGATAATTTTTCATTCCAGCCGCGAATCGCGGCGGGGTTGTTGAAAACGCGTGCACCCTGGTTTGCCGCAATTTCGAGCAGATAAGTGCTATACAGGTATTCGTTATCAAACGGCGGGTCTTTACGCATGATAATGGCATCAAACTCTGCCGGCGAGTTTTCAATAGCTGTATCTAATGCATAACCCTGCGCAGTGAATTTAAATGCCTGGGTGTTGATCCTTGCCTGATCGCCACGCAGAAAGAGATCATGCTGCATGCTTACAAACAAAGAGTGACCACGCTGGCTGGCTTCACGCATGATGGCTAGGCTGGTATCTTTGTAGATTTTCAGGCTTTCAAGCGGATCTAAAATAAAAACGAGTTTCATATGTGGTTTTGAACCTGTTTTACTGATTCAGCGGGTCTTGTTCTTGTAATTCAATCGCAGCCGCC
>JBAQME010000177.1:0-1930 GCA_049302535.1 Methylotenera sp.
GCACGTGTGGTTAAGGTTCACGTCAATCCTGGGCAGCCGGTAAAACAGGGGCAACTGATTGTTACTCTGGATGCAACAGATTTCAGCTTACAGCGTAATGAAGCCTTGGCAGAAGTGGCACGTATTGAAGCGCTGCTGGATAACCAAACTAAAACCGTTGCGCGCAGCCAGACATTGGTGAATAAAAAATTCATCTCACAAAATGCGGTTGATAGCGACCTGGCGCAGCAAAACGTGCTGAAAGAACAGCTTGCCGGCGCTAAAGCCCGTGTCGACACTATCAACCATAGCAGCAGCAAAACTACAATTTATGCACCCACGGATGGCGTGGTTGAGAAAAAAATTGTTGATACCGGTGAATTTGTAAAAGTGGGCGACCCGATAGTGCAAATCATTTCAAACAAACGCCTGCGTGCGCATATCCCTTTCCCTGAGCGCATTGGCAGCCAGCTTAAAGCCGGCATGAAAGTGCGTTTAAGCACGCCCACCAGCACAAAAGTTGTCGAGTCAGTCATTCGCGAACTGAAACCCATGATTACAGAAAGCAACCGCAGCGTAGATGTCATTGCAGACGTATTAGACCAGTCTGACTGGCAAACAGGCGCCAGCGTCACTGGTACTGTTATTCTGGGTGAGCAGGCAGCGGCTTTGATGATTCCGGAACAAAGCGTTGTACTCCGTCCCGCAGGTGAAATAGTTTATCTGGTAAAAGAAAATAAGGCACAGCAGGCGATTGTAAAAACGGGGATGCGTCAAAACGGATTGGTAGAAATAATCGAAGGCCTTCACCCGAATGATACTGTTGTTGTGGATGGTGCCGGCTTCCTGACTGACCAGGCCCCGGTAAAAATCGCGACAAGTCGCACCGCCCAATAATAAACAAAAAATAACCAATGACGCTACCTGAACTCTCGATCAAACGCCATGTCCTTGCCTGGATGCTTTCAGGTGTAATTGTCCTGTTTGGCATCATTTCCTATCAGCGCATCGGAGTCGACCGTATCCCGGCCATTGATTTCCCCATTATTGTCATTAACACCACGTTACGCGGCGCCAATCCTGATGTTATTGATACCAGCATCACCAGTGTCATTGAATCTGCCGTCAACACCACCCCCGGGATTGAACACATTCAATCATCTTCATCACCGGGCGTTTCTACTGTCACCATTACTTTTTCACTTGATAAAAATATTGATGTTGCCTATAACGAAGTGCAGGCCAAGGTCAGCCAGATATTGCGGCGCCTGCCTAATGACACCGACCCGCCAATCGTGCAGAAAGTGGATAGCAATGCTTCAGCCGTGATATGGCTGGCGCTGAGCGGTGACCGTACCATACAGCAGCTTAATTTATATGCCAACAATGTACTAAAGAAAAAATTGGAAACTATTAACGGGGTAGGTGAGGTCACCTTGGGCGGACGGCGTGACCGCGTAGTTCGCGTCAACGTCATACCCGAGCGCATGGCGGCATATAAACTCACGGCCAATGATTTAATCGCTGCTTTTAATCGCGAGCATATACAGCTCCCTGGCGGTTTTTTAGTGAGCGCCCAGGCCGAGCAATTATTAAAACTCGATCTTGAGTTTCATCACCTTAAAGATTTAGCCGATATGGTAGTAGCAACCAATACCGGCGTGCCGATTCGCCTTAAAGATGTTGCGACGGTTGAAGACGGTATTACAGATAACCGCCAGGTGGCTCGCTACAACGGTAAACCGACAGTCGGCCTGGGCATGGTTAAAATAGCGAATGCCAATACCGTTGCCATCATCAATGAAGTTGAGCGCCGGCTTGAACAAGACATACGTCCCAATCTGCCGCCCGGCATGTATCTGGACATATCCACTAACGACTCCATATTTATTAACCAACTGGTAGCTTCGTTAAAAGAGCATTTAATAGAAGGTACGCTGCTGGCAGCGCT
>JBAQME010000178.1:0-3962 GCA_049302535.1 Methylotenera sp.
TGTAAACTTAAATTCAAGCCATACTGCTATTGAATAAACCATGGGTAGCCAAATGGGTAGCCAGAGTAAGGTTCTATTGGATTTTTCTATTTTATTTTCAGTTTCCATTTAACTGCCTAACGTTTGAATTAAGGGGCGCCGTTAGGCGTCCCGCTTGAATGATGGGTTAGGCATTGTATTTATAACCCAGTTACGCTAATTCCAAACTTTGCGGATGTAACAACAAAGTTTTTATGTATTAGAGCTATTTGCCACCGCCTAGGGACCGGTACGCCAACCGTTTTTACGTCACAATACAAATAGTCATTTTTTCCTTTAACTCCTGCTAATTCACTTTGAGAATACCAATTACATTTAAACCCTTTTTGTTCTAGTATTGGTTTAGCTAGCTTCGCATCAGAACCGATAGGAGCTAGTAAGAGAAGCTGATTTTCGGCTTCTGCTATCTCTTTGCTAAAAGGGGCGACCTTGGTCGTTCCCCTGTTGATATGTAGTAAATACTTGGAGTCGCAATCATTTACTTTCCATTCAGGTGGCGGGCATATCTCACTACAGTCTTTTGCAAGGTTAGCTGCAAGACAGTTGCCCATTGCTAATGAGCAGCTAAACTCTCGTGAGCCATCTTTAAAGAAATATGTTGGACGATCCATTGCTGAACCTCTATCAATAATTCCAATTCCGCCACACACAAAATGGTTTTTTGAAGATTCAATTATTTCTTTTGAATAGTTTTTTGCTTCATCAACAAGCCTTTTATATTTGGCAGCGTCACTCTTTGATTCAGCTAGCACGACTTGAGAATTGACAATAATAAACAAAGGAAGTATTAGAGTAAGTATGAACTTTTTCATTGTGCCTAACGTTTGAATTAAGGGGCGCCGTTAGGCGTCCCGCTTGAATGATGGGTTAGGGAGCTATTGATCCAATTTGTCGAGAGGATGGTGCTCAAGTAACCCCCATAAATCGTCTTCTTTCTCGGAGCCGCGGGCTCCAAGTTCAATTAGTAATCGCCTCGTTGTTTCTTCATCTGCGCCAATCACGCGAGACAGTGTTGTGATTTTTCGCCAACGCTCTTTGAATCGTGTATCACGAAGCATTTGTTCCAAGAGCTTTTTTCTTCCTTCGTCAAGTCTCCGGCGCGGGCTGTCTTGAAGCCTGTGAATCAGAAAATTCCCAACGACAGTAATGATTGCGCCAACGATAACTCCAGTGAGCCCAACCACAGCGACCCAAAACGAAGTGTCGGCAATGACTTTTCCGGCGATTTCAGTTGCGAGTGCTGTGGTATCCACGTGATTATTTCCCTAACGTTTGAATTAAGGGGCGCCGTTAGGCGTCCCGCTTGAATGATGGGTTAGAAAGCAAACTAAGCATGCCTAGCCCACAACAATATTTTCTTTAGGCCTTTGCTACCTAAAAACAACCAAAGGCCAAATAACAACTGAAAAATATTGAAATACAACATTAACAACCAGTCTGGGTTTTGCACATAACTTTCAGGGTAGAGTTTTTGACCAATGTAGTCGCTGGTGATGTAACTAACGAATGCAGGTAATGCTTTTGCTAGAACCCACAGACCAATAAGGCTACAACCAACAGAAAACCAACCATCAAAGAGGTTTGTTTGGTTGTTCTCAGTGTTGCTTGCATTGGGAAGAATTTTTTTTGCAATGGCTGTTGGAAAACACCACAGTAAACCACAAACAACCAAAGTGCCGCCAAGCCCAATAAATAATGGCAACGATGTGTCATCAGGGCTGTTTTTACGTAGTTGCAGGTAAGTGCCCAGCGTTGTTGAGATGTAGTAAAGAAATAGCCAAATCGCAAACAAACGAACTGTCGTGGCAAGCGTTTGATGTGGTGTCATTTATTGCTTTCTAACGTTTGAATTAAGGGGCGCCGTTAGGCGTCCCGCTTGAATGACGGGTTAGGGTTTTTATACCAATTGAACATTTTTGCCACCTTTGTTAAGTTCTGACATAACACAATCTAACGTTTCCCGAGCATATGCCCCTACGTCAGGCAGCACCCCAAACCAGCTTAAAATGGAAACTTCTAAATCAAGATACCACCCCATAAGAAATTCACGAGGCTCATATTCGCCAGCTACAAATATAGGAACTTCTTTCCCATCACTTAATACTAGTTTAATAGTGTACCAATGCACACGGTCGCGAAATGCAGGGAAGACATCCAGTAGTCCAACTCCAAAAAACCACTCTGCGAATCTAGCCCATTCGTCATCGTGAGTAAAGCGAACGCCAGTAATTTGATTTAGGTCGATTTTAAGATAACGATTTTTGCCACCTAACGTTAGTTTTTGCAACTCGTGATCAATGTTAACAGAGCCAAAATCTGAAATAACTTTAAATGATTTTGTAGTGTTTTTTATTACGTTGAACCGACCTTTATTGATCTGCCGAAATAAGCCCATCCAAAATAGATGTGTCAGTATCCCCAATGCTGCAATAAGTAAAAAATTACCTGTTCCCATTGAAACCCTAACGTTTGAATTAAGGGGCGCCGTTAGGCGTCCCGCTTGAATGATGGGTTAGGGGTGAAGTTCATCTTCAATCTCATAAAAATACTCACCTGATGCTTTGGTAACTTTAGTAAGTTTTACTTTTTGACCAACATAGTAGAAATTAGAATTGCATTGTATTGAGGTTAATCCAATTTTATCTATTTCAAAGAAACAAAATTTTGCAAATCTTTTACTGACACTACTTTTAAAGGTACCGCTGACAGAAGTTTTTATTGAGTTTCTATATTCGGTTGCTCTATGTTCAAAAAGATAGTTACCAGAAAAAATAATTATTACGAAGCCAATTAAAAAACTGGCTTTATAAAGTAAAGGTAAAAGACGCTCTTTTCGTTCAAGAAAGTCTAGTTTCTTTTCATCAGATAATTGCATAAACCCTAACGTTTGAATTAAGGGGCTGGCTTTAGCCAGTCCCGCTTGAATGATGGGTTAGGGGTTAGATTACTCATTAGCAATAATTTGGTTAATTAGCGGTCGTGTATAAATCTCATGTGGTTCAACGTCTTTTGTGTCACTAAGACGGTAAAACTCACCTTGATCAAAAGCACTATAAACTGAATATGCATAGTTTGATAAGTCCGTTTCAGACATGCGCCAAACCTCATTAATAACTGCGTCACAAAATTCAAATGTTAATTGATTCTTAGCGTAACCATGAGCAATATATTTAGCTAAATCATCAAATAATTGATATTCAGAGATCTCGGAGCTCTTACAGTAAGCATCGATTTGAACCTGATCCAATTCAAATTTTGCGCATAAATCGGCAATTTCGGACAGAACCATTAAAGCCCTAACGTAAAGTAGGCATCCTAATTGACGCGTTTAAAAGCGTCAAAAGTGAAGCCCATTCAATTTTTGATAATAGAGTATCTAATAAAATCATAGTATTAACTTTTTTTAGTATTGCCTAAAATTTTTATTCCTATACGGCGTGATTCACCCCCCGTTTATGTAACACGGGGGGATGTAAATACATAGCTAAATAATAACCAATTAAATATTAATAGAATACTAATTAAATGCAAATAAAGACTCTGCGCTCGCAAAATGCTACTTAAATCTATTGGTTGATGAAATCGTCGTGAAACATAAAGCTGCAACAAGAAAAGGCAGCTATGGTGCTTTAGCGCATGCGGTAACTATAGGCGATAAAAAAGTGGGTCACCTGAAATAAGTGCCCACTTCTATATCTGATTGGTGCGCCCGGCGGGAGTCGAACCCACGACCCGGCTTCGGAATGCGATATAACTATATGTATATTGCAGTATAAAATATTACATTAATTAACATTAAATATTATAAATCATTGTATTATTTAATAAAATATATATTTTATTAAAGTTAATTTGTGACAAATAAAATACATTTTATATTATATTTTCATTGCATTTTAAAATATGTCACAATTACTCCAATC
>JBAQME010000179.1:0-25322 GCA_049302535.1 Methylotenera sp.
TAATTATCCACGACGACAGATACAGACTCCACAGCAAAGGAACGCGCCATAAGGCCGGGGTATGCCAATTACACAAGCGATAACCGTTTAACCCGAATAAAGCTAACGCTATCCATGGCGTCAAATAGGCGGCATGCACAAAAATCTCATTGATAAACAGCGCAAAAAACAACACCAGGATACTGATGTCTAACCACTTGTACTGTTTAAGCGTGACTTTATTGCCACTGGTCAAATATGCTGCGCCGCGCTCAATAAAAAACGGGATAACACGGCGGCCTATCATCAAAATCAGACTTATAAACAAGAGCACTGCACCGTTAATGGCATACAGCATGCCATGAGCCAGCAGGCCATAACACCCGAGATAAAAAACCAGGTTGCCAGTCCATAGCAGTAACACCTTGGTTACCACAGCAAGCTGCTGCCATTGTTTTGCCCTGACAATGGGCTGGGCAATGGCAATGATTAAAAACAATCCAAACAGCATGTCAAACAGCGCCGCCCAAGCCAGCAAACCGGTGCCGAACAAAAACAACAGCCGTGCGGCACACCAAAGTGCGAACAAGGCCATTAAAGATTTGCCATGGAGGGTTTGTACACCAGTCCAATTCTTGACTGCAGTGAGCAAAAAGCCCGCAACGACTGCCATGCCATACCCATACAGCATCTCGTGTGCATGCCATTGGCTGGGAGAAATACGGGTGATTTGGACTAAACTGTGCGAGGTATAAATCGACATCCACCAGGTAATAGACAGTACCGCAAAAATGCCCGCCCCTAAAAAGAACGGGCGAAATCCAAGGTTAAACAAGGCTGAGCCTTTTACCTGATTGGGTTTATTCATCTGAATCTGCACTACTGCCATAAATGATTACACCCTGAATATTGTGAAACACGGGCCGCTAAAGCAACCCTGGTTTCAAACCTGGTTTCTTTATACTTTTTTCAGAAACTCCGCTTTCAGCATAAAGTTGCCTGCGTCCATCTTACAGTCAACCTCATGGTCACCACCCACTAAACGGATACTTTTTACCTTGGTCCCCATTTTGAGTACGGTAGATGAGCCTTTTACCTTTAGATCTTTGATAAGCACCACTGCATCACCATTCGCAAGGACATTGCCGTTAGCATCCTTGATCACAGCCTCTGCATCGTCATCTTCAACAACCTGGTTCATTGGCCACTCAAAGCCACAATCGGCACATACATAGTTCGCGCCATCTGGGTAGGTGTTTTCTAAAGTACATTGTGGACATGCAGGGATACTGGACATTGCTTTTACTCCGTATAAAATTGATTGCTTATTGATATTTCTCGCGAGCGATCACGTAACATATTGATTATTTTAATAACTTTTAAAAAAGTTATCCTCTGCGACGACTCTCGACTCTACTTTATACAATTATAATGCCATCTCCATACCTATATCACCATTTTCATCACGATATCCATTAAACTTTAACGCTTACTTCCGGGAACACACCTATGTTATCCATCTACGACGCAACAATTCCACCGCTCAAACGCACACTCACCAATCTTTCCGCCATTTTAAAAAAGGGTAAGGCGTATGCAGATGCAAAAAAAGTTGAGCATCAAGTACTGCTAAATGCGCGGTTATTCATAGACATGTACCCACTTACTCGACAAGTGCAAATTGCCACCGACATGAGCAAAGGTGCAGCAGCTAGATTGGCTGGCGTAGAAGTACCCAAATATGAAGATAACGAAACCACATTTGCCGAACTTCAAGCCCGCATAACTAAAACTATCGCGTTTTTAGACTCCATTCAACCAGCGCAGCTCGAAGGTAGCGAGACACGAGATATTACAATCCCGGTACGCAATACTGACCTTAAATTTACCGGGCAAAATTATCTGCTGAAATGGGTAATTCCCAATGTATATTTTCATGTCACTACAGCTTACAATATCCTGCGTCATAATGGCGTCGAACTGGGCAAGCAGGACTTTTTAGGGCCAAGGAATTAAGGCTTATCGTGCACGAGTGATTATAGAAATGGCACTATTACCCGGAAAAACAAGATATCCAGCCTAATTTAGCGGGGCCTTCACAACGGGCAGGAAACGTTTAGGGTTGAGTCGCTCCTGCTGCAGCATCTTTTCAAATTCTTCAGCTGGTACCGGTCGCGAAAAATAGTACCCCTGGGCACGCTCGCACCCGCATTGGCGCAGAAAAACAGCTTGTTCTTCTGTTTCAACACCCTCGGCAATGACATGCAACTTTAGACTGTGCGCCATCAAAATGATGGTGCGCACCATGGTTGCATCGCTGCTATCAGTCGTCACATCATGTACAAAAGACTGGTCAATCTTCAGTTGTTGGATGGGGAAGCGCTTGAGATAAGAAAGAGATGAATAGCCAGTGCCAAAATCATCAATCGAGATGGTAACACCCATTGCAGCCAGTTCGTGCAAGGTCGCGAGCGTGCGCTCCACACCCTGCATGAGTATGCCTTCCGTAATCTCCAGATCAAGCATGCTGGCCGGCAATTCGTACTTCTGTAACAGCCCGCTGATCTGTATCAACAAATTACGCTGCCTGAATTGAAGCGTTGAGAGATTCACCGACATAGTCAATGTTTGGAACCCGGCTTCACGCCAAGTACGGCACTGCCTGATGGCCTCTTCAAGAACCCAGTGACTGATTGGCACGATCAGCCCGGTCTCTTCTGCCAATGGAATGAATTTTTCCGGGAAAATCAATCCCATTTCGGGATGTTGCCAGCGAACCAGCGCTTCACATCCGATAATATGACCATCTATCAAATCGACTTGCGCCTGGTAAAAAATGCGGAACTCATTGCGTTCCAGCGCCACGCGTAAAGCCGTTTCAAGCCTGAGGCGCTCATAAGCAGAGGCATTCATGCTAGGTTCGAAACGCAGATAACGATTGCGACCACCTTCCTTGGCCTGATACATCGCCACATCTGCATACTTGATCAGGCTTTCGGAATCTAGCGCATGGTCAGGATATACCGCAATGCCGATACTCGCCGTCACCCGCAGATCATGCCCCTCGATGGAATACGACTGGATAATGGATTGCAATATCTTTTCCGCAACCAGCTCGGCACCTGTAGCATCCGTTTCAGGCAGCACCGCAATAAATTCATCCCCACCCTGGCGCGACACCGTATCCTGCTCCCGCACGCAATCCAGCAGGCGCTGTGCCACCCGTTGCAGCAATTGATCACCGATACCGTGGCCCAGGGTATCGTTAATTTGCTTAAAGCGGTCGAGATCCAGAAACAACAGCGAAATTTTAGACTGGTTGCGCTGCGCTGAAATCATGGCCTGCTCTAACCGGTCACTGAACAGCACTCGATTGGGCAAGCCAGTCAACACATCATAATGCGCCAGTTGCTGAATGCGCTCCTCAGCCAATTTGCGTTCGGAAATATCGCTGAAAATTGCCAGATAGTTGATGACCGCACCATCAGAATTTTCAACGCATATGATCGTCAACGACTCCGGAAAAACCTCGCCGTTCTTGCGCCTATTCCAGACTTCTCCCTGCCAGCTCCCAGTTGCAGCAATACTTTTCCACATTTGGTAATAAAACTCATCATCTTGACGTCCGGAAGAAAGTATTCTGGGATCAAGTCCAACCACCTCTTCAAGACGATAGCCGGTAATTTCAACAAAACTCCGATTGACCGAAACAATTTTGTTATCGGCATCCGTGACCAAAATGCCTTCCTTGCTATGCTCGAATACCGTGGCTGCCTGCTCCAACTTAATCGCGGCAGCATGCTGCTGACGCTCTCGATCCAGATTATCCAGGGCAAAGGTAATATCACCGGCCAAGCCACTCATCAAGCTGATTAGCTCGGGTAAAAAGAAATTAATTTCAGTGGAATAAACTGCAATGCAACCGTAGATTTTTCCACCGCGATAAAGCGGAAATGCACCCACGGAATTAAAATTGAACTTCGCCGCCACGTTATGCCAATATGTGTTTTCATCTTCAAGAAAGTGATTAAATACTTTCAGAGTACCTTCCCTGATCGCTGTCGCGGCCGGCCCACGCCCCCCTGGCTTATTTTCATCGATTGAAACACTAATCATATTAAGATAATCTGAAGATGTTCCACTAAAAGAAAATGGCTTAATCGACCCATCACTTTCCGGCACGGCAATCCAAACCAATTCAAAAGGCACGCGTTTTGCCAAAACTTCGCAGATGCTGTTTAACAGCAATTTCTCATTTTTTTGGCGGACAATAATTTCACTACTCTCGGTCCATGCGGCATATAAACTGTTAATACGATTCAACTGCCGCTCTGACCCGCTAAGCGTGTCTAACATTCGATTGAAACTGCGCGCCAGCTTACCGACCTCATCCCGTACCGCTATGGCAGAACGCACTTCACGATTACCGCTTTCAACAGCGTTCATCACATCAATCAAGTGGTACAGCCTATGTGTCAGGCGCCGTGCGAGCCAAGCTGCCAGAAGAAAGGAAGCGACCACCGCAAGCAGCGAAAAACCTATCCCCGTTCGTCCTAGAAGATTCAGGTTTGCATTGGAAGACTGGCGCGTTATTTCGACCCGTGCCCAGCCTACGTGGCGATCACCCGCCATAATCGGCATCGCTACATCAACCAGTGATTTCTCATTAACCAGCACGGTAAATTCTGCTGACGCATCCAATAACTTGCGACTTACCGCATCATTCACATAACGACCAACCAAGCCTGCATTGGTCGCGCCAAGCACTTCGCCCCGCGGCGACAGCACCAGCGCAAATTTGAGATCGGGTGTACCGGAAAAGCCCAGCAACACCTCCTGCAACCCGGCTATATCATCAGCCAGCACCAGGGAAGTGCTACTGGTAGCGAGCGCATTGGCTAGGCCCGAGGCACGGTCAGTATCAGTTCTATAAAGAAAATCGCGCTGCTGAACGAACATCAGATAGCTGAAACTCACCATTACCAGCAGCGTTACCAGGCCAAACGACCATACCAGTTGCCGGCGAAGTGAGTGTCCCCAAAACGCGATAATGCGTTCCAGCAGGGTTCGTAACACATGTAAGGTATTTACCATTCAACCGTCCGCACATCTTTTGAGAAAGTCTCTAAAAAATTCACTACCGGGCGGTAAGTATCATTGGTAGCAGGTTCAAATCGGGAAATCGGTAACCGCGCCAGCATGCGCTTACCTTCTGGGCTATCGTTCAAACTCAACAGGCGCATTTTAAATTTGTTCACAATAAGCTGTGGCACGTCATGACGCACCACCCAACTATTGTTCTGCAATGGCGCAGTCTGCCATTTCACCTCTAGCTGGCTGGCCATTTCAGGATGCTCGGCACTGAAGCTCTTCCATGGCAGCGGCCAAGTTGCTGCGGCCGCCACGTGACCTCGAAATACGTTAAGAATGGATGATTCCTGTGAGCCAACATAGTGATTTTCAATATCGCGATTCACATCAATACCGTGGGTATGCAGGTAGTACTGCGGCATCATGGTCGCCGCAAGCGCAGATTTAGCCGGGTAAGACACGGTCTTACCCTTGAGATCGCTCACCTTGCGAATACCGCTGTCTTTGCGTACAAGAATAATGCCGCGAAACTCCTCATCATCACCCATCTTCGCAAAAACATGGTACCCATGCTTGAGTGCGCGAACCGTCTGATAAGGGTTAGGCATGGCAAAGTCGAAATGCCCTGCATATAACTTTTTATCAAACTCTTCATAATTACGTGACGCTTCCAGCCTGAAACGTGCTTCAGGAATATGAAGATTGATGTATTCCACAATTGGGCCATACACTTCGATCAATCGCTGTGGATTGTGCAATGGATGGATCCCGACCACATATTCCTTGAGTTGGTCCTTGGACTTTGTCGTAAATCCTGGTTGATATGCTACCTCTTCCTGCTTTCCGCAGGAACCCAGCAACATCAGGATCAACGCCCATATCCAACCATTCCGAAACATTCTACTCTCCCTATTGCCCGTCGATTCCAGATTAAAAATCGAACTGCATACGCATATTCATGGCGTCTTCGTGATTATCAGTTTTTCCATTCAGCGTAATCGGCGTGTCGAAACTGGTATGTACGTAATTCAGTTGTACCTGGGCATTTGCATTAAGAATCCATTTAGCGCCCAGTGTCCAGGCATCGGCGCCAGCCGCGTATATGACGGTGCCGCTATTAGCCAGCAGATTCCTGAAATCTGCAGCGTCAAAACGCGTATAGCGCGCACCAACTTCAAGTGCACCCCAACCAGGGTTGTCATAACGGAAGTTGTTTTTTGGGGCAATGCCCGTAAACGCGCCGCTCTTATAGAAATCTGCGTAATGCTCACCGGTGACCAGCCATTGTAAACTGGCGTACCAAGCCGACATATCGCGCTCAACATTACCATCATCAAAACCGGCGCGTATGTATTCACCCTGGTACTTGACTGGCCCATAGGCAATTGCCGATTCAAACCCGTTCAGTGTGCGGTCAACACCTGTCGCAAAAGTATTGTTATTGGTCGTAGAGAAAAACGTCACCCCACGCCCTTCGGTGCGTAATGTCGGCACCGTAGATCCAGCAGCTTGCCGGCCATTTGCATGAAAACCACCCAAATGCACCACACTATTCGTCCACCCGACCCATTGAGCCAGATCGCCTACAACGCGCAATGAGCTATCCTTGCTATCAGACTTGGCGTTGTTTTCATCTGTGTTTTGTCCGCTACCGTTGACATAGGCCAAATTGTAGTAAAGTCCCTTAACCGGTGCCCCGTGCAGCATCACACCACGGTCAAACGTCGCACCTAACAGACTTTCCGACAAGGCGCGCTCCATAAAATTCAAATCCATCGCCGCCTGCGAGCGCTCCAGACCATACATTGTTTTAAACTGTCCGGCACGCAGCATGGCCGGCTTGAAATGTGTGTAGTCCAGATAAGCGTCATTCAGCTTGGCATTGGCATCCGAGAACTCGCCTTCGATCCGCAGCGTAAAATCTTCAAAGAAGGTCGCGATAGTGCCAATACGGGCACGACGCATACTGAAGGTATCAGCAGAGAATTCATCCGGAGCAAAATGGCGGTAATCCAATTGCGCCCGCGCATACAGGCGCAGAGCCCAGTCACCTGTTGCATCACGCAGCACGAGTCCATTTTTAAACGAAGCCTCAACTGGATTACTAACAGTAGGTTTGACTGTTCGAGCTGCAGCAGCTGCAGGCTGCGCGTTGCGTGCCAGCTGCTCTTGCACTGCCTTGAGTTGCTCAGCCAAAAGCTGCATTTGTTTTTCAAGTTCGCGGATGCGCACCTGTGGATCACTTGCATCCTCAGCCGAGTAGACTGGCACACTCAACATCAAAATGACCGCAGCAATACCTCCGTGCGGCTTCCCGCGCCATTTCCCCAACTTGCTCATGCTCTCCATTCTCCGATGGTTGCTTTTATATGTAGTATGCGAGCACTGCGACTGCGCCATATCACAGGCTACAACTAAACACCGGTACACCGCAACTACCCTCATGGGTTACGCATAAACTGCTTTACAACTCTTTCCTTAGTGGTTCCAGTAAGGGCGAGAGCCCATTGTGATCTATTTCTTGCATCAACTGCAGCAGCCGGCCTAGCTCACCCGATGGGAATCCCTCCCGGGCAAACCAATTCAGATATTGTCCGGGTAGGTCAGCGATTAACCGGCCTT
Source organism: Methylotenera sp. (assembly GCA_049302535.1). Lineage (GTDB taxonomy): Bacteria > Pseudomonadota > Gammaproteobacteria > Burkholderiales > Methylophilaceae > Methylotenera. Next base: position 7,693 of record JBAQME010000179.1, read on the forward strand.
TGTATTTGCCATAAGGCATTACATACGTGACTAAAAGTTGTAGATCTTCAGGATTCATGAGGTATTTTTACAATATGCTGCAGGCTGACAATTCGTTGCATAATTGAAGATTGTACCGCCTAATCACTGGGCGGTCAGAAGCCTGATAGACCGGCCATTAAATTAAACGCGGAATCCGGATATGATTCGACAGGTCATCTTACTTGCGAATCAACAACACCCCGCACAACACTCATTTTTATGTGCAGTTACCGACGATCCCGTACACGCTCTACATCCATTCTTTCACGCCCCCTGCCTTTCTGTTTAAAACGTTCCTGTGTAACGGCCTCGCGCGGCTGGTAACGATAATTCTCTGTACGAATTGAACGTTGTTGTTCAACCTCGCGTGGATAGCGGTCTCCCGAATATTGCTGCTGGTAACCTGGCAATGGCGCAGGATCCGGGGCCGGACTGCGTCCCCATTGGTCAGATCTGACTCGACGCTCTTCCCAATCACGGCCCCAGTGCTCATCCCAACGCGGCGGGGCGTCAGCGTTCCAGCCGCGGAAATATGCTGGTGGCTGTCGATAGTAGCGCACCGGCACACGCAGCACATACAAAGGTACATAGTTACGTCCCACCAAATCCCAAGGTCCGTTGTACCAACTGCTCGCGTACCAGTTATCGCTGATAAATACCCAGTACAGGCCATCGTAAAAGAAGTAATTCAGATTAACACGAGGATCATAATAAACAGGGTAGCCTGGCACCAGAACGAGCTGCGGATACACCGGCACATTAATGCCGATACCGACAGAGACATTACCGGGAGGATACGAGTTAGTGCATGATGAGGTTGCCAGGCCAAACAAGAGTGACAACACAATAAGCAAATAATGCATTTTCTAACCTCCTGTTTAATAAACGGCCATCACTACAATGGTCATTTAAGCTGGTGATTTATCTGCGACAATCACAATAGTTGGAACGTTTAGAAACGCCGACCTTGAACGCTCGCCAACTGGCACGCTACTGCCACCAAGTTATGCCAGCGGCAATGAGGGTTGCCAGTAAAAAGTTGATCGATGCGCCTACTTAACGTGCATGTCATTCTTGACACTAATCACGCCTTTCACCCCGCGTGTAACCTCAACCGCCTTATTAACAGCAGCCTGTGAGCTAACAAAGCCGCCTAACTGAACCACACCCTTAAAGGTTTCGACATTTATCTCGCTCGATTTCAAGCTGGGTTCATTGAAAATGGCAGCCTTCACTTTGGTGGTAATAACGGAGTCTTCAATATATTCACCAGTCCCCTCTTGTTTGGCCGTCGATGCACATCCTAGAAGAGAAACCAGCATGATAGCGGATAATAAAATGGTGAATCGTTTGATTAATGTCATGGCAATGCTCCTTGTTAGTGACAAAAATTCCTCCTGATTTCCAGATTTTTGCATTGTTCAATCCCTGATAATCTGCAGCTAGCGATGGCCCATAACAAACCCGACGAGGAGCCCAAGACCGGCAACAACACCAATGGTTTGCCAGGTATTCTCATGAACATAGCAATCTGTTGCCCTGGATGCTAATTTGGCTCTGGCTCGCAACGTCACTTCAACATCAGCCATCCTTGCCTTCGCAATGGCGAGAGATTTCTCAGCTTTGGTACGCAGCGCTGCCACTGCCTCTCCACCCTGATTGGCTGTAGCTTTAATCAAGGCTTCTGCGTCTGAAATCACCAAATTGAAATCAGCCATTAACTGCTCTTTTGTTACATTAGGGATATTTTCTCTGCCTGATACATTGATATTGTCCATTGCTATTCCCTCCATTAAGTTATTGATGCCATGAAGACACATTTTTAGCTGCTAACCGAATATCAATAAATTCAAATCATATTCATCAATCAAGTGAAATTGAGTATGGTCTAAATGTTGAATATTGTATGTACGGCCTCGCACGTACGGAGAAGGAAGTAATTCACTTGAAAATCTTGCAGCCAATCAAGTGAAAAATAATGAAGATAACCCATAGCCATCAGGGTTATCGCATTTAGCATTACCTTGCAGTTTTCAATGAAAGTTGCCTATAGATATACGTGCAAGGCCGTACATACTCTATCTACTCACGAGTTCATAATCAGCATCTTGTTGGCACTCTGTTCATGTATTGGCATTTATCAATGCACATTTCAATCAGACGTATTTATGTCAATTGTTTCTTGGAGGATACGCGAATGAATACCAAAAAAATGAAATTAGCAGTATTTGCAATAGCGTTCTGCTTTGGGCTAGCCGCTTGTGAAAAGCAGAATTCAGCTGAAAATGCGGGCAAGACAATCGATCTGGCTGTGGAAAAAGCCGGTGAGAAATTAGATAAAGCTTCTGAAAAACTGAGTGAACAAGCAGCTCATGTTGATAAAGCACTGGAAGACGCATCGATCACGGCAAAAGTTAAAGCCGAAATTATTGCTGATCCCAACCTGAAGAGCCTGGAAATTCATGTTAGCACTCTTGGCGGCGTTGTAACACTGAGCGGCCTGGTCGATTCAAAAGAAAACAGTGATAAAGCCAAGCAAATTGCTGCTGCCGTGTCAGACGTGAAAGAGGTCGATAACCGGCTCAGCGTCAAGTCTACAAGTTAAGACAGAAGATGAAGAAGTAGGATGCCCTGCTCAAGCTCGCACCCCGGTTGAATGAGCGCGAGACATGAAATGATTATTGAATTGTTTGAAAGGTTATTTGTCCAAAAATTGTAAGTAAAACAATATGGAGAGGTAAATGAAAACCATGAAAAAAATTCTAGTTAATTCATTGATTGTAATGGCAATATTCAGCCTGATTGCATGTAGCAATATGTCTACTCGAGACAAAAGTACCGCCATTGGCGCTGGTATAGGTGCAGTTGGTGGCGCCGTCCTTACAAACGGCAGCGCTCTCGGAACTATCGGTGGTGCAGCAGTCGGCGGCGTGATTGGTAACCAGGTTGGCAAGGGTAAAAAATAACGCATCGCTGACAAATACAACAAATAAAAATGCACCGTCCAAACGAGGCGGTGCATTGTAGTCTTGCTGTAATTATCTCAGGACATCCGTAGCTTCAAATTAAACCCGTATTTAAAACCCATTCGCTTTCTGGCTCAGCCCAGGAAAAAAACCTAAATAATTGCTCATTGACATGAGTCAAAGCTAATTTTTGTATTTGCCGCAATGATTAGGAATATTTTCATATGGGAAATTTCCTGATCGAATTACCATGAATTTCGATATTGTCATTGTTGGGGCGGGGCCATCCGGATTATGCTTCGCTCAGGCTGTTGCCGGATGCGGATTACGCATTGCCATACTGGAACGGCAGCATGAGTCTGCTTTAGCCAATCCCGCCTTCGATGGACGTGAAATTGCACTCACACATCGCTCTGCCCAACTTATGCGCGAGCTTGGGTTGTGGGAGCGCATTGACCACAATGCCATCTCCCCCTTGCGTGATGCACGTGTGTTGAACGGGCCATCGTTTTATGCCATGAATATCGACCACCGTGACAGCAAAAAGCAGGAACTTGGTTATCTTGTATCCAACTACCTCATCCGAAAATCAGCCTATGAAGCGGTCAAGGCATCCCCCTCTATCACGCTGCTAACGGAGGCACAGATCACAGGAATCAGCACCGATAATGCAGGTGCCCACATCTCGCTTGCAGGCGGTGAGAAAATTGAAGCGCAGCTTATAGTAGCCGCAGACAGCCGTTTTTCGGAGACTCGCCGCGCGATGGGAATTTCCGCGACGATGCACGATTTTGGCAAGACCATGATGGTATGCGTGATGGAGCATGATATTCCGCATCAGCATGTCGCATGGGAGTGGTTCGACTATGGTCAGACACTGGCACTACTACCGATGAATGGCATGCGTTCGTCAGTGGTCATCACCCTGCCTTCAAATGATATTCAACGGTTAATGGCAATGAGCGAGGCGGAATTTAATCAGGAAGCTGAAATACGATTCAAGCATCGGCTAGGGGCAATGCGACTGGTTTCAACACGGCATGCTTACCCGCTGGTGACAGCCTACGCCAGCCGGATTGTAGCAAAACGTTTCGCGTTGGTTGGCGATGCGGCGGTCGGCATGCATCCGGTAACAGCGCACGGATTCAATTTTGGCCTGAGCGGGGCAGATGCGCTGGCAAGCAAAATCAGGACAGCACAATCGCGCGGCGGCAACATCGCAGCCACAGAATTGCTCGAACGCTACGAAAGAAAGCACCGTCTCAGAACGCGGCCACTTTTTCTCGCCACACATGCTATAGCAAAACTCTATGGCAATGACTCCATTCCGGCCCGCCTGCTACGGACGGCATCCCTGCATATCGGTAATCGTATCTCACCATTCAAACGGGCCATTGCCCACATGCTGACCGGTACAAATTAGCTTATTACAATAGCCACGTCCGGATAAGCTGCCGAGGCCGTAATCACAAAAAACAGGTTACAATTCCTGTAACTTATACTACCCGTGACAGTCACAACCTGATTAGAAAGTTGTGTATTATTTGCTAAGCCAGTTCCGGAGACAAAACCAGACATGAGCACCTTCTCCTCTATCAAAGGCATTCTATTTGACCTGGATGGCGTTCTTTATACCGGCTCCAAGGCTATCGAAGGCGCAGTCGAAGCTATAGCGAGAATTCGGGCCAGCGGGATTCCATGCCGGTTTGTTACTAATACCAGCACTTTGTGCCTGGCATCGCTGCAGAAAAAGATCAATGACCTGGGCTTTGCTATCCCTGCCGATGAGATCATCAGTGCGCCACAGGCTACCCTGCTTTACCTGCAACGCCAGCACGACCCGGTTTGCCGTTTGCTGCTGGCAGATGATGTAAAAAAAGACTTTAAACAATTTCGCCAGTCAGACACTGCGGCAGACTATATAGTGGTTGGTGACATCGGTAATGCCTGGTCTTATCCGTTATTGAATGAAATTTTCAATTGCCTGATGCGTGGTGCAAAGCTCATTGCCATCCATAAAAACCGCTTCTGGCAGACGGAGCAAGGATTGCAAATGGATATCGGCGGGTTTATTGATGGCCTGGAATACGCTAGCGGCGCCAAGGCGATGATCATTGGAAAACCTTCTGCAGACTTCTTTCAAATCGCCCTGGATGACATGGGGCTGCAACCCGGTGAAGTCGCTATCATAGGCGATGACATTGATGTTGATGTAGGCGGCGGGCAGCAGGCCGGCCTGAAAGGGATTTTAGTCAGGACCGGCAAATACCGGCAGAGCTATGCCGATGCATCGGCAATCAAACCGGATTTAACGATTGATTCAGTTGTGGATTTACCTGAAGTATTGGGGATTTAATAGCGGCATCTTCCGTGTTAATTTACAGTTAATAAAGGAGTCTGTTATGAACAATGATACGTTCAACATGAGTATCCGTAGGTTCCTGAAAATGGTGGGGGTCAATTCCCAGCACGAAATTGAGCAGGCTGTGGCACAAGCAATTGCCAACGGACATCTCAAAGGCAACGAGAAATTGCCTGCAAAAATGACGCTGACAATCGGCTCAGCAAACCTCAACGTCAGTTTCGATGGGATGATTGAACTGGACTAAGTGCTTAAAGCACCTCAGCGTCTAAGCAAAATATAGCTATGCAGCAGTTTTGAGTCCCGTATCAGACCTGCCACTCTTGTTCATTGAGTCAGCCAACCTATTGACCTTGGCCGCCATGATAAAGTCATTCTCATGCAGTCCATTAATTTTGTGGGTCTGGAACTCGACTTTACAGTACCCCCACCCAACCGTGATGTCTGGATGATGGCCTTCTGCTTCACATAGCTCACCCACACGTTGAGCTAATGCCATTGCATCTACAAAGTTACCGAACTTGAAAGTCCGTTTCACCCTGGTAGCGTTATCACGCAATTCCCATCCAGGTGCTTCAGTCAGATACTTTTCCGCGATGTCACAGGACATCGGCAGAACACCACCTTGGCAAGGCGTACACTTTTTGGCAGTCAGATTCATCTTGTTCATGATACTGTCTCCTCAATTGATTGCTTCCCGAAAAACGAACCGTAATTACATGAACTTCCGATACCAATGAGACTATAAAAAATAGAAATGGTTTGCCTTCAAACATCTGCGGGCATTAGAACTTGCACTTTATGCAGCCTTTAGATGCATGCGCAATACATTTAAAAGTTCCACGAAGAACTGGATTACTACTCAAACCTACGTCAATGATTGGCATGGTTAAAAATAACCGATACTGGTTTATAACAACAACCAACATGACTGCATCCTCCTCTTAAGCAACAATTAAAACTTAATTGTTAAATAAAATCATAATGTTACGAAATTTATACCTTATGGCATAAAAAATGCAATCGTTTCAACCCGAGTCCGTTCAACGATTTTTGTTTTGTTAAATCTAATAATGCCGGGGGTAAGTGACTATGTATGGAAACGTAAGTGAGCTGAAATTCTCTGTCGATGCAATTGGTTCTAACTACATCGCTGTTAAATCCCGGGCTTTAAGGCAACTGGCGGAATCCATGCTTTTTGAGGATGTCCTGCATCACACAAGAGAAAAGCTTGAAAACGAAGTGGTGGAATTCACAATTTCCGGGCTTGATTCCGTTGGAAACCAAGTAGCTTATACCTGCACAGGGAGAATTTCAGATAGTTATGGAAGGGTGCGGATAAACAGCGAGATTCTGCGCAAGACTGGTGACCAAGCAATAGAAACGCCGTCAATCGCATTATTTCTAGCTGAAACAGCACAGTTATTCGAACCGAATCAGGAAAAACTGAGTGTATTCATTGCCGAACTGAATAATACAGTTGCCAAAGATTGCGCCGCCCATCATTTTAATTCCAGCATTTCTCTGGATCAACTTCGCACATATGACGACTTTGAAAGCGCAGTCATTGACGGCCATCGGTACCACCCTTGCTACAAATCCAGAATCGGTTTCGACTTGCTTGATAATTGCACATATGGGCATGACTTCCATCCTTCGGTTAATTTATTCTGGATTGCCTTACGTAAATCCGTGGCATGTACTTATGCGAGCCAATCCATCAATTTTGAAAAGCTTATTCACGAAGAAATCGGTGAAAAAGTTTTCAATGAATTCAAGGAACACATCGTCAATAAGAATGAGCAAGCAGAAAATTACGTCTTCGTTCCTGTGCATCCTTGGCAATGGCGGGAGAAAATCCAGTTGGAATATGTCGACGAAATTGCATGCAATGACCTAATCCCGCTAGGATTCCATCCAGACGATTACCGCCCACAACAATCCACCAGAACCTTGTCGAACCAGACTAAGCAAAACGCATATACGGTAAAACTGGCACTTTCCATTGTGAATACTTCTGCAGATAGGCTATTGTCGCCACACAACGTTGCAAATAGTGCACCCGTTTCCGACTGGCTCAATGGAATTTTACAAAGAGACGATTTCTTGAAAGATGAGCTTGATTTTTCTTTTATCAGAGAAGTTGCCGGAGTCCACGACAATAGATCTCACCTCCCGCAAACTTTAAAACAGCGTCGTTTCGGAATGATCGGGGCAATCTGGCGCGAAAGCATATACATGCACCTACGTCCCGGCGAGTTTGCCATACCAGCTACCGCCTTGTGTTTCGTAGACGCAAAAGGACAAGCGCTTGCTGACAACTGGATTGAAAGTTACGGATTGCATCCTTGGGTTTCCAGGCTGCTCGAAGTTTTCCTGACGCCGTTCGTTCATCTTACATACACGCACGGTATCGGGTTTGAGGCCCATGCGCAAAACACCATTCTGATATTCCGTGATGGATTGCCACTACGGGTCGCAGTAAGGGATCTCCCTGGCGGAATCAGGTTTGACAGGAGTTATCTTCAATATCCTGAGCTATGCCCATCGCTTGATGACGCACCTGGATTCAGGCTTAGGCCAGGCCAACGCTCGGTGCTGGATGCAACAGCGCAAGAGGTGGTTTGGTATCTGCACGATTCCATATTTTTCGTGCATGTAGCTGAAATATCACATTTCCTGCATTCCCGTTATGGACTACCGGAAACCACATTCTGGAAAATGGCCGCTGATACCATTCTGAAATACCAGGAAAAATTTCCGGAGCTACATCAGCGGTTTAAGGCTTTCGACCTGTTCATACCGGAAATCAGGATCAGCCAGTATTCCAAAAGAAAACTTTACGATGAAGACACAAAAGGGGCTTATCACTACGTACCTAACCCACTGAATAATAATAAATTTTTTAAAACAACCGCCCAGTAACTTGCAACCGGCTTTAACTAGTTGGCTATTATGTCAAACCATCGTTCCATATTTCGCTTCGTTGCGGTGAGCCACTTTGCGGCCATGTTTGTCGCTTTTAGCATTCCACCTTTCTTTGCAACAATTCTTGCAACAAGCTTTAGTCATGGCGCGAATGGTATATTAGGCCTCTGTTACGCCGCTCCAGCGACAGCTGCCATTGTGACCTACCGCTGGAGGGCAATGTTGCCACATTTTCTCGGAGCGAGAAATGCCTTAATCGCAAGCCATCTCGGCATCTCCGCATCCTTGATGGTGACCGGTTTTGCCGGCACGCCGACACAGTTTCTGACAGGACTGGTATTGCAGGGAATTGTCGCACCAACCTTTGCCACCTCAAGCAGCTACTTGGCCTGCCACGCGCAAGGAATTGGCCTGGTTAACGGCATCGGCTCTCTACAAGTCATCACCCGTATTGCCTCGGCATCGGGGCCGGCAATGCTTGGAGTCGCGATTGTCGCGATGACATCACCACTGCATATCTACAGGCTACTGGCCATCCTGACACTCTGTTCAGCCTTATTACTGATATTCATGCTGCCTAACGGGGAGAGTCATACTAGCACCACTCAAAACTTTACACCGCTCAAAACCGTACCGCCACAGATAATCCGGCTACCTTACCTGAGCCAAATGCTTTTGTTGTTTTCCGTCTCTGCTACGGCACCGAATTTCATACCTTACATGCAAACATATTTCAGCAGCATGCCAATCCAACTACTCGGTACCATATTTGCCATTCCAAGTTTCGCCTATCTCTCATTTGCCCCGTTTGCGAGGCAGTTCAAACAATTGGATGCACGGAATGTTTTAATCATTAGTTTCGCGGCGCTTGCCTGCAGTCTCTTGGGACAATGGCTTGCCCAATCCTGGCCTACGGTTGCGTCTTGTCGAATAGCGATGGGGATTGCCTTGTTCATGGCATTGGGTTCCATCAACATTTTTCTCGTGAGGTTAATAGAAGCAGGAAACGCCTCCAATATATTCTCAAGGTTTGAACTCACCGGTAGAAGCGCCATGGCAGCAGGAGCCCTTCTGGGAGATATGGCTGCCTTACACGGCAATCTCAGGATACCTTTTTTGATGTCGGCCGTAGTGATGGCTTTATCATCACTATGGATAAGCCTCGCTTATTCGAGGCATTAATCCGGGAGACGGCACCTTCTGGATTTTACATAGGAGTAAATAACCATGAACAGTATCGAAGCAAGCTCTACCTACGAAGCACTATCAGCCGCCCACCTTGCTGGACAGCGTAGCATCGAAAACCTGCTTAATTGCTATTGCCGGGAAATTGCGGTGCCTGAAGGACAAATTACGGTGTATTCAATGAAAAGTGACGGTCAGCAGGATCATGTCGAAATGAGAGGAGCGCCCTACATTCATGTAAAAATACCAAGACTTGATGCGATGCTACTTGTATCTCTTGAGCAATACTCGATAGTTGGAAGCTATAGATTCGGGGAAAATGCCTATTATCGTAGTCCAACGAACAAGCGCTGGAAATCCTTGACATGGAAAGCACTCGCAAAGCTCATCATTGACGACTTGTCGCTCAAATTCGGAACGCCGTTCAACATTGATCTTTTCAGGCAAGTCTGTGAAAGCAATACAGTAAGCACTGTCATCATCGAGCAGCGTGAGAAGATGAGACATAATGGATATGTCACAACCAATTTTATTGATTCCGAGCAGTCAATGGTATTTGGGCACCCCTATCATCCGGCACCGAAAAGTAGGCAAGGGTTCAATCGACAAGATTTACGGGAATATTCGCCCGAATTGAAAGTCAGTTTTGCCCTCGACTATTTCACTGTCCTGCCAGAATTCGTCCGTGAGCAATCCGGGCTACCCACAAAAACTTCAGAATTAATCGAACAGAATCTGAATAAAGAACTGCCGGACATAGGGGCAAGCAAGGCCATTCCAGTTCATCCATGGCAATCGAAATTGTTATTGAAACATCCTGCGGTTAGAAGCGCACTCAAAGATGGAAGCATTCAATATCACCCAGCCATTGGGGAAAAATACTTCCCTACATCATCTATCCGCACACTCTACCACCCAAACAACCCATACTTTTACAAATTCTCGCTTAACGTCAGAATCACCAATTGTGTGCGAAAAAATGCCCACTATGAATTGGAAAGCGCGCTAAAGATTAATCAGTTGTTGCTTGAGCATAAGCCAGACTTGCAGCACATGTTTCCCCATTTCACCATCCTTCAGGAACCTGCGTTTATTACTCTTGACATGCCGCACTATTGCAACACAGAGACTCAACGGGTTGAAATCAATGAAGGATTTGCAACAATCCTTCGAGAGAACGTAACTGCACATACGGCACCACATGTTACTCCCTTGGTTGCCGGTGCATTATTCGAAAAAATTCCACATGGAGATGCTCCAGTTTTTCAACTATTAAAAGAAATGCCGGAAGCCAGAATCCGCTCGGAAACCTCACTGATCGAAACATGGATGCAGTCATACTCAGAGCTTTTAATCAAGCCGGTGCTGCATGCCTATTTTTCGTATGGAATGATATTTGAGCCGCATATGCAGAATGTTGTAGTCGGTATTGCGAATGGATTGCCGCGCCAGATATTCCTGCGTGATTTCGAGGGAGTCAAATTGGTACATGGCCGATTTGATGTATCAAGACTCGGAAAGATCGACCCCGCTGTTCAAAAGTCACTTTATTATTCTGATGACCTTGGGTGGAAGCGGGTTGCCTATTGCCTGTTCGTCAATCATCTCGGTGAAGCCATCGGCAGGTTCGGACAAGGGAATGAAAAACTAGAAAGGAAATTGTGGCGAATTGTAGGTGAGGTATTGCATGAACTTGCCGGAGAATATGGTACCGAAAGCTTAGGTTATTTACGCCTTCAAGAACTGCTTTCCTCCGCCGATCTTCCTGCAAAGTCCAATTTAATCGGCAGGTTTCTCAAGCGTAGAGATCGTGAATCCTCCTACCAAGATATCCCTAATCCTCTGCGGCAAATATGGAGTATGCCCCATGCTGTCTGAGCATCTTGTCGCTATGCTTCCCTCGCTGGTCTCCAAACATAGAGATCCTTTTTGTGCCTATATCTACGATCTAGGCAGCTTGCATGGGCACGTAAAACAACTTGTCAGTAAGCTTCCTATCAATTGCGAGTTATTTTACGCGGTCAAAGCCAACCCGGAATTACCTATACTAAGAGCGCTAGCTCCTCTTGTGCATGGGTTCGAGGTGGCATCGAGTGGGGAAATACAACATGTCCGTGCAAATTTTCCAGAGACCCCTATTATTTTTGGCGGGCCAGGAAAACTGGACGAAGAATTGAACTTGGCATTGTCCGCTGGTATAGAGACAATCCATGTTGAGAGCATCCATGAGTTAGAGAGGATTGCATGGATTGCTCGCCAATCGGGTCGTATTGTAGACATTCTACTCAGGATAAATCTGTCATCATTACCAGATGGAATGACGTCTCCTATTGCAATGGGTGGCAAGGCAACGCAATTCGGTATAGATAGTTTGATTGCAGCCTATGCCGTGGAACAAGCACTACGCCTTCCATCTGTACGCCTAAGGGGATTCCATTTTCACCTATTGTCACAACAGAAGAGCGCTTCCATGCATCTCAAATTGATGGATCGTCTGCTCAGCCTGTTTCGTGAATGGACATTAGAATTTGGACTGCAGGGACCATGTGTTCTGAATGCCGGAGGTGGTTTTGGAATAGAGTATTCGCCTCCCCACCATCACTTCGATTGGAATGAATTCTGCGTAGGCCTTAACGAGTTGATTCATCAACATGATGCATTGCATCATAAGATACGCTTTGAAGCAGGGCGCTATATAACAGCAGCTTGCGGGTACTATGTTACTGAGGTTCTAGATATTAAAGAAAATTTCGGCACGACATTTGTTGTATGCCGCGGGGGAACGCAGCATTTTAGGACACCATTAGCACAAGGTCATAGCCATCCATTCTCGGTCATTGATATCCATGACTGGAAAAAGCCATATCAACGTCTCAAGGCAAGCAACTGTGATATTACGATAACAGGGCAACTGTGTACGCCGAAAGATGTATTGGCCAGGGATGCTCACATTCAATCCATAAAAACTGGAGATTTAGTAGCATTTCCTTATGCAGGAGCATATGCTTGGCATATTTCGCCGCATGACTTCTTAAAGCACCCGCCACCGGAACAAATATATATTTAATCCGAACTGGAAATTAACGAGCAGCCTGTAAAAGGTGAACCTACCACAATAAAACAGATGTTCGTTGGCGCCAAAATGACGCCTATTCTTTTAAAAGTTAAAATACAAAAACACCCCAGGGCGTTAATCCTACGGGAATATCCTTGATTGGAATGTCTTTTTCGGCATCAATGACTGTCACCGAATTAGACTTGCCGTTTGGAACATAAAGCTTCTTGCCATCTGGCGTAATTGCCATATTCCACGGTCGTTTTCCTACCGGAATAGTGGTTTTTACTTTGTTTGTTGCAGTATCTATCACCGATACGTTGGCATCCCCGCCATTTGTCACAAACACTTTCTTTCCGCCTGGGTGAACTGTTATCCCATTTGAGCGGTTTCCTACCGGGATTGCAGCCACAACTTCATGGGTTTTAATATCAAGCACTGCAACCATGTTTGAGTTCTCGCAAGCTACATATACTCTTGATCCATCCGGTAAAAATCCTATTCCTCTAGGACGCAACCCTACTTTTACCAGCTTGATTGATTTACGTGCTTCAACATCTACAACATCAACGTGTTCACCTTCTTCAGCAGTTACGTAAAGCCATTTACCATCCGGACTAAATTCTGCATGTTCAGGATTTTTACCCTGCATTTTTATTTTAAATGCTTCAAGGTGGGAGGCTGTATCCACGAATGAAACACTATTGTCCTCTTCATTCGCGACTACAACCCATTTTCCATCATGCGAAATCCCGACACCTTCTGGAGAGGATGATAGCTTCGTGCTTGATATTACCTGATGGCTAGCCAAATCAATTACCACCAATGAGTTATGCGGTTGATCGCTAACATACATGATCTTTCCGTTTGGGGTAATTGCAGCGCCACGAGGCTTATCCCCTACAGGAAAAGTATTAATAACCTCATCTGAGACTGTATCAATCACTGAAACAGTCCCGGATCCCTCATTAGTTGAATAAGCTAGCGGAGCCGCCAAACACGGATTGGCGGTAATGCTAGCTAATAGAGTTACGATTGGTAATTGCCACGTATGTAATTTCATAATCATTACCAATTCAAGATGTAACTAGCGCTAAGCGTGGCACCACGTGCCGCCGTGTGGGTAACATCACCTTCAAGAAACTGTTGTGATTGAGGGGTGAAATATTGTTTATTGAGCAGATTTTCCACACCCAATAGCAGCGTACTCTTACTAAATTTAACTTCACTCATTAAGTCCAACGTTGCGTATCCGTTAACCTCACGCTTAAATGATGCAGTACTGTTACTGAAACGATTTCGATGTCCACTCGCTAGCAGCTGTAATCGATTGGTCCAGTTAGGTAATGTTTGATGTTCGAGATAGGCCGTAAACTTTGGAGGGCGAATACGCTGGTTATTAAGATAAATATAACCGGATGTATCATTAGCTAAATTCTGTTTACCTTCAGTCCAGGTAAATGTGCCGCCCGATTTGACTCTATCATTAATCTGCCAATCGAGAGTGCCTTCAATACCATAAATTCTTTCTGGCGCTCTAACCACTGGCAAAGTGAAATTTGCCGGAGGGTTGGCACCAAGATCGGATTTATTGTAAAAGACAGCCAACGATGAGCTTACACGTGCCCAATCGCCGCGCACACCAAGTTCATAGTTATCCACTTCCTCAGGCTTGATATTGAGATTCTCCACCTTGCCATTGGCTGGCGCACTTCTCAAACGTTGGCGCACATCAGGTAAAGAAAAGCCTTGTGAAAAGTTAGCGTAAACATTGGTTTGGCTATTGATATAGTAGACGGCACCAGCGTTAAATAATGTTGTAGTGAAATCAAGATCACCACCGGTGATTGATCTATTACTCAGCGTAACAAAGCTGGGGATGTCCAACTCTACACGCTCATTACGTACACCTGCGCGCAATACCAGACTCTCAATAGGGTTCAATTCAGCCTGTGCAAAAAACGCGTAATTATCTTGCGTATAAGGACTTAGCCACCACTTCTCAACGCCATTGCTTTTATAAATCAGTTTATTGCTGGCTAGATAGAGCGCCATATCCATCTCTTTAACTTTTTGAGCAATACGTTCATGTGTGTAATCCGCTCCCCACAGAACTGACAATTTGTTATCGATTAAAGGTGTATCTATCTCCAGGCGACCGCCAGTTTTTTTGTCCTCAATCGTATCTTGGTAAACAGCTGTACCAAAATCATCAAAAGGGTTGCTTCTCGCCCAGTAGTCTTTATGGAAAATCTGGGCATGTACTTTGCTGCCCCAGACATCTTTATGGTTATAGTCAATGCCGCCAGCAATATTGCTCACACCAACAGGATCACTCATATGCAATCCGCTCACTGCGCGTGCCTTTGCGCCAGTAGTTACGTAGCGTTGAGACATGTCACCAATGTAATCCGTATGTTGCAGATTCTTAAACAGATTCAAGTTTCCTGAAATTTTTTGATTGTCATCGATATCAAATCCAAGCTTTCCAAACAGGTTATATTGATCAGTATCAGACAAGCCGCCATCCCGATGTGGGTTTGGTGCAATCCGGTCCCCGTCGGCATCAAACCAGCCGCCATTTTTTTGAATCGCCGCACCTAAAAGGTAGGATAACTGATCACTTTTTCCGCTTAGGCTATGCTTTAAATTAGTACCGTAACTATCTGACGGATGCGTAAGCGACATATCCAGGCCTACCGTTGTAGTATTAATGGCGGCGCCATCTGTGGGCTTTTTAGTGATGATGTGAATAATCCCGCCTGTAGCCGCATCACCATAAATTGCGGTTGCCCCGCGAATGACTTCGATGCGTTCAATCATTGAAGGATCAATCACAGACAGATTTTTGCCCGGATCAAAAATTGGATTCTGTGGGACGCCATCGACAAGAATTGATGCCTTACGCCCTCTCAAATTCTGTCCATAACTGCTCATTGACTGATTCCCTACGGAAAACCCCGGGACAAGTTTACCAAGTGCGCTACCAAGATCACCATTGGAAAGAGTCACCTGCTTTTGAATTTCCTTACCGGGAATTACTGTAATTGTTTCAGGAATCGAAGCAATCGTCTCTTCTACGCGAGTTGCAGTAACAACCACCTTATCAAGGTCAATCTCCTCAGCCGCATATGTGATACCTGACATCAATGCGCTACTAGCGAATACTGACAAAACGCTAACTACAAGTTTCTTTTGCTTGAATTCCACCACTACCTCTCCTTAAATTAATTATTGCGAAATAAAATTACCAAATGCCATCGGCCACAGTAATCCGTTAATTTCTGTTATTTTTTGATACGTTGCATCGTCCAAAACTGTCATCACATCCGACCTGGTCGATGCAACATAGATACGTTTGTGAATAGGGTCATGATTGACGCCTCTGGGAAACTTTCCAGTTGGCACAGTGTTTTTAACTTTTAAAGTGGCTGTATCGATAATCGAAAGCGTTTCATCTTTGGTATTAGGGACATAGACTTCCGAACCATCCGCTTTGATACCCACGCCTTGGGGGCCAATGCCAACAGGGATAGAAGCGATCATTTTTCCGATATTAATATCTATGACTGACAACGTATTGCTGCCAAAACTTGATGTATAAAGCTGCTTGCCATTGGGGTGTATAGCTATACAGAAAGGCTTTTCCCCTACTGTAATTTCTGTAACCACACGATTGGTATCTGTGGCAATCACGGATATGGAATTACTGCTAAAGTTGGTGACATACACCCATCGGGAAGACGGGTGCGCCACGATGCATCGTGGACTTTTGCCTACGGGAAGAGAAGCAACAACTTTATTACTTGATGTATCTATAACCGATACCGTATTGGCATACGCATTTGCGACATAAGCACGTGATCCGTTAGGCAGTACTGAAATACCGACTGGATTACGTTCTACATCAATCCTTGTAATAACTTCCAGTTTATTTGTGTCAATTACAGCCACATCATCAGAATCAATATTCGTGACATAAACCCTATTACGTGGAGAATCAACAGCCACACCCCACGTACTTGTCCCAGTCTTAATTGATTTTTTTATTACATTTGAAGCCAAATCAATTACTGCGACAGAACCTCGCCCATACTCGCTAACATATGCATTTGAATCAGCCCGGGAAAATTTCGATACCAATACCAGCGTGAGACTTACAAAAATTAAAGAAATAAACTTCAGAATGTTCTCCATAAAAATTTGTTACTGCACGATTAATTTCCACACTGCATTCAAGGATAGAGTGCAAATGACGTGCCATACCAACATGAAAGACTTATCCTCATGTTTTTTATGGATATTTATAATTTTTACGGATTATGTTGCATGAACCATATCAACCAGTTGGTTGCTAAAATCAGCCAATTGGCTACTAACTGGCAGGGAATGCTTGCAATTGAAAGTGCTCCATGTTTTTGGAGTTAATGAGTATTTCAAACGGGCGGCGATGCTCTTGCGGTGGGCATTCGTTCATCACCACGTCGTTAATGGTGATGTAAAGCGCATGTTCAGTAACAGGCGTTTTTACTGAGCAAGAAGAGACAGCCCGCGATTTATGATAAAAACGAATCTAATAAATGAAAAACGCGGGTTGTCTCTTGTTCATGCTCTACGTGCTAAATATAGCTGTCGGAATAGAGCGATGTTCGGGTAAGAAATGACAAAAAATAACGCTTATTTCTTTGGTGCGTTTGGCTTGGTTGGCATGATAGAACCCGATGCCGCCACTACTTTTTTATCCTGCTTAGGCTTTTTTACTTCCTTGTTTTTGTGTTGCTGTCCTTTTGCCATGATGTTTCTCCTAAAATGTTCAGCATCAAACTGATTGGTCACACCTACTGATGCCGTGATGGACGACATCAGTCATCGAATTGGACTAACGTCCTCACCAATGGTTTCATCATAGGCTGATGCGGGAATATAGGTGGGTTATTTTCAGATGGAATAAAGTTGTGTAACGTGACAGACTTTCAGCAAATCCAATAAGGCAAAGGTCATCAATCACTGTAAATCATCAGTATCGATATACTCTCGCTTGATTTTGTATGGTTAGGTAATCCCTGTAAATTTCTTTGTAGTCTACGTATAATGTAGCAAAGCTAGTATGTTA
>JBAQME010000180.1:0-2633 GCA_049302535.1 Methylotenera sp.
TTCGGGCTGGGTATTCAGCATACAGGCTTTAACTTGCTGACATTGGGCGAACCCGGTTCCGGGCGAACCACGCTTATGCTGAGCATGATGCACGATGCTGCCGCCAAGCGGCCTGCCGGGAGTGACCTGGTCGCTTTGTATCAGTTTGATGCAAATGGGAAACCGTTATTTTTGAAGTTGCCTGCAGGCGCCGGAACGCAATTAAAGCAGGCATTGGATACGTTTGTACGCAGTTTTGCCAAAGACCTGTCTGCTCTTTTGGAAGCTAAAACCCAGCAAAACTCCATGGCACCTTTGCAGATATTCTTAGAGGGGCAATTGAGTGCCGTTAAAGCAAGTCTTTCGCTGATTGATCCGGATAAAATGCCTACGCATTACTTCAGCGCATTGCAGCAGGATATTCTGGATACGCTGGAGGCGTGGCAGCCTAACGTGAATGCAGAAGGTGAAAGTAACCTGGACACATTGTTAACGGAGAGTTTCTTTGGACGCTACCGCGTCAATGTGCTGATAGAACATCACGCTGGCCAGCACGCACCGGTGCTTTATGATAACGATCCAAGCTTGCAGTCTTTGTTCGGCGGGATTGAAGGGGCGAGTGAAGCCAGCAACATTCCGGATTTTATGCGCCTGCGCGCAGGCAATTTGCTACGAGCCGATGGCGGTACCTTGCTGCTGCATCTGCGCGACATTCTCGCGGATGAGCAGCATGGGTCGCACATCCTTGAGAAATTACATCGTTTTTTGCGTAACGGCACCTTGCAAATTGAGGATTTAAGCAGTAGCAGCAATCAAGGCAGCAGCCTCATCAGCGCACATGCGGCAATACCTGTGTCCGTTAAAATAGTGCTGGTGGCGACACGTGAAGACTATTATGAATTGCTCGGTATCACGCCGGACTTTTTCGATTACTTTCCGATCAAAATAGAATTTGTTGACCAGGTTAAAGCCAACGCAGAGAATTACGCGGCTTACGCTGCCTTTATTGCACATAAATGCCAGCAGCATCACTGCCCACATTTTACGGCTGATGCCGTGGCTGGTTTGCTGCAGGCCATGCACAGGCTGATTGAAGACCAAACCAGGCTTAGCACCCAATTTGCCGTGCTGGAAAAATTGCTGCTTGAAAGCGCTGCTGCTGCCACCTTGCGGGGGGCTACTTTAGTGGCAATTGAAGATGTGAAATCTGCCATACAGCGTAAATATGCACGCCACAGTTATATTGAATCGCATATGCGGGATTCAATTGTCGATAAAGAACTCATTATTAGCGTGTATGGTGAAAATATCGGGCAGATTAATGGCCTAACGCATATTGACCTGTCTGAGGCGAGCTTTGGCTCACCTGTGCGCATTTCGGCCAATTGCTACGCAGGCAGCCGCGGCGTGCTTACCATAGATCGTGAAGTCAGGATGAGCGGTCCTACGCATGATAAAGGCGTGATGATTCTGCAAAGCTGGCTACATACCAATTTTGCCCAATTGAACCCGCTTAACCTCACGGCTTCACTCGTGTTTGAGCAGGAATATAACGGTGTCGATGGTGATTCCGCCTCGTGTGCCGAACTTTTTGCATTACTGTCATCGTTAGCGCAATTACCTATCAAACAAGGCATTGCGGTCACGGGGGCGCTGAATCAGCATGGCGAAGTATTACCGGTTGGCGGTTTAAACGAAAAAATTGAAGGCTACTTCAGGGTATGTAAAGAAATCGGCCTGGATGGCAAGCAGGGCGTGCTGATACCTGAACGTAACATGCGTCACCTGATATTGAGTGACGAAGTGATTCAAGCCGTGACGAACGGCCAGTTTCATATAGTTACTATGAATAATATTGCTGACGGCATTGCGCATCTGACAGGACGCACTCTGCAAGAGTTAAACAGTTTAGCTGAAACTGTACTCAGCAGCTTTAAACTTACGCTGGAAAGTAATACTCCTAAAAAATCTTGCTAGTTTTTGCATGAAATTTACTCGCTATGGCAAATGTAACCGATAGTAGAAATAACACAGACCATTGCCGATTGGATAAATGGCTGTGGGCTGCACGCTTTTTTAAAACACGCAGCCTTGCTACGGCTGCAATAGAGACAGGCAAGGTACACGTGGACAGTGACCGTGCAAAACCTTCAAAAGAAGTAAAAATCGGGCAGGTTATTCATATCCGTAACCGTGACTTTGAAATTGAAGTAAGCGTACAGTCGCTTTCAAATATTCGCAAAGGTGCGTCAGAAGCCGCATTACTCTATACAGAAACACAAGCAAGTATTGCCAAGCGTGAAAATGCAAAAATAACCGGTGAAGGTGAATATGCGCAACGTGAACGCGGAGCGGGCCGACCTACAAAACGGCAGTTGAGGGATATTAAGAAATTTACAGGTGGAGCATATGGGTAGAGTTGATTTTATACACGAATTAATTTACTATGCTTTACGTGTTCAATAATGAACAAGTATGTTGGTTATCCCACCATTCATTTGAATGAGCGGGACTTTGGCTTGTAAACATTTGAAAAATCACCACATCAATAAAGAAGATATTCAATTTAGAATTTTATCTATATTGGAATCTGAACCTGAAATAAGCCAGCGCCAGCTTGCCAGAAAGCTTGGCTTGAGCTTAGGTGCTGTGAA
>JBAQME010000181.1:0-1862 GCA_049302535.1 Methylotenera sp.
CAATTACGCACCTTGGTGCGCAATGCGCAAAAAGAAGCCGAGGCGAACAAACCTCCCAAAAGTAGCCGTGAGATTTTTAAGCTGCTACGTGAAATTACACAAGCTTCGCAGCAAACCGGTAATGACGACCCATCTGAAACTGCTTCTGATGAAGCTGACGATAATCTAGAGTAAACCATGGAACACTCTCCAGCGATTCTGCACGCCAAGGAATTATTATTTTTATTAGGCGTTATCTTGGGCGTAGGCACGCTTACCGGTTTTATTGCACGCTTATTAAAACTACCTGATGTTGTCATGTTTTTATTGGCCGGCATGGCGTTGGGTGGCGCCGGGCTGGGTGTCATTGATATCAAAGTAGACTCTACACTTAACCAATTGCTGCTGATCTTTGGTTCCTGCTACATTTTGTTTGATGGCGGTGCAAGCATACGCTTAAACGTACTCAAAAGCGTATGGCCAACTTTACTTGCCATCTCCACCGTAGGTGTAGTTATCAGCGCCGTGATTACTGCACTAGCAGCACATTACTTACTTAACTTACCCGCAATCTTCGCACTTTTATTAGGGGCAGCAATTGCATCAACCGACCCAGCCACACTAGTGCCGGTGTTCAGGCAAGTAAAAGTGCGCGCTAAAGTTGCGCAAACCGTGATGAGTGAATCAGCGTTTAATGATGCAATGGGTGCAATTTTAACGTTTGCTGTATTGGGAATAGCAGTTTCCGGTGGTGAATTTTCCCTTAGCCAGAATCTGTTTTCACTCATACAGCAGTCATTATTAGGCATCATTGGCGGCGCAATCGTGGGTTATTTGGCCGCAGTATTGATTGCGCATGATAAATACAGTTTCTTGGCAGAGTATGCACCTATCGTGACTATCATGTCTGTCGCTGCAGCCTACCTGAGCATCGATAACCTGCATGCCAGCGGCTTTATGGCAGTATTTGTATTTGGCATGGTGCTGGGCAATAAAGATTTACTGGGCTTTAAAATGAGTCACTCCGAAGAAAGCAAGCTGGAGGATTTCATTCTCACCACGTCACTCATTATGCGAATTTTTATTTTCGTGCTGCTTGGTTCCCAGGTCAACTTTGCGCTGCTGCAGCAATATTTCTGGGGGGCATTAGGCGTAGTAATCGCATTCATGCTCATCGGCCGGCCGGCCGTAGTGTTTTTGTGCGCACTGCCTAACAGACGAGCCAAATGGACATTTAAAGAACTGCTGTTTATGTGCTGGACACGTGAAACAGGCGTGATACCAGGCGCACTCGCGGGTATGTTAGTAGGCATGAAAGTACCATATAGTGATGTAATTGCCTCTGTGACTTTTATGGCCATTTTACTCACCATCCTATTGCAAGCTACCACTACCAAATGGCTTGCACAAAAACTGGATCTGCTTGAGCATTAATAATTCGTTTATTTCCGTCCGTTCAAAGCCACCGAAAGCAGGACATCCGTACCGTTACGCTGCAATTGCACCGGCACAGTTTGACCCGCATAACGTTTCACTGCCGCAAACAAATCATCGGCCTTAGCTAACTCAACATCGCCAACTTTAAGCAATGTGTCACCTTTCACAATATTAGCTTTGGCAGCCGGCGACTCTTTAATCACCGCAATAATCTTTAAACCTGGCTCTTCCTTAAGAACTACAGGCTCATCATCTACAGCCATCTGCTTGAGCTTGATAACATGCACGCCCAGCAAAGGCATCGGCAATTTAGCCCAATAGCTCGCAAAGTATTGATATTGTGTAGGCCCCTCTTCCAGATCATTGGGGTCAATCTCACCGCCTTTTTTAGCAGCCTCTTTAATCAATTGCAGCTTGGAACTGGCCGTTGCCGCAGACTCATATTT
>JBAQME010000182.1:0-3873 GCA_049302535.1 Methylotenera sp.
GAGTCAGTGACGCTGGAGGGCGATATCACGGAATGGCAGCGCAAACTGCTATGCGACCCGCAAACCAGTGGTGGCTTGCTAGTCAGCTGTGCACCAGAAAGCGCAGACGCGGTAGTGGCTGCTTTTAATTCGGATGGCTTCAGCCATGCCGCAGTAATAGGCACTATGCAGGCTGGGAGTGCACAAGTAACAGTGAGTTAAAAGTTATGGGCTGCAAAACGAGTGTCTCAAATAGGTCGCATAATCTGTGATTGCACGAAATCGTGCTGTGAAGCAGCTCCTAATTTGAGTGACACTTAACATGCAATATTTATTCAACCCTCTCGGTTTATCGCTTTAAAGCGATCCTGATCATTGCCCGCCAGATGTTTATCTTTGTCTGGCAACACATCAGCCACAACGGCTAGGCTTTTCCATGGAGGGGCTGGTGTTTGGCATGTGGATCTTGGTATAAACTCCGACTCCTCAATTTGCTGCATCTTGTGTATGTATCTTGGGCAATTAGGAAAAACTTGCAGGACTGTCACACGCACAATCATATCTGCCTCAGAATATTCAGCTAAAAGCGGATCGGCCAGATCGATAAAAGCCTCGCCATTTACGCGTAATCGGGTCTGTCGGTTGAAATCTATAAACAATAATCCAACCTTTGAAGTGGCTAAAATATTGCCCATGGATAAAAACATGCTATTCCCATCATAAGATGGGAATGCCAGCGTTAATTCATCCAATACCCTGACAAATCCCACAGCACCACCTTTATAGGAACAATTGGGATTGCCTTTTGCATCAACGGTGGCCAGAAAGAACATGTTCTGCTTTTCAATATATTTCTGATCTTCCGGGCTGATTGTCGGCTGGATGATGGTTTCAGCAAGACGGTCAGCCATCGGCTTTACGCCAAATGCTTCCTGAAGCTTGCGATGCCCGTCATGATAAACATCGGTCATAAATCTTCCTTCCCCTAGAGCCTTTGCAGGAAGAGCGCTTCAGCCTGAGGCATTGCCGACGTTTCCGTATTTGTCCTTGATCCGTGTTCTTCAGCTAACCTGAAAAGTGCTTTCACGCGTTGGGTCTCTTCCTTTGATTGCGGCAGCATATATGCCAGAGCAACATAGATGGAAACATTGGTAACCAGCGCAACTGCACCTGAAGTCAAACCATAAGCCCACGGCAACCCAATGGGGTATATGAGTTCTAATGTAACGGCAATCAGGAACCCACAGGTCATGCTAGCCATAGCACCATACTTGTTACCGCGTTTCCAGAAGATGCCAAGGAATTGTGGCACTGAAAGCTGGATAATGCCCTGATACGCCAGCACTGCCAATGAAAACAGGGCAGGAAGTTTCATGCAGGCAAGCCACGAAGACAGGATCGTCAAACCCAGCATGCCAAATTTGGAAATGATGATGAGCTGGCGAGTATCGAGCTTGAAGTAATTGCCTAGCAGATCATTGGCAATTTGCGCCCCTGTAGCCTGGATGTTGCCGTCAATATGCCCCATTGATGCAGCAAGTAAGACAACGCCGGCAAGCCCTAACAGAACAAGTCCACCGGCCTCGTGAGAAACAATGAACCATACTTCGGTTGGATGTTCGGCAACCGATGGCAAGGCAGAAGCTAGCATACCAAAAATTAGCAAGGATGCGCCGAACAGCAATGAAAGTGGAACCGCCAAAGCGGCTGATTTTTTGAGGCTCTGAACGCCATTGGCCGTAAACAAGCGCACGAAAATATAGGGCCAGCACCAACCACCCAATGCGCCAGTCAAGACGAGGCTGAAAAGATAAAGCGGGCCTTCCTTGGAACCGATATTGGGGATAGAAAACTTGGAAGGATCCAGACTGGCAAAGCTGATATCCTTGACCACAACGAGCCAGACAATCAAGGCAATCAGCATTGCTGTACCAACAATGTAAGCCATGATTCCTTGGAAGAAGTCGGAAATCACCACACCGCGCATGCCGATCTTCACGGTCCAGAACTGCCTGATTGCAATCACGATAACCCCGAAGATGACCGCCTGAGAAAAACTCATGGCACCAAGCGAGATATAGTGGAACATTTCACCTAATGCCTGCATGCCTAACACCAGCCATGGTATCCCTGAAACAATGCCGATCAAGGCGGCGATGGTGCGGATGTGTCTTGAGTTATACCGCAAGGCAAAAAGGTCCGGCTGGGTGCGTAGGTCAAATGACTTGCCCCAATTCCATACCGGTTTTGCCATGATATACATGAGTACGACAGTAAGCAGGCTATAGGAAAGCACATAAAACGAAATGACGCCACTGGCAGCGGCCATGCCGCCAAAAGCGGTAAACATTGCACCAGGGTACCAAGTGTTGAGAAAAGACATGGCCTGATAACGGGCACCGAATGATCTGTCGCCAACAGCATAAGTTGAGAATGACCGGTCATCCACTTGGATCCTCTGCAGAACCACGATTAACAGCAAAAAGAAAACCAACATGATTCCAAAGGTAATCATCATGATGTGAATGCTCCTTTGGAAGATTCTTCCCAATATGCATAGAGGATGCTGGCAGTGATTGACACACATACGACCAGAAAATAGAAAAGTGTGGCTGGCATTCCTAGAATGGGTGCTTTGTAAGCATCCGCTAACCAATAAATAGGTGGGGCCAATGCAATTGCAGCATTAAATAAAAACCATAGCCGTACCAGATAGGAATATGTTTGTTGCTGCATGTAATTGCCCTCTTATAGATTATTTTAATTGCTCTTGCATAGTGACCGATTAACGGTCATGTGAATTTTTATTCAATCGAGAATATAAAACCTATGCTATTTGATATACTTTATTTCAGTCAATTATTACAATAACAATAAATGACCGATAATCGGTTATTAAAATTCATAAAATTCAAAAGATGGTTGATTCCTCATACAAATCCACATCCAGTCTGAGCGCTACTCCAGGCAGCTTGAACCGGGCAGCCGTTGTGCTCAGCACTATTGCCCGTGGGTCCAGCAAAGGTAGTTTGCTTACCGAGTTAATTGCCCGCACAGGGCTACCCAGAACCACGGTTGTTCGGACGCTGGATGCTTTACAGAATCTTGGATGGGTAGAACGTAATGAACGAACATTACGTTTTAATCTTGGCGTTGATTTGGCTGCCCTTGGCTATTCTGCGATTAGCCGGTATCCACTGGAACGGACAGCCGCAACTGAATTAAGCAAACTGGCAGAGCGGCTGAATCAGGTAGTTTACCTGTCCATACGCTCTGGGCTTGATATGGTATGTATAGGTCGTTATGAGGGGAAATCTGTAATTCAGGTAGGCAAAGGCGGTCCTGGATTAAGGGGCCCTTTCGGAATGACACAGAGCTGCATGGGCATCATGGCCTGCCTACCTGAACACGAAGTGAATGAAATCGTTGAAGCTAATTTGCCCAGGTATCACCGGGTAGAGGGTTTCGAGGAACTTGGATTTCGCCGGACAGTTTCAGAAGCATTGAAAAACGGCTATGGCACGTACGACAATATCATTCTGGATCGTACTGTTAGCGGGCTTGGTATTGCAATTAAAGATCTATCGGGATACCCCATAGCCGGGATTGGCACTACTTTTATAACCGGGTGGCTTGATGAAGAACAACGCCTGAAATGCTTTGAAGAATTATGTGATTCAGCACTACGAATTGAACGACAGTTATTTCAATAACAAACCTAATCCAAAAGAACTATGTTTGAATGTTGGCGTTGGGTCGGAAGCAGAATCCAGTGTAGCTCGAGTATTTAGGCTATTGACCACATCTGTGTGTTTGGTCGTATTTTGATAAGCGCATAAACTAAACCCCACATTCTGAATAAAAGTGCGGGGTTTAGCATGAGGCACACTGGAT
>JBAQME010000183.1:0-34113 GCA_049302535.1 Methylotenera sp.
CAGTTCTTCATGAAAACCGCGTTTTTGAGCCAAGTGCGGAATTCGTAAAAGCCGCAAATGTTTCCGGCATGTCAGCCTACAACGCGCTTTGCGCCGAAGCAGCAGCCGATTATGAAGGATTTTGGGCAAAACTGGCCCGCGAACTTTTAGTGTGGCACAAACCTTTTACCAAAACACTCAATGAAGAAAACGCACCGTTTTACAAATGGTTTGAAGATGGCGAACTGAACGTTTCTGCCAACTGTCTGGATAAACACCTCAACACCATTCCCAACAAAGTCGCGATTATTTTTGAAGCCGATAACGGCGACACCAAAAACGTTACCTACAAAGAGCTCTACCACCAGGTTTGCCAGTTTGCCAACGGCTTAAAAAAACTTAATCTGCACGTCGGCGACCGTGTCATTATTTATTTACCGATGGGCATCGAAGCCATTGTGGCCATGCAAGCCTGTGCGCGCATCGGCTTAATTCACTCTGTCGTATTTGGCGGCTTTTCAGCCAAGAGCTTGAATGAGCGCATCATTGATGCTGGCGCGAAAGCTGTGATTACCTCTGACGGCCAGTTCCGTGGCGGCAAAACCATGCCACTGAAAGCGGCAGTGGATGAAGGCATAGCCATGGGCGGCTGTGATTCAGTTGAAAAAGTGATTGTGCTCAAAAAAACAGGGCAAGAAATCGAATGGAACAACAATAATATCTGGTGGCACGACCTGACCGCAGGTGCTGCTGATACTTGTGAACCGGTAATGGTTGGCGCGGAACATCCGCTGTTCCTGCTTTACACCTCAGGTTCCACCGGCAAACCAAAAGGCGTACAGCACAGCTCTGCGGGCTATTTGCTGCACGCCATGAATACCATGCGCTGGACATTTGATATACACGGTAATGATGTATTCTGGTGTACGGCAGACGTGGGCTGGATTACCGGCCACACCTACGTGGCTTATGGCCCGCTCGCCATGGGTGCAACACAGGTAGTATTTGAAGGTATCCCCACCTACCCTGATGCCGGACGTTTCTGGCAGATGATAGAAAAACACAAAGTGTCTGTTTTCTACACTGCGCCTACAGCAATCAGGTCGCTGATTAAAGCTTCCGAAACCCATCCGGAAGTACACCCCAAGAATTACAACTTATCCAGCCTGCGTTTACTAGCCTCAGTGGGTGAGCCTATCAATCCGGAAGCATGGATGTGGTATTACGAGAACGTAGGCGGCAGCCGCTGCCCGATTGCAGATACCTTCTGGCAAACCGAAACCGGCGGCCACGTAATTACCCCGCTACCAGGCGCAACTGCCTTGGTGCCGGGTTCATGCACACTGCCCTTCCCCGGCATTGATATTGATGTAGTCGATGAAACAGGCAAAGACGTACCCTGGGGCACAGGCGGTTTACTAGTGATTAAAAAACCGTGGCCATCGATGATACGCACTATTTACAACGATCCGGAACGCTACAAAACCAGCTACTATCCGGCTGACTTAGGCGGCAAAATCTACCTTGCTGGTGATGGCGCGGTGCGTGATGCCAAAACTGGCAACTTCACCATCATGGGACGCATTGATGATGTGCTCAATGTATCCGGCCACCGTTTAGGCACCATGGAAATTGAATCTGCCCTGGTTGCCAACCATTTAGTGGCAGAAGCTGCCGTGGTAGGCAAACCGCACGATATAAAAGGCGAGTCTGTTGTAGCTTATGTGGTACTCAAAGGCCCACGCCCACAAGGTGAAGAAGCGAAAAAAATCGTCGCCGAACTGCGCGACTGGGTGGGTAAAGAAATCGGGCCAATTGCCAAGCCGGATGAAATCCGCTTTGGTGACAACCTGCCAAAAACCCGCTCCGGCAAAATCATGCGCAGACTGTTACGCACATTGGCAAAAGGCGAAGAAATCACATCAGATATTTCTACCCTGGATAACCCGGCGATTTTGGAGCAGCTTAAAGAAGTAGTGAAATAAGAAATGAATTTTCATTAAACAAAGTAGATAAATCTCTCTAATACTTGATGTGTTTATATGAGAACTTCAGGCTGTACAAAAAATTCAATACTTTGATTTACCTATATATTTTTATCATTAATTTTAAATGATGTTCAATTTGACGCATTCAAAAGCGTCAAATATGATACCTACTTTATGTTAGCATGCAGAAATGAACCTATTCCAAATATTGCAGAATGAGTACATCTCCATTACCGCTGGTGGCCTTGGCGGCATCTTCACTGCTTGGCTTACACAGCGGGTACTAAACAAGCGTGGCATCTTCACTTACTCGGTAATCCACAACCGAGTTGGTATAACAGCCGAAGACGCTATTTTTGGTAACGTTGCCGTATCGTGGAATGACAAGCCTGTACAAAATCTCTATCTCTCAACAGTCGAGATGAAGAACGAAAGCATGAATGACTACGAAAACGTAGTTATCAGCGCCTACACAAATGACACGCAACTCATGTCTGAACAAACACAGTTACTGGATACGCCGAATATTCTGGAGTGGTCTGAGAAGTACAAAAAACAAATGCACGTCGAAACAGGAAATACCCCCACAGAAACCCAATGGAATACATACAACAGCTCACGCGAATATATTGTCCCAATTCTGAATCGCGGACAATCTATCAAGTTTACCTACCTTAACTCCGCAAAGGGCACTTCAATGCCGAACATCTGGCTATCTGTAGCCCAGAAGGGCGTTAGGTTAAAGTTTCAAGGACCTCAAAACCAAATTCTTGGTGTACCTCAGGGTCAAGCAGCGTTATTCGGTGTGTTCATAGGTATCGCGGTTCTTGTCGCACTCTCCCTATTCGTCTCAGAACCGTGGGCCGCTGCCATTATTGGCATGACATATGGTCTCGTTGCCCAACTGCCCGGCGCGTACACAATTAAACTTATCCGGCGTGCAAGGGAAGCGATCGGTGGCTAGCATGCTAACCCTACGCTCAAGCGGGACTGTTAAAAGCGCCCTTATGTCAAACGTTAGGTTCTGATCATGTCTGGCACAACCCTGTTTCTCATAGTGGCCGCAATTATTGTTGCGCTCGGATGGTCACGATTCAAAGAATGGAAAACCAAAAGATTGGCGCTTAAAAGAGCGCGGCTTGAGGACGAACTCAAGCAGCTGTGCGGCGAAATATCGACATACTCAACATTAAGGCTAACGGGTGAGCATCTTCCACAGAGATTTCCATCAAAACAGGCTGCACTAGAGTTTGGGGAGAAGTGGTCTCGTGGCGGGAAGGAAGGCTATAAAGTTAAATCCGTTGATGATCATGGCCGCGACGAAGATCACCCTAGCTTTGACGGCACTTCGACCCCAGGCGGAATTTTGTACACATATCCAGCACTGTTTTTTGGAATGACAGAGCCTTATAAAGACAATGAACAGTGGTTTATTGAGTTTGCAGAGGCTAAAAATAAGTGGCTCAAAAATTATTTGACCCACCTGAAAAGTAGCCCTCCGAATAGTCCCTGAGAAAATTGAAAATACCATCCTCTATGGGCAACAACTACGAACCTAGCCCCTCGCGCCTTTCGGCCCCTTACCTCCAACGTAATGCATAAAGTAGAGCAGCCATTGAAATTTAGTCAATTCGGCTCCGATAATGGACGGGTAGTGATCTATTTCCATGGTGCACCCGGCGCGCCGGAAGAGTGCCAAATCTTTGACTTGGTAGGAAAAAGCCACGGCTTGACGTTTATTTGTTTTGACCGGTTTTCTGTCGACTCTTCCATAAACGGTGAAACGTATTACAAGCTTTTGGCCGAGGAGATTTCAAAAAAAGCCGCCGGAAAACAAGTGGATGTCATTGGTTTTTCAATCGGGGCGTTCGTCGCACTACAGACGTGCCGCTACATGGCTAATGAAGTCAAAAGCTTGCATTTAGTTTCTGCCGCTGCTCCGCTTGAGGCGGGCGACTTTTTAGACGCAATGGCGGGGAAGCAGGTTTTTCAGTTAGCGAAGGCTTTTCCCGCCTTATTCGTTCTATTATCTTATTGGCAAAGCTTGCTTGCTTTGTTTTTTCCCAACGCACTATTTCGCCTGCTGTTTGCCTCTGCTGCCGGCGGTGATAAAACATTAGTGACAAATCACGAGTTTCAATCCAGCATCACCAAAGTATTAAGATCTTGCTTCATTGGTCGCGTCCCAGGCTATGCGAGAGACATTAAAGCTTATGTACAGCCATGGAAAAGCACGCTCTCAGACATCTCTGTCACCACGCATATCTGGCATGGTGCGGAGGATAACTGGTCACCACCACCCATGGCTGATTACTTGAACTCAGCGATTCCCGGCTGCGCCTCGATCAAAATATTCAGCGGACTGTCACACTATTCATGCCTGTACCGAGCGGCACCTGAAATATGCAATCTGTTAGGCAAGGCATAACATTGCAGCCAAGGGGGGCGCACAGCTAACTGAGCGCAAGGAAAATCACAATGCAAAGCCCTGACCATTATCCAGAAACACCTGACAACGCTCCATAATTCAAACGCTAACGAATTTCTAGTACACTATTGCTCATGACACAGAAACCCAGTTCATCAAGCGCTGACGAAAACTTTAAAACAGAGTTTCTTAAGCACTATTTATCTGTCGGTATAGGCGCACTTGGCAAGAAGGATATAGATGCCCTTGTGATGCACCTATTGGATAAATATGGGCATGACAACTCCGTGCCGCTATACAAATACCCAAATCAGGAAGTTAGCGCACTCCTCAAAGCGCCAGCGGCTAAAATCAAGCAACTTAGATACGAGGCCGGGCTAAAGTATGGCGGCCGTGTTGAAGATCAGGCAAAAGCGAAGCTTCTTACCGCCTTATCACGCGCAGTTCTTGAAATTGAATCAAAAAAAGTCTGCCTGGTGATAGAAGATACGCTGGCCAAAAATTGGCTACAGGGTCAGCTAAAAAATAACGGTCTTATCTTTGATCATTCCTTTAACACAGAGATCATTAAAGTCGAATCTAAAGGATTGTTTTTGGTACTTGGTCAATTTTTCGACCCCGAGCAAACAGAAATATTCAGGCTTGCTTTCGAAAAGTTGGAAAAAGAAAAGAAAGACGACCAGCTTCGCGCAGAGTTTGTCAAAATTGCCAAGGCATTTGCAACCGAGGCGGCCAAGAAGGCAGGCGGTGCGGTTCTTACCTATTTTGGCCTGTACGGTGGCTGACCTATCAATCAAACAGGGCGCACTAAACCATAAAGATAATTTATTAATCAAGGGGAAGAAAAATGAAAAAACAAATAATTAATATTTCACCGATCCAAACAGCTAAAGTCTTTGCGGTACTTTATTTTGTATTGAGCCTTCCCATTGTTGGCCTTATGGCTGTCAGTTTTTCGTTTGCACCTGGGCCAAAACCCGGGTTCGGTTTTTTAATCTTTTTCCCATTTATATATCTGATTTTCGGCTTTATTTTTACCGCACTAGGCGCTTGGGTTTATAACTTAGTGGCTAAGTGGATCGGTGGCATTGAATACACCTCAATATCTACAGAAAATACCTAACTCTTCCCATCAGGACGTTAGAACACGCATGGACGCTGAAAACACGCATCAAGTATTCGACTGGCTGTGGACTTCCGGCCAGTTATCCGAGAACGACATTGCACGTCTGCCTGCACTTGGAATCGAAGCGGTTATCAACCTGGCGCTCCCGACAGCCTCAAATGCCTTACCCGGAGAAGCTGAATTCGTTACGCGGCAAGGAATTGCCTACGTTCATATCCCTGTGGTGTGGGAACGGCCAGAGCTTCATCAGTTAGCGCAATTCTTCGGCATGCTCAAGGCTTTTGAAGGCCGCAAAGTCTGGGTACATTGCGCAAAGAACATGCGGGCATCCACTTTCATCTACCTCTACCGGAGATTGTGTCTGGCAGAAAGTGAAGAAGCTTCCAGCCACCCAATGCAGGAGGTTTGGGTGCCCAACGAAACATGGCAAGCATTCATTCGCAATGCTTTGAGCACACTTTAACCCCGCACTTGAAAAAGAAACGTCAAAAACGGCGCGCACCTGAATTTAAACGTTAGCTCAACTCGCTACCCTTACATTTAGAGTCATATGCATATTTAAGGTAAAATAGCGTTTTACCTTAAACACAGCCATCTCATGTCATCCCTGCAAGAAGAAATCTCCCGCCGTCGTACCTTTGCCATTATTTCCCACCCGGATGCGGGTAAAACCACCCTCACCGAAAAACTGCTGTGGTTTGGTGGCGCCATTCAAGTGGCGGGCGAAGTACGTGGCCGCAAAGCGGCACGTCACGCAACATCGGACTGGATGGAACTGGAAAAACAACGCGGCATTTCAGTTACGTCATCTGTCATGCAGTTTCCTTATCGTGAGCACATGATTAACCTGCTTGACACCCCGGGCCATGATGACTTTTCTGAAGATACCTATAGAACGCTAACCGCAGTGGACTCTGCGGTGATGGTGATTGACTCTGTGAATGGTGTGGAAGCGCAAACCATCAAGCTGCTTAACGTGTGCCGCATGCGCGATACGCCGATTATCACGTTTATCAATAAACTGGACCGTGAAAGCCGCCCGCCGATTGAGCTGCTGGACGAAATTGAAACCACACTCGGCATGGAATGCGCGCCAATGACTTGGCCAATCGGCATGGGCAAAAGCTTCCGCGGTGTTTACCATTTGTATAACGACGAGATTTCGTTCTTTGACCCGCGTGCGGAAAAAGGCACCTCCGAGATTATCAAGGGCTTGGATAACCCACGCCTGGATGAAGTGTTAGGCCGCCAGGTAGAAGATTTACGTGTGGATATTGAGCTGGTGCGCGGTGCATCGCATAGTTTTGATAAAACGCGCTATTTAAGCGGCAAGCAAACCCCGGTGTTCTTCGGCTCTGCCATTAACAACTTTGGTGTGCAATCGTTACTGGATGCGGTGGTTGACCTGTCGCCTCCTCCGCAAGCGCGCAACACGGCAAGCCGCGCTGTAGCGCCTGATGAAGACAAGTTTTCAGGTTTTGTGTTCAAAATTCAAGCGAATATGGACCCGAAACACCGCGACCGCATTGCGTTCTTGCGCGTATGCTCCGGCCGTTTTGAGCGCGGCATGAAAATCAAACAGGTAGCCACCGGTAAAACACTCAGCGTGAACAACGCCATTACCTTTATGGCGCAAGACCGCACCACCATGGATGAAGCCTATTCCGGCGACATTATCGGCATTCCGAACCATGGCACGGTGAAATTGGGCGATACTTTTACCGAAGGCGAAAATCTTAAATTTACCGGTATTCCATCATTTGCACCTGAGTTTTTCCGCCGTGCGCGCATTAAAAACCCGATGAAGATGAAGCAGCTGCAAATCGGCCTGAAACAACTGGCTGAAGAAGGCGCTGCGCAATTATTCCGCCCACTGCTTTCAAACGACCTGATTTTAGGTGCGGTAGGTATGCTGCAATTTGAAGTTGTAGCGCACCGTTTAGAGCATGAATACAGCGTGGATATGGTGTTTGAACCCTACGACTGCTACACTGCGCGCTGGCTGCGTGGCAAAGATGCTGATTTAAAGGCGATTGCCGATAAATACGGCTTTAACGTTGCTTTAGATGGCGCAGACGATTACGTGTACCTGGCGCCTAACCGCGTGAATCTGCAAATGGCGCAGGAACGCTATCCGGATATAGAGTTCCTGGAAACGCGTGAAATCGCCTAATTCCACCAAAAATTCAGTATTGGCTTTGTCGACTTCGCGATGCCGTGCGCGTTGCACTGTCTCCCGCTCGTCTTCGTGCCAATACTGTTTTTAGGCGGAATAACATATGACTTTGTGCCCCTGCGAAAGTGGAAAGCCTTACAGCAAGTGCTGTGAGGTTTACCACCTTGGCACCCCTGCCCCAACGGCTGAAGCACTGATGCGCTCACGCTATAGCGCCTATGCGCTCGCTACTGAGAATCCGGCTTTAACAAAATATTTACTGCAAACCTGGCACCCTGACACTCGCCCTGAAAGCCTGAGTTTAACGGGTGAGGACGCTATTAAATGGCTGGGGTTACAGGTTAAACATCATCAAAAAATTGATGCAAACAACGCAATAGTCGAGTTTGTCGCGCGTTATAAATATGCCAGCAATTTAGGTGCAAAAGCTGAAAGGCTGCATGAAACCAGTAGATTTAAATTGATAGATAATCGCTGGTATTACCTGGATGGTGATTACCGGTAATTACTAAAAACATAGTCAGCTACTGTATACTGTCGCACCCAAGAATATGTTCTGGCGAAAAGCTCAAAACTTACTATTGTCTTTTTCCCATAGTTTCAAAATTCAAAGTTTCATCTCGATTTTTATTAGCGTCTCCGCTTAATTACCAGCCTCAAAATGTAATCACAATGACAGCTTCATCGCTGCCAGCTCACTCTATTCAGAATCAACGTACTGGAACCTCACATGCAAACGCAAAACTTTATCGCCGGCAAAGATGCCTCACTGGAATCAACCATTGCCACCATGCAAGCCAAGCTGGCTGCAATCGGGTTTCATGTGGAAGAGCGCTCATGGCTGAATCCTGTTGCACATATCTGGTCGGTACATATTGCCGAGCGTGACTGCCCGCTGATGTTTACCAATGGCAAGGGCGCAACCAGGCTGGCAGCGCTGGCTAGTGCGCTGGGTGAATTTTTTGAGCGAATCAGCAATAATTACTTTTGGACGCATTATTACCTGGGCGAGAAAATCGCCAACCATAGCTATACGCATTACCCGCAAGAGCGTTGGTTCAAGTTTGATGCCAATAATGACGCATGGCCGAAAGAGTTGCTAACACCTGAATTACAAGAGTTTTACAATCCTGACGGTACCATACCTGCATCAATGCTGGTTGACCACAATTCCGGCAACACTGCGCGCGGCATTTGTGCCCTACCTTACGTGCGTCAGCGTGATAACGAAACCGTCTGGTTCCCTGTCAACATTATCGGCAATCTTTATGTGAGCAACGGCATGTCTGCCGGTAACACGCCAGCGGAAGCTCGCACGCAGGCGCTCTCTGAGATTTTTGAGCGCCATGTGAAGTTTCGTGTCATTGCAGAAGGCCTCTGCCTGCCAGAGGTTCCCGACGAGGTCATCGCACGCTACCCGCGCATCGCCAAGGATATTCAAGACCTGCGCGCTGCAGGCTTCGGCCTTGTCGTTAAAGATGCATCGCTTGGCGGTGAATACCCGGTAATGAACGTCACCCTGCTCAACCCGCACGACCAGGGTTGCTTCTCCAGCTTTGGCGCACATCCCCGCTTTGAAATCGCGCTTGAACGCGCACTTACTGAATTACTGCAAGGGCGTGGACTGGACGCATTGGGCGGTTTTCCTGAACCTGGCTTTGATCTTGAAGAAATTTCCAGCTCACCTAACCTGGAAATCCATTTTGTAGATTCCAGCGGCATTATGCACTGGAACTTTTTAGGCAATCAGCCGGATTTCGATTTTGTAGATTGGAACTTCAGCAATACGACTGAAGAAGATTACCAATGGTCGCTCGCGCGCATTCATGCCGATGGATTGGATGCTTACATTGCCGACTTTACGCATTTGGGTGTGTACGCATGCAGAATACTGGTGCCCGGCATTTCAGAAATTTACCCGATAGATGACCTTGAGTGGGAAAACACTAGCGTAGCCAACAACATACGTGCCGAAATCTTGAATTTACCGAATTTAAGCAACGAGCAATGTGCCGAGGTACTTGAAACACTGAATGAATTAGGTGTGGATGACCAACGCACCGTGGCTTCCTTCATCGGCCTGGCGCCAGACGCAGGATCACTATGGGAAGATATGCGTATCGGTGAATTGAAAACCCTGCTGGCACTCGCCGCAGGCGATGCAGATGCCACCATAGAAGGCTGCGACTGGGTACGTCAATTTGCGCAGTTGGACGAAAAACGCAAACTCGTTTATCGCTGTATCGAAACCCTGCTCAATTTAGATGACAGCACACCGTACAGAGTTGCACTAACAAGCCTCTATGGCGCTGAACCCCTACAACAAGCACGGGCATTGCTTAAAGGGGAGTTACGTTTCTTTGGCCTGCATGCCCCCGGGATGGAAATGAAAGGATGCAATATGCACCAACGCTTGCTGGCGGCATATGGCAAATTGCATAAGTTTGAATAAATAATTCATCACACCTTCACAAGCGCGCCATAAAAGTGTCATTTTAAGTTCATATTCATTTAATAACATACACCATGCAAATGTTCACATGAGGGGGACATCATGGTGTATGAAAAGTCTGCGCTTGGTTTTAGTGAATTCACCACCGACAAACGCACGTTAGGCGTACGCGAGCGCCAGGTATTACTATTGGTAAACGGTGTACGCAACCTGGACGACCTGGAAAAGTTTTTTAAAAAAGAATTGTTGATAGACACCATCAGAAAACTGGAATCCGAAGGCTACATTCAACTCCCTGCCGATCAGCAAGCCATTAAAAACGCATCTCCAACAACACACACCTTTTTTGATACGCAAAATGCCGCAGCAGCTCCGGAACCAATTTGCCCGACAAAATTAGCGGCCATTAAAACCATATTAATTGAGGCATGCGATGATTATTTGGGCATTATGGGGCGCAGCACCAAGGCCCGGATTGAGGTATGTGATAACGAAGGTGATTTAAGACAGTGCATTTCAAGCTGGCACATGGCGATGCGCGAATCCAAATTAGGGCGCGAATCTGCAAGTTTTTTAATGGAGCAGATTCACCAAACCCTGGAGAACAAAATAGTTGAGGGTACCCTTGTTAGCGCGCACGCCCACTGAAATAGCAATGAATCTTGTTAAAACAGGTTTTTAATCTTATCTACGGCACCCCCGGCCGTCCCTGCCGCAGCCTTGGCTGCATTACCAAGTTTATCAAAACTGATAGCCCCGATAAGCTGTTTTTTCAGGGCGCTGGCGACTGCCTGGCCAAGTTCACCCGGGGTGATGCCCCCCTTGGCTTTACCTAGATTGCGCATAGTCAAATCCGGAAGATCAAAAGCAACCATTTCACCCTCCATGAATGCAGCGGCAGCCTGCGCCCTCGCTTTACGAATTACCAACTTATCAACAATCAGCTTCTTGCCACCAGAAGCGGTATCATCGGATGGCCCCAGATAATCTGCAATATTTTTTTGGATCGCGTCAAAATTGGTAACTACTTTACCCTTCTCATAGATGATATCGGGCGCGATAATGGTAATTTTTTTTATTAATATGACGTCACTGGTCAAACTGGCAGGATCAATGACGACTGAAAACTCCTGGACCTTGAACGCATAAGGCGTTTTAAACCCATTGGTATTACCGATAATAAAATTACTGATGACACCTTCACCATCAACCGCATTAATCTTGGCATTACCGACACTTACCTTAGCTTGCGTCATTTCACTGCCGTACTTGACCATGGCACTCCGTACCAATCCATCCAGGTTGCTGCGCAACCAAAATAAAGCACCGGCGATTATGGCCAGCAGAACCAAAAAGACGATTCCAATTTTTTTTATCATAAATTTCTTACAGGGTCGTAATTAAGCGATAACAGAATTGCCTCAATTATACTTAAAGACTTTTGCACGAAATATTAAAACGTCCAATGATTAACAAAAATGCCCGGTAACAGTCATTCCCTCGAACCGTAAAGGTCTTCACCGCAGAATATAGCGGCTTAAGCCGCTTATTCATGCGCGATAGGGGCAGAAATGACGTTAACCAAAGCGCGTATGGCGATGCCTGCAATCGAATCGGCTGTTTAACTCCACTGATGGAAGCGTAATTTTTCCAATGCCAGTCTGCCACTTGAGGGCTACGGCGAAATGATTATCGACGCGGGTACAGGTTGCGATGGTTGCGGAGGTGCGATAGAAGCTGGGGGGGAGTATTAAATACCATTTAAGGTTAGGTACTCTGTCTATTACGGCAGATGCAATGGACAAGTCACTGCAACAAATGCAGGATGATCATATGAACGGTAGCGCTAAATCACCGCAGAAAAGCCTCATTGAGGCAATCCATTGCAAGAGCCTATGAAAACAAACGGAAACTAACGTAGCCTTACTTACACGTTCTCAAACGCTTCACATAGCTGGCTTAATAATTGCCCAAAAATCGGCAGCAATTCTGCAACGTCATGTGGACTATCATCATCAGTACCGGCAATCACAAATGCAATCACCAGTTTATCCAGATTCTCCCTGAACGCTGCCCAGTGTTCGGCCTCAGCTTCGGCAATTAATTGAAATTTGTTAAAACCTGATTCAATAATTTCTATCAACTCAGCATCCGGCAAACCTGCGAATAAAGTCTTGGCAATGGTAATTTGCGCGGTTTGAAACTCTGGGTCAATATCTTCTTTTACCAAAGGTGATGTAAAAAATGCGTAAGTCAGGAGTGCATATGCCTGATACACGCTTAACATATCAAAGTTCTCAGTGCGTTCAGCCAGTGGGGAGCGCCCTGCCGCCTGAATCGCCTTGAAAGTCACATAACAGCTTAAATAATCAGCCGCATTGAGTGCGTCGTATTCATCCAGATTGGTATTAGGGGTTTCATCATCACGCAATGACGCAGCCAAGCTTAAGGCATGCATTAGTTTTAAACGTTGTGAGTATTGAATTTCCATGTTGAGTCCTATTAATCTAAATTTTAATCTATTGCCGGCATCACTTCCAACTGTTCATGCAGTTCTAGCCAGCGCTCTTCAGCAGTCTCCAGCTTACCGGCTAATTCAGCCTGTTTCTTTAATAACTGCTGCAATTCGGTTTTATCCGGTGCAGTATAAAGT
This sequence comes from Methylotenera sp., assembly GCA_049302535.1. Classification (GTDB taxonomy): domain Bacteria; phylum Pseudomonadota; class Gammaproteobacteria; order Burkholderiales; family Methylophilaceae; genus Methylotenera. Next base: position 12,803 of record JBAQME010000183.1, read on the forward strand.
TCACCATCGCTTAAGCGCTCATCGCAAACTTTTTTGTCAGACTGCATTTGCGCCAAATTACGCTCAATCTGCTCCAGTTCTTTTAGCAATGGGCGACGTTCGGCAATCCTCGCCTGGCGCTCCGCCTTATTCAACGCCCTGTCATTCCTGTTGGGCTTATCGGTGGCAAGTGACTGTGCTGCCTGTTTTTCTTTCAGGCGTTGTTCATTTAGCCATCGGCTGTAATCTTCTAAATCACCGTCAAAAGCTTGCGCTTTGCCGTCAGCCACTAAAATAAATTGATCGCACGTAGCGCGCAGCAAAGCTCTATCATGAGATACCAGTATCACGCCACCTGCAAAATCTTGCAAGGCTAGCGTTAAGGCGTGGCGCATTTCCAAATCCAGATGATTGGTGGGTTCATCCAGCAACAATAAATTTGGACGCGTCCAGATCAATAATGCCAGCGCCAGCCGTGATTTTTCCCCGCCTGAGAAGTTTGCGCAGGGCGACCTAGCCATGTCACCTTTAAAATCAAAACCGCCCAGGTAATTTAAATGTTCCTGCTCACGCGTCAACGGGTCGAGCTTCATCATGTGCTGCAATGGCGATTCATCAGGACGTAATTGCTCCAGCTGATGCTGCGCAAAATAGCCGATGTTCAAGTCCTTGCCTTCTACACGTTTGCCTGAGAGCGGTTCCAGCTCATGTGCCAACAGCTTGATCAGCGTAGTTTTACCGGCGCCATTTTTACCCAGCAAGCCGATACGCTCACCCGGCCTGACCGCGAGTTCGATATTACTGATTAAAGGTACATGGTGGTAACCCACGCTCATGCCATCCAGTACCAGCAGTGGGTCAGGTGTGGCAATAGGTGCCCTGAATTCAAAGTTGAACTGTGAATCCACATGCGCAGCAGAAATCATCTCCATCCGCTCAAGCGCCTTAATACGGCTCTGCGCCTGGCGTGCTTTGGTTGCCTGCACACGGAAGCGGTCAATATAACTTTGCAGGTGCGCCACTTTACGTTGCTGCTTTTCAAACATGGCTTGTTGCAGGGCCAGTTTTTCGGCACGCTGCCGCTCAAAATCAGAATAACCGCCGCGATACAAGGTAAGTGTCTGCTGCTCAATATGCGCAATATGATTCACGATTGCGTCCAGAAAATCCCTATCGTGGGAGATCAGCAGCAATGTACCGCGGTAGCTTTGCAGCCAGCCTTCCAGCCAGATTACCGCATCCAGGTCCAGGTGATTGGTCGGTTCATCCAGCAGCAGTAAATCTGAACGGCACATCAGGGCGCGCGCCAGATTCAGGCGCACACGCCAGCCGCCGGAGAATGTAGAAACCGGCTGCTGTAACGCTGCCTGGCTAAAACCCAAGCCATTCAACAATTCCGCTGCCCGAGCTCTAGCGCTGTAACCATCAATATCGGTTAAACGCTGATGCAGTTCTGCAATCAGCTCGCCTTGATGATTAGCTTCTGCCGCTGCCAAGCCAGCTTCAATCTCCCGCAGCTCGGCATCGCCATCCAGCACGAACTCTATCGCTGGCATGGCTAACGCCGGCGTTTCCTGTGCCACATGCGCCACTACCCAGCCTGCAGGCATTTCCAGGTCGCCTTTTTCAGGATGAATTTCACCACGCAACATGGCAAAGATGGATGATTTACCCGCACCATTAGCACCGGTCAAACCCACTTTGTGGCCCGGATGTAACTGCATGGATGCGTCTTGAATGAGGACTTTTAAACCACGGGTTAATGTAAGTTGTTTAAATTGAATCAAGTGATGACATTCTGAATAATGATGGACTTCGCAAGAAATCCCGGTCAACCGAATTTATATTAAGCCAGTACTTGGCTTGTCCGTAGAATATATGAGCTAAAGCTCATTATTCATACGCCAAATCGCTATTCTAAATGATTCATGAAAGAGTTTTACAAAACTTTCATTTTTACATCGGGAATTTGGTTCTACTGGAAATTTGCTTCTATAAGATTTACTTAAATTAACATAGTTTTTACTCGTGTCACGCCCTACAAAACATTCGTTTTGATTGATATTGCAGTAAAATATAATTTAATTACACATTTAAAATAAAACCCACAAAATAATGGTTAAAAAATCTCTGCTCTGGGTTTATCGTTCACTGCTCTGGCTAACCGCAGCAATTGTTACCGTTGTGCTCATCGCCGCGCTGCTTGTTCAATTTTGGGTCATGCCAAACATTGGTCAGTACAAAAATGACATTGCAACCTACGCAAGCCAGGCTGCCCAGCAAAAAGTAGTTATCGGTGATATCAAGGCTGACTGGCAAGGCATCAATCCGCATTTATCAATAAGCAATATTGATATTTTTGATGCACAAAACCGCCCTGCCTTACAGCTTAAAAACACTGAAGTTTTAGTATCCTGGCTTAGCCTCCCCTTACTGGAACCACATCTGGCTGAACTCATCATTCATGCACCGGAACTCACTATTCGGCGCATTGCCAGTGGTGAAATTTTTATTGCCGGCATCAGCATGAGCGGCGAAACCAGACCTGAATTACCCAACTGGCTATTAAGGCAAAATAGAGTGGAAATCAATCAAGCCAAAATTATCTGGCTGGATGAAAAACGTAAGGCACCAACACTAAGTTTGGATAATTTGGATTTGGCAATTTTTAGCCCGCCATGGAGAAGCCTGGTTAAAAATCATAGAGTTATACTAAGTGCCACACCCTCTACCGGCACCAGGAATCCGGTTCTGCTTAATGGCAGTTTTTATGGTAACGATGTAAGTAAAACTGAAAAATGGCATGGCAATGTAACGTTACAATTAAAAAATGCCAATCTGGCTGCATATAAAGCATGGTTTGATTATCCAATTGACGTGCAGTCTGGCGTGGGCAGTACCAATGTTACCGTTAAATTTGCAAACCATCAGGTGCAATCCGTCACCAGCAATGTCGCCATTGAAAACCTGCAGTTGCAACTCAAACCTAACGCAACCCCAATCATCTTGAGCAAACTTGCTGGCGATCTCAATTGGAAAAACTTGAACAAATTCCATCTTATCGGCACTGCCCCAAAGAACTTTGGCCATGCAATCAGCGTTGATCACCTTACGGTAAGCACAAATAACGGCCTCAACCTAAACGATGTAAAAGCTGACTATTCGCAAACCAATGAAGGTCAACAGACGTTTAACCTGGAACTTGCAAGCCTTAACTTGGCCAACGTGCAAGATTACGTACCACTACTGGCATTACCGGAGGCATTACAGCAAAAAATTGCCACGGCATCTCCACAAGGATTACTTGAAAACCTGTCCGTACAGTGGGAAGCGCAAAATGCAGTCACCACTTCTTATCTCATTAATTCAAAATTTAATAATTTAAGCATTCGGGCGCAAGACAAAATCCCTGGTTTTAATAATTTAACCGGCGAATTAAAAGCCACCCAAAAAAACGGTCAATTATTACTTGATTCACTCAATAGCAAACTAGACCTTAAAGGCATACTGCGCCAGCCTATCCCGGCAGACAAACTTAATGGAAAAATCTCCTGGAATATCAAAAACAAAGTAACAGAAATTGATGTAAATGACCTGAATATTAGTAGTCCTCATCTATCCGGTGCAGTGGATGCCAATTACATCATGGATGGCAACAAAGGTGGCTATCTTGATCTAACGGGCAAATTTGACAACGGTGATGCCAAGTACGCCTCATTCTATTACCCCATTATGCTGGGTGAAGCGACCTTGCACTGGCTGGATACTTCTATATTAGCTGGCCGTGCCGAGGATATTAATCTGAAAGTTAGAGGGCGCTTGGCCGACTTTCCATTTGTAGATAGTAAAAACAATCTGGATCCGAAACAGGGACTGTTTAGAGTTACGGCAAAAGTGAGTGATGTACTTTTGGAGTATGGTACCGGTTGGCCTGTGATTAACAACCTTGGTTTAAGCCTGCTGTTTGAAGGTAAGCGCATGGAACTTAATGCCAACGCTGGCCGCATACTTGGCAACCAAATCATCAAAAGCAAAACCACCATTGCGCAACTTGATGCCGACTCTCCCATACTCAACGTGGAATCCGAATTGACCGGCCCCGTCAGTGAAGGCATTAATTTTGTAAATAAAAGCCCCGTGCTGGAAATTACCCAAGGGTTTACTGAAGACCTGAAAACCAGCGGCACAGGAAAACTGAATTTAGGCTTAAAAATCCCTTTGCAGAATTTGGAAGCTTCCAAATATAAAGGTCTATATCAAATCACTAATGGCAAGATGGAAAATGGAGACATACCAGCACTGAGCCAAATTAACGGAAACCTGGAATTTACCGAAAGCAGCCTCACCGCTAAAAATATCAAAGCCAGCGCCTTTGGCTCACCACTGACTTTTAATCTTAGCTCTGGCAAAGACAAATCCATTCATATCGCGGCCAGGGGAAGGCTGAGCGATGACAGCCTCAAACAGCTGTTCAAAGAGCAGAATTTTGCTAAAGGCGCTAGTTATATCAGCGGCAATACTGATTGGGTTGGCGATATTCTGATTCAAAAACCGCAGGTGAATATCGGCATACGTTCTGATCTGGTTGGGATTACGTCGCGCTTTCCAGCACCACTTGATAAGAGCGCTAATCAACTGCTAAGTCTGCGTATCGATAAAAAACAAGATGCCAACTCCGACAACATCTACATTAATCTTGGCAACAAAATTGGCGCAAAGGTCACACGCTCAATTGAAAACGGCAAGCCACAATTCCAGCATGCAGCTGTTAATTTCGGTACCACGGATTCTGGTGCTTTAGTCAGCGAGACAATGACAGGACGTGACACTGGCAAGCTCAAAGGTATTTCTGTCACAGGAAACCTGGATTACCTGGATGCCGATGCATGGCGCTATGTGATGAAAAACCTTGCTGAGAACACCAAACAACAAACGCAATTGTCGATACAGAAAACAGCGCTTAAAATCAATGCGCTGGATATTTTTGACCGGCGCATAAACCAGCTCAAAATATCCAATATTGCGAATAAAGAAGGTTTGCAAGCGAATATACAAAGCCGTGAGATTACCGGTGATTTGCATTGGATCAGCCAGGACAACGGCAAGTTAATTGCGCGGTTGAGTAATTTAACCATCCCCGATGCTGCGCCCGACAGGCTGTCAGCGATTAAAGATGATAATGCTGAAGCCGGCAGCACCAATGCGAAACAGTTTATAAAACTGGAACAAGACTACCCGGCACTTGATATCGTTGCGGATAATTTTGAGTTTAATAAGAAAAATTTTGGCAGCCTGGAACTGATTGCCTATCCACAAAACGATAACTGGAATATTCAAAAACTTAAACTCAGTACACCAGAAGGCATCATGAGTGCTGAAGGCCAGTGGAATAACTGGATAAGAAGCCCGAATACTTTTCTTAACGTAACGTGGGATATTAAAGACCTGGGCAAGACACTCAAAAGATTAGGATACCCGGACACGATTAAGGACGGTGCAGGCGAATTAACGGGCAGGTTACACTGGCCGGGAAGCCCACACCAATTTGATACTACGCGTCTCAATGGCGAACTGGAATTTGAAGTGCATAAAGGCCAGATTCTTCAGGTGCAGCCTGGCGTTGGCCGATTACTGGGCCTGCTGAGTTTGCAGAGTTTACCGCGCCGCCTGACCTTGGACTTCAGAGACTTGTTTAGTAACGGCTTCGCTTTTGACAAAATTAACGCAACGGTTAAAATCAATCAGGGTGTGATGCGAAGTGATAACTTTGAAATGTCTGGCCCTGCTGCCGACGTGCGAATAAAAGGTGAAACCAATTTGCAGAAAGAAACACAACATCTTTTTGTCAAGGTGATGCCACGTATCAGTGATAGCGTTTCACTTGCAGCTTTGGCCGGCGGCCCACTGGTGGGCGCTGTGGCATTTTTAGCGCAAAAAATACTAAAAGACCCCCTCAATAAGATCGCTTCCACGGAATATGAAATTATTGGCACATGGGATAATCCGCAAGAAATAAAATCTGGCGAAAACAAACAGCAAAATAGCAATAATTCTTCACCACTTAATTAAAAAATTAGCTTATTTAAAAACGACTTGGACGACACATGGCTATTACCTCCCGCGTAAAAACGACTAAAGCTAAACTGAGCAAGGAAAACGTCAATCAAGACATTATCAAAATGGCTGCCATTCAAATGGCATCAGGCCCTTATGTAAGCGCAAACTTAAGCGAAGCGGAGAGATTGATCGAAATAGCGGTCAATCAGGGCGCCAAACTGGTAGTTTTACCAGAGTATTTTGCCATTATGGGTTTAAAAGAAACCGACAAAGTCGCCGTGCGTGAAGAAGAAGGTACTGGTCAAATTCAGGATTTTTTAAGCAAAACTGCAAAAAAACATAAAATCTGGCTGATAGGCGGCTCTGTGCCGCTGGCGAGCCGTTCCCCGGACAAAGTACGTAATAGCTGTCTGGTATATGACGACAAAGGCCGTCAGGTAGCGCGCTACGACAAAATCCATTTGTTTGGTTTAGACTTGGGTAATGAGCACTACCACGAAGAAAAAACCATTGACCCGGGCAATACAATTAAAGTCATTGATACGCCATTCGGTAAAATCGGTTTATCTATTTGTTACGACCTGCGCTTTCCCGAACTCTACCGTGCGATGGGCGAAGTCAATATTATCGTCGTACCGGCCGCATTTACTGATACCACTGGCAAGGCCCACTGGGAAACGCTGGTGCGCGCACGCGCCATTGAAAACCTGAGTTATGTCATTGCACCTGCGCAGGGCGGTTATCATATTTCCGGTCGTGAAACGCATGGCAATAGCATGATTGTGGATCCATGGGGCGTAGTGCTTGATCGGCTGCCACGCGGCTCCGGCGTCGTCATGGCAACGATGAACCCTAAATATCAGGAAAGCCTCAGAAAAAGTTTGCCTGCACTGCAACATCGCACGATTAAAGTGGTCAATCCATGATGCGACTTCATCTCACCCAATTGAAATTTCCATCATGAAAACTCAAGAAATACCAAGCAGTTCAAGTCTTCTCAAAGGTTCTCACTTTGATGAAGCAACGCAGGCATTACTCGCACCGGCTAGTTTAGACATCGCAAAATTGCAGAATGTACTAGGCGACATGATGTCGCATAAAATTGACTATGCCGACTTGTACTTTCAATACAGCCGCAGTGAAAGCTGGGGGCTTGAAGAAGGCCAGGTCAAATCCGGCAATTTCTCGATTGACCAGGGCGTTGGCGTGCGCGCAGTAAGCGGCGAAAAAACCGCATTTGCCTACTCGGACGACATTAGTATCGAAGCATTGCAGCAGGCCGCAAAAGCGACTAAATCCATCGCCAGCCTGGGCAATGAGCAAACCGCAAAATCCATTATCACGCGGCAGGCCACGCAGCTTTACTTGCCGCATGATCCAATCGCGTCACTTTCTGCTGAAGCTAAAGTCAAACTGCTGGAACATCTGGAATCCATTGCCAGAAAACTGGATCCGCGCATCACACAGGTCACGGCTTCAATCGCAGGCGAATATGAAATAGTAATGGTCGCACGCCACGACGGCGTGATGGCGGCTGATGTTCGCCCACTGGTACGCGTCGGCATCAACGTGATTGCAGAAAGCAATGGCCGTCGTGAACAGGGTTCAGCCGGCGGCGGCGGTCGTTTTGATTACAGTTACTTTACGGATGAAGTGCTGCACGATTACGCACAGAAAGCCGTACATCAGGCAATCGTTAATCTGGATGCCCGCCCTGCTCCGGCAGGCAGCATGACTGTAGTGCTCGGTGCAGGCTGGCCTGGCATTTTACTACACGAAGCAATCGGGCATGGTTTAGAGGGTGACTTCAACCGCAAAGGCAGTTCCGCCTTCAGCAACATGATTGGCCAGCAAGTGGCGGCAAAAGGCATTACCATAGTAGATGACGGCACGATTGCAGACCGCCGCGGCTCACTCAGCATCGATGATGAAGGCAATCCAGCCAACAGGACCGTACTCATTGAAAATGGCATTCTGCGCGGCTATATTCAGGATACCCTCAATGCACGCCTCATGAACATGACAGTTACCGGTAATGCGCGTCGTGAAAGTTACGCACATATTCCCATGCCGCGTATGACTAACACCTATATGCTCAACGGCACCATGCCGCCGGAAGAAATTATTAAATCCGTGAAAAAAGGGTTATACGCAGCCAATTTTGGTGGTGGCCAGGTAGATATTACCAGCGGTAAATTTGTATTCAGTGCCGCTGAAGCCTACATGATTGAAGATGGTAAGATCACATATCCGGTCAAAGGCGCAACACTGATCGGTAACGGCCCGGAAGTGTTAAAACGAGTGTCGATGATAGGCAACGATATGTCGCTTGATAGCGGTGTAGGTACCTGTGGCAAGGAAGGGCAAAGCGTACCTGTGGGTGTTGGTCAACCGACGCTCAGGATCGATGGACTCACGGTAGGCGGCACGGGGTCATCATAAAAGTAGTTGTATTCGATAAGTAGATTGAAACAGTATTGCATCTTAAACTTTGAAAGGAATAATGATGGCTGAAACAACTGCAAGTCCAAAAAAGAAAGCTACATCCAAAACGGCTGCCAAACCAAAAGCCAGTCCGGCAAAAACAGCAGGCGCAACAAAAAAACCACCTGCTGCAAAGACTAAGGAAAAACCCGCCGCAAAAAAGGCTAAAACCAGTACCTCAGACCTGCAGCAACAGTACAAAATGGTCGAAGTGGCTGCCTATTTTATCGCAGAGAGAGATGGATTCGCCGGCAACCCTGTTGACTACTGGATTGCAGCGGAAATGGAAATAAAAAAAACATCCTAGCTCTAAATCCAGTGTAATTTAATCAAAGGATACACGGAATAAGTCGCCGAGCGAGATAAAGTGCAAGGCGCACCGAGCGCAGAAACCAAGATAGTATGCGGTATACAGCGAGGTTGCGAGTACCGCGCAACGTAGCAATTTGCTCGCGCAGGCACTTATTCCGTGTTTCCCAAAGCTATACGCCCTAATTCCGAGCCATGGAAATGGCTACTAATTTAGGGTGTATCATTTTTTGAAATGGCTTTAAATAATTTCATCAGAGATTATTTGTGTAGATATACGATCGATTGTTTTTAGGACCTGCCCACAAACGTTATAATCTCTTGTTTTCACCAGTTCCAACTATCGTTATGACGCAGACCACCCTGCCAATCCCCAAATTAGGTCAAGCAACACGCTTTGCAATCAACACCAGTGGTGAAGACAGCCTAGCGCTCGCAAACCTGGCAATAGCCCTAAAAGAAAAAAAACACGGTGGGCCTTTAGTCGTCGTAACAGCGAATGCTTTTGACGCACAGCGTCTGCTGGAAGAAATCCCCTACTTTGCACCAAGTTTAAGCGTGCACTTATTGCCCGACTGGGAAACACTGCCGTATGACCAGTTTTCGCCACACCCGGACCTGATTTCAGAACGCCTGACGACGCTGTACCTCATTACGCAAAATGCCTGCGACGTGATTATCGTGCCGCTGGCAACAGCGCTGATCCGATTAAGCCCCAAAGCCTATTTGAGCGCGAATACTTTCATGCTTAAAAAAGGGCAAAAACTGGATCTTGAAGCCCTGCGCAAGCAGTGCGCAGAGGCGGGTTATCATCATGTCAGCCAAGTGATCAGCCACGGTGAATTCAGTGTACGCGGCGGTCTGGTGGATTTGTTCCCCATGGGGTCCACATTGCCTTATCGCCTGGATCTGTTTGATGATGAAATCGAAACTATCCGCACATTTGACGTAGATACGCAGCGCAGCCTTTACCCGGTGCCTGAAATCAGGCTATTGCCGGCACGTGAATTCCCGCTGGATGAATCAGGCATAGCCACGTTCCGCAGCCAATTTCGTGAAACTTTTGAAGGTGACCCGCAACGCGCAAAAATCTACAAAGATGTGAGCAAAGGCGTGGCTTCTGGTGGTATTGAATGGTATTTGCCGCTCTTTTTTGAACAAACCGCCAACCTGACAGATTACCTCCCTACCAACAGCCTGCTTTGTCTGCATGGCGATTTGGACCTGAGTGCACAACAATTTTGGCGTGAAGCGCAATCACGCTACCGTACCTTGGCGCATGACGCAGAACGGCCTTTGCTCACGCCTGAAACGCTACTGATTAAAACAGAAGATTTCTTTGGCGCCACACAGCCGTTTGCGCGGATATCACTGACTATCAACAAAGCAGCCAGCGGCTTGCCTGCGCTCGATATTGAGCGGCGTGCAGAGCATCCGTTATTTAAACTTGCAGACTATATCAGCCAGTTTAAAGGTCACATTTTAATTGTTGCAGAAAGCTTGGGGCGCCGCGAAACAATGGCGCAACTGTTTGCCGAACATGGGCTGGACGTCACAGTTTGCGAAACCTGGCATGATTTTAAAACCAGCAAGGCAAAAGTAATGTTGGGTGTCAGTACCTTGCATAGCGGCTTTGTTGCTACATCAGGCCACGATTTTGAATTTGCAGTAATCACCGAGGCTGAGCTTTACGCGGCAACCGTGCGCCAACAGCGCCGACGTGAAAAAGAAAAAGCACGCAGTACCGAAGGTATGCTCAAAGATTTATCCGAGCTGCGGATCAATGACCCTGTAGTACACGAACAGCATGGTGTGGGCCGTTACAAAGGCTTGGTTAACCTGGACTTTGGTGAAGGTGAAACGGAATTCTTATTACTGGAGTATTACGGCGATGACAAGCTCTATGTACCGGTCTCACAGTTATTCCTGATCTCACGTTATTCAGGCGGGCCTCCAGAAAGTGCGCCACTGCACCGTTTAGGTAGCGGTAATTGGGAAAAAGCCAAGAAAAAAGCACTTAAACAGATTCGCGATACAGCGGCTGAACTGCTTAATCTGTATGCCCAGCGTGCCGCCCGCCGCGGCCACGCCTTTACCCTGAGTTTGCACGACTACGAGGCGTTTTGCGAAGGCTTTCCGTTTGAAGAAACCCCGGACCAGCTTGAAGCCATTGAAAACGTTATCAAGGACATGCAGTCAGGCCGCCCGATGGATAGGCTGGTATGTGGCGATGTCGGCTTTGGCAAGACAGAAGTCGCATTGCGTGCTGCATTCGTTGCGGTAATGGGCGGCAGGCAAGTGGCAGTATTAGTACCTACCACCCTGCTGGCCGAGCAGCATTTCAATAACTTCAGTGACCGCTTTGCCGAATGGCCGATTAAGGTCGCGGAAATTTCACGCTTTAGAACTGCCAAAGAGCAGGCGGAAGCATTGCGCGGTTTGGAAGCTGGCGAAATCGACATCATTATCGGCACGCACCGGCTGATCCAGAAAGACGTGAAATTCAAAAACCTGGGGCTGGTCATTCTGGATGAAGAGCACCGCTTCGGCGTGCGTCAGAAAGAACAGCTCAAAGCCTTGCGCGCAGAAGTCGATGTCCTTACCCTTACTGCTACGCCAATCCCGCGCACACTGAGCATGGCGATGGAAGGCTTGCGCGAGTTTAGTGTGATTACCACACCGCCGCAAAAGCGCCTGAGTATCAAGACCTTTCATACCGAATACTCCGAAGGCATTATCCGCGAGGCCGCCATGCGCGAATTCAAGCGCGGCGGCCAAGTGTATTTCCTGCATAACGAAGTAGACACCATCCACTCCATGCGCGAAAAACTGGAACGTATTTTGCCCGATGCCCGCATTGCGGTTGCACACGGCCAATTGCGTGAACGCGAACTGGAACAGGTGATGCGTGACTTCTATCACCAGCGCTACAATTTACTGCTTTGCACCACGATTATCGAAACCGGTATTGATGTGCCCACCGCCAATACCATCATCATGAATAAGGCTGATATGTTTGGCCTGGCGCAGATGCACCAGCTACGCGGCCGCGTGGGGCGCTCGCACCACCAGGCCTATGCCTATCTGCTCACCGATCCAGACCGCAAGATCACACCACAGGCGCAAAAACGTCTGGATGCGATTCAACTCATGGAAGATCTGGGCGCAGGCTTTCATCTTGCCATGCATGACCTGGAAATCCGCGGCGCTGGCGAGCTGCTTGGCGACAGCCAAAGTGGTGAGATGCAGGAAATTGGCTTTCATTTGTATGCCGACATGTTGAACCATGCGGTAAAACAGCTTAAAGCCGGCAAAGAACCTGATCTGAATGCTCCATTAGGCGTCACAACCGAAATTAACCTGCACACACCCGCCCTGCTCACCAACAGCTACTGTCCTGATGTGCATGAGCGTTTAGTGATTTACAAACGTTTGGCTAACTGTAACGATGATGACGAACTGGATAGCTTGCAAGAGGAACTGATAGACCGATTTGGCCTGCTGCCGGAACAAGGTGAAGCGCTGATGGCATGCCACCGCCTGCGTATCGCAGCCAAAGCTATCGGCATCATCAAAATTGACGCCAGCGCTGACGCAATTCAACTGCAATTCAACCCCAAAGCCGATATCGACCCGTTAAAACTCATCAACCTGCTGCAACGTGACAGAAGATGCCGCATGAACGGGCCGGACAAACTGAGAGTATCAGTGGGATTGGAGGCCATTAGCCAGCGTACGGACTTTGTGAAGACTTTACTGAAAGAGTTTATTTAGTAACTTTTGAATATTTGTACTTCATAATAGATTTATTGTTTCGGTGGTGTTTACCGCTATTTCTCTAATAGCCTTTGGGTTAGCGTTGATCCTGACTCTGCGTTCAAGAGGGACGCCGAAAAAACGTGCACCCTTAACTTTATGTTATGCAACTTGAGAGGTTCATATGTTGAAACGTCTATTGTTCATTGGCATGCTTTGCATCCCCGTCGCGGCTTGGGCATTCATTAAACCCGTTCGAGTTGTTGCACCTGAACTGGCGGGGCTATCCTGCAGCATGGACGCCCTGTGTACAGATGACGTGTCCCGCTTCGAGGAAGCAGCCAAGCTGTACGACGAGGCTTTGCATTTTGTTGACTCCTCGGTCGGTTCAATCAAGAACAAACCGCGTGTCATTTTCTGCAGCACTGATGCCTGCTTTCAATCCTTCGGGTTTAGAAAACAAGCGGGGGCTAATATCGGTATCTTTGGCATTGTTATCAGCCCTCGCGCATGGAAACCATACTATGTGCGCCATGAAATAATTCACCACCTTCAGAATGAAAAACTTGGCATGATAAAAGCATGGCGTGAACCCCAATGGTTCATGGAGGGTATGGCATACTCTCTCAGCGAAGATCCCCGTCAAAAGCTATCCGAACCTTTTGAGCAGTATCGCTCTAAATTCGAGGTTTGGTATAGGCTGGTGGGCAAAGAACGGCTCTGGACAGAGGCCCACAACTTATGAACTCACATAACATGGCACTCAAGTGGGACGTTGCTCTAGTGGGACATCTAGTGGAGCCTCTTATGCCATACATCATGCCTCATAGAAAGTACTCTCATGGATAATCATCGCGCTACAGCGCGGCAGTTAGCCCAAGCAGCAATCGCCGCCGGACATCCTCTTGACTGGTTCGAACAGTTGTATGCCAAAGCTCGCTCAGAAGGAATTCCGGTTCCCTGGGCCGACCATACGCCTAATCCCAACATGATTGAGCTTTTTCAAAAGATAGATGGACATCTCTCCTTCGGACAATTGGCTTTGAAAGTTGGATGTGGCTTGGGTGACGATGCTGAATGGCTTTCCGGTCATGGTTTTGAAGTGACGGCTTTCGACATTTCTCCTACCGCCATTTCCGAATGTGAAAACCGATTTCCCAATTCTAATGTTACGTATGTGACACGTGATCTATTTCAAGCTCCGGATAATTGGTCGGGAGCTTTCGATTTGGTGCTTGAATCGTACACACTCCAGGTGCTTACACCTGAGTTACGTGCTAAAGCTCTGAAAAAAATTGCTGAATTTGTCTCGCTCGGTGGCTATCTTATGCTCATAGCCCGACTGAGGGAAGAATCAGAAGCAGTAGGCTCGATGCCTTGGCCACTTGTACAACGAGAAATCGATATATTGAAATCGCAAGGTTTTGTCGAGAGATACTCCGAAGATTACTTGGACGGCGAACAACCTGCAGTTCGCAGGTTCCGTGGATGCTACCAACGTGAGGCATAACCTGTCCATCAACTTAGCCGTCAAAGCTCGTCATTCGCGATAGTCCTCCCATTCAGTAAAACCTCGTAAAATATAATTACTTGTTGACAAAATACAAATTGTTTATATGATGATGGTCATATAAACAATTTTCAATGACTACAATGAGATATACATCCGAGCAGAAGACAGAAACGCATAAACAAATTGTGGATGCTGCCGCCAGAGAATTCAGAAGCAAGGGGCTGCAGGGAATCGGTATCGCAGACCTGATGTCACAGGTAGGTCTAACCCACGGGGGCTTCTACGCGCACTTTAAGAATCGTGATGCACTGGTAATGGAGGCGGCAACATGCGCGGCAGCAGAGAATTTTGGGCGGCTGATTGAAGCTGCGGAATCCGCAGCCAAAGGCAAAGAGGTTGAAGCAATGCTGAACTACTATTTAAGTCACAAGCACCGTGATAACTTTGGTTCTGGATGTATATTACCCGCGCTAGCCGCAGACATCGCACGTCAGTCAGAGTTCGTGAAAGGGGCTTTTACTGATTCGTTAAAACAGAATATGTCCAGAATTGCGAATTACATGCCCGCGCGTGACGCCAAGGACAAGTTGAAGCAGGCAATGATGATCATTTCGGGCATGGCTGGAGCAGTTCTGATCGCGCGCGCAATCGAAGACCCGAAACTGAGTGATTTGATGCTGGATTCGGTACGTAACCAGCTTCTGGAGATGTACCGGTCATGGGGTGTTTGAGCACCCAAATTTTTTTGCTAATTAATATGATGGTAATCATGTAATGAACGGTAAAACGAAAGGGATGCACCAATGATTAGTCGTTCGCTTGAAAATATCTTTCTAAATAGGAATTTGCTGGCGTAGTTGAGTGGATGGGTACCGGTTGCAGATGCATAAACACATACTAAAGGAAAACAAATGAAAAAACCAAAAATACTGGTGACGAGTGCCACCGGAAAAACCGGATTGCAAACAGCTAAACAACTGCTTGAGAAAAATTTCCAGGTGCGTGCACTAGTGCATCGTCTGGATGCGCGAAGCGATTTGTTAAAGACACTTGGCGCTGAGATTCAAGTCGGCAATCTTCATGACATTGACGATGTGCGGCTGGCACTCAAGGATGTGCAAAGGGCATACTTCTGCGCACCGTTGCTCCGAAATACGTTGAATGCAAGTACGATCTTCGCAGCCGCAGCTCAAGAGTGCAAACTGGAAGTAGTAGTGGCGCTGAGCCAGTGGCTGGCCGATCCGAGGCACCCATCAATCCATACGCGCGAAACATGGTTGGCCGAACAGATGTTTTCCTGGATGCCTGATGTTGATGTGGTAACCGTCAATCCCGGTTGGTTCGCCGACAACTATATGGCCGCAATGGAACCGATTGCCCAATTTGGCATGATGCCAATGCCGCTTGGAGAAGGTATGAATGCGCCACCGTCGAACGAGGACATTGCACGAGTAATTGTCGGCGCGTTGATTAATCCGGCCGATCATATCGGGAAGACCTATCGTCCGACGGGTCCAGTTTTGCTGTCGCCACAAGATATTGCAGCCACCTTTGCCAAGGTGCTTGGCCGGCCGGTAAAGTATTTCGATGCACCCACCGGGATGTTTACGAAAGTGGCACGGGCATTAGATTTCCCCGATTTCACTACCGCTCAGGTTCTCTCGTATTTTGAGGATTACAAGCGCAATGCCTTTGCGGTGGGGGCGCCAACACAGGCGGTACTTGAAGTTTCTGGACAACAGCCGGAAAACTTCGAGACGATCGTCCGCCGTTATGCCAGTGAGTCACCGTTAGTTAAGAGAGGTGCGGGCTCAAAACTGCGGGCAATGGGCGGTTTGATGAAGATCATATTTACGCCAAGCCTCAACCCTGAACATTATGCACAGTCACATGACATCTCGAAACTCACCGGTGCCTCATTGGCGATTGATTCCAGAAAATGGCTCTCCACGCATAACGCCGATCAAAGGTTGCTTGCCGCCAGCCCGGCTATTTATCCGGCGGCTTAACTTACACTCATGTGAACGTCCTTTTTCGGACTTAAATTCAATGACAATAGCGGTCATTCAGGATGCTTAGTTCGCACCTTGGCTGTGGGGAAAACATAATACACAAAACAATACTTTTTTAATTACGATGCCAGATATAAGACTGCTACATTGATAACTTTAAGTTAGCCTGCTAATCTTCTTCATGAATGTATTTATGGTCTCCCCCGTATTATATAAACGGGGAATGCTTGGGTTGAAGGCGTATTTGAGAAGGACACAAAATCTACGTTGTCACTTGTTTGTCGAATTTTCACATTGAATACTACTGACATAATCTGACAGAGAACTTCCTTACACTCCAATCCGTGCATGTCGCACAGACGATCTGAAGAAAGAAGTTGTATATGGTTAAAACTGTAGAAGTTGTTACTTACAAGCTCGTGGCAGGAAGCGACCCAACCGCTTTCGTGACCGCAAATGGGAAAGTTAATGAATGGCTGAAAAAACAGCCTGGATTCATGACAAGAGAATTATCTTATTTATATGATGATAGCTGGCTGGATATTGTTCACTGGGAATCTGCTGATAATGCTAAACAAGCAGCAGAGAAGTTCATGGCGGAACTCGGTGATTGCGAGTGTATGGCCATGATTAATCCTGACTCGACCAAAATGTCACATGGCGAACTTTTCTTAATAAGTTAGCCATTCTGTTATGAGTAAAGCGGAGCGCCTGTTTCACCTCTATACATTGTTACGTTCAAGACGTACGGCAATCACGGCCAAGGCTATAGCAGCGGTCATGGAGGTAAACATTCGTACGGTATACAGGGATGTACAGGCGCTCACGCAGTCTGGCCTGCCAATCGAGGGTGAGCCAGGCGTCGGTTACCTGTTACGTCATGGCTTTGAACTTCCTCCTCTCATGTTTTCACCTGATGAGTTAATCGCGCTGATGGTGGGGATGCGAATGGTGCAGGCCTTTACTGATCCCGACCTTGCACAAGCGGCATTACAGTCCGAACAGAAAATCCTCTCCATCCTTACCGAGCCGCTGAAACTGCGCGCAGAGCACCAGCCTTACCGCGTACCCATACTCGATAGTGATAACGCGCTAAGAGAAGTGCATCGTAAATTACGTCTTGCCTGCGAAGAACACAGAAAGATGCGCGCTACCTATATCGACGAGCAGCAGCAAAAAACTGAACGAGTCCTGTGGCCGCTGGGCATCATCGGATGGGCCGGGCGTTGGACTCTTCTCGCCTGGTGTGAGAAAAGAAAGGATTATCGAAACTTCCGATTCGACAGGTTTGATGATGTCGAGTGCATGGATGAGAAGTTCACTCCCGTGCGCGAAATAAGCATCGAACACTATTTCAAGACTGTCCTAGGTATCCCTGGCTGCAGGTAAACAGAACACCACTATGGCTGAACCACTCAAAAACCAATTTGGTACGGAGATTCCCGTCAGAATAGCGGAGATGATTTCTCGAGTATTTGTCGCATTCGACCAGGACGCTTTTATCAGAGATGTCCTTAACGGATATGAGCCTCTCGACCTGTTGCCACGCGGACGTAAAATTGCGCATGCGCTGCACCGCCATCTACCTGATGATTATGAAACTGCAATTGCGATATTGATCGATTCAATCGGAACGAAACTGGACGGGACAGAAAATTTTGGGATGGCCTCCTTCCTATACCTCCCCCACACTTTTTATGTCGCAGACTTCGGACTGGACCACTTCGAGAGTTCAATGCGTGCACAATACGAGCTGACGCAGCGGTTTTCCTCTGAGTTCAGCATTCGCCCCTTTTTGGAACGGCATCCAGAAGCAACTATGGACCGCCTCAAAACTTGGGCAAAAGACCCGAGCCCTCATGTACGCCGCCTGGTATCAGAAGGAACTCGCCCACGTTTGCCATGGGCATCTCGCCTGCGCGAATTCCAGAAAGACCCTCGCCCTGTGCTGGCGTTGCTGGAGCTGTTAAAAGACGACCCGGAACTCTACGTAAGACGCTCCGTAGCGAACAACTTGAATGATATCGGCAAAGATCATCCGTCGCTACTCGTGGAAACTGCAAGCCGGTGGCTAATCGATGCTACGGATGAACGGCGCTGGCTAGTACATCATGCACTACGATCGGCAGTGAAGCGTGGAGAATCTGGCGCCCTTGCAGTTATAGGATTCGTGGGGAACGCAAAAGTGTCGGTCGGGTTGTGCATTATCCCAAAACGCGTAGTGATTGGTGGCACAGCGACAATTACTTTTGATATTACAAACACTGATTCTAGGCAACAGCGTGCGCTAGTTGATTTCCGAATTCACTTCATCAAGGCGAACGGTAGTAGTAGTCCCAAGGTTTTCAAATTGAAGATTGTTAATCTAAAACCGCGAGAAACCGTGCGCTTGAGCAAGACTGTTTCGTTAGCGGAAATGACAACACGAAAACACTATCCAGGTACGCATCAGGTGGATGTTATTATCAATGGCACTGCACAAGTGCTTGGAAAATTTGAACTGGAGTATGATTAATTTCGGCAGCAGACATTACAGCCAACCAAACGCCGTTCGATAAAGCTATATCGTCATGTTGAACGTCAGCAATTGGTCGCAAGGCATTTAAAAATTGGATTGGAATATCTCCAAGTGCTTGTCGCTAGACAAGCTATTTAGATATTTGTATTGCATATTGTAACGTTTATGAATCGCTCCGTTACCATTTCGCACCGATCGCAGCACTAAGAAACTTAGCCATGGGTGTTATTAGTTGGCAATTTTCTTCAAATTCCTGCATGAGGCGTGCGCTACAAAGCGTATCTTTGGTAAGTTCTATCATTACTGCAAAATCTTTGCGTTTTAAATCCTCGATTAGAGGATGCTGCGCATTAAATCCTTGTGGTGGGCGTTTTAATGAGTCACCCCAAAAGATACATCGATGCACAAATTCCTTGTCAGAGATGGCTTGTTTCCAGCTTTCTGGATGTTCGGCAATTGCAGTGCGTATTTGATACAATTGTTTCCCGTCAGGATGGTATATCCCGCCACCCATGAATACCCTTTCCGGTTCGATATGAATATAAAATCCCGGTGCGCTAATATCTGTGCCAAAGCCCTTAAGACGGAATTGGGCTGCAACAGACGTTTTGTACGGGCTTTTATCTTTAGAAAAACGCGTATCGCGGTTGATTCGGAACATTGAGCCCCCCATAGTACTAGGGACGGCAATTACATTTGGGGCGATTTTATCGAATACGGGCTGCAAATCCTCAATGAAACGTAACATCGGATTACGCGCTACTTGTTCGTAACGCGCCTTGTTGGCAGCAAACCATTCGCGATTGTTGTTTTCGTTGAGTTCACGTAAAAATTTGAAGAGTTCCTCAGAAAAATAGGTTTGGGGTTTCATCGTGTAATCCTTGTTAAGTGCGTAGCTTTAATAAATGTTGTTTCCAGCGATTTATCAGGCAAGGTCATTGCTAACCATTTTCAGCTATTGCCAGTGCCGCCGCCTTGATTGCATTAACTGCCTCTGCGACAAACTCTTCATCTGCCAGTGCTCTTATAGTGGTTACCCCGCCAGAAAGTATGCAAATAAATGCCCAGGCACGCTGGTTTCTCTCTAAAGGACTGGCTTGTGGCAGGGCATTTGCAATGGTATCCAATACTTTCGCCAATTCGATTTGGTAAACCTCACGTATAGCAACACTAGCGCGTGTTACTTCGGGTGTGAGGGCCGGCATCGAACATGCTTTTGTTAGATCACAAGTACGCTTTTCCCCTAAATAAAAATCAACAAATGGTGCAATCCATTTAGAACCGTATTCCGCCTGGAAATGCTCCAACCCTTCCTTCAGTTCGTTAATACCAAAAATAATAGCTTCTTTGAACGCTTCTTCTTTAGAGGAGAAATGGCCATAAAAAGCACCTGAGGTTACACCCGCTTCTTTTGCAAGTCCATCCACACCAATTCCGCTATAACCGCCTTTTCTAAAGCAGCGCCCAGCAGCGGTAATAATACGCTCGCGCGTTTGTTCTTTTTGATCAACTTTGTACCTGGCCATACCCACCTCCAATCCTATTACACAATTATATCAAAAATAACGACCGTTACACTTGACAACATAACGATCGTTATCTTATATTTACATAACGGTCGTTATGTAATTGGCCGTTACGAAGACAAACCACTTTACTGGAGATATAACTATGCCGCTTCAAATTATTGCAACCGATGGAATATTCACTGAACCCAACGAGAAGGAGGTGTTTGCAGCTGTCACCGAATCATTCCTGAAACACCACAACCTCGTCGGGAACAAATTCATGACGCCCAACGTGATTGGCGAAATCACTATCGTTCCTAGGGGCAGAACTTTTGCCGGAGGTAAACCCGATAACCTCGTTATCATAGAGATAAAAGCGCCGTCATTTGCACTCACATCACAGGAACAAAAACAAGCGTTTGTAATGGAAGTTACAGAAGCCGCCTTAAAATCCTCAAGCGGTAGAGTTAGCCGTGAGCGGGTATATGTAAATATGGTATATGCGGTTGATGGCCTATGGGGAATAGGCGGCCGCGCATTTACCAACCAGGAACTGGGTGAAGCTATCGCTGATGCAAGTGTTAGCTAACTAGAGTTATAAAAAGTCGAGGCCGTGAATGGCCTCGACAGTCTTAATTGCTGCTTTAATAAGTTATATAAACTTAACTCAATTCAAGATAGCCGTGGGTTGGCTTACGAACTACCCTAATACTAAAAACTCTGATAATAGCTGTTTGATTAACCCAATTAAAATAAGGAATAAAGTCACCGCTTGTTCCCACACTGGATTATCAGTATTATTGATCTGTCCCGACCAGCGCTACGGAGTGGTAAACTATGCAAAACAAAAAGCCACCCGTGTTTATTTTTCACCAATAAAGCAGCCATTGGCGCTATTGCTAGCCTCTTTGTTAAACCCGAATGTACGAGCCAAAAAAACATCCACCCATCCCTCCAGAACGCTTCATCAAGCGAATGCTGCTTCATGCCGCGGCTGCGCTCATCTTGCTGTTGCTCTCACTTATATTGGGAATGGCTGGCTATGAATACTATGAACAACTCTCATGGCGTAGTGCATTTTTGAATGCCGCAATGCTGCTGGGTGGAATGGGCCCTGTAGATGCACCAGTAACGGATGGGGGCAAATTATTTGCCGGTATTTATGCGCTGTATGC
>JBAQME010000184.1:0-3703 GCA_049302535.1 Methylotenera sp.
GTTTTGGTCTGATCCTGCATCACAATGTGGATAAGGGGCTGCTCTGTGGCGGCCAAGCACGCGCCTGTTTCGGCGGCGGTGAAGTGCTGCAACCCATTGATATTTTCCTGGCCGGACGGGCAACGGAAATTGTCGGCAATGCCAGAGTGCCGCTACAGGAACTCGCTATCGAAAGCAGTCGGCGCTGGCTACGTGAAAACCTGCGCTTTGTGGATGTGGAGCGACATGTGCGCCTGCACTGTCATATCCGCCCTGGTTCAGCCGAGCTTACCGAACTTTTCCTGCGCCAGCAGAAGGCCAGAATGCCGCTGGCCAACGATACCTCCTGCGGCGTTGGCTACGCCCCTCTCAACACGCTGGAAAACGTTGTATTGCAGGTCGAACGTTATCTTAATTCATCTGCGGTCAAGACTGCGTGCCCGGCCATTGGCGAGGATATCAAGGTGATGGGCGTGCGGCGCGGCAGCGATATCAGCCTTACTGTGGCCTGTGCCATGGTAGGACGCTTTATCACCAATCTGGCGGACTACCACTCAGCCAAGGCGCAGGTGGCGGAATTTACGCGCGCGGCGGCACGGCAGGTGGGTGTAGAGGCTGTTGAAGTCGTCGTCAATGCTGCCGATGGCGCGGCGGCGGACAGTATCTATCTGACCGTCACCGGCACTTCGGCCGAGAATGGGGATGACGGCGAAGTGGGGCGCGGTAATAGGATCAATGGTCTGATCGCTTTCTACCGTCCAATGAGCATGGAGGCTGCCGCCGGCAAGAATCCTGTGAGCCATGTCGGCAAATTATATAACCTGCTGGCCCATCGCATTGCACAAGATATAGTCGGTAGTGTAGCAGGGGTTGAAGAGGCGTATTGCTATTTACTGGGACAAATCGGCCGGCGGATTGACGAGCCTGCGGTTGTCGACCTGAAGCTGCGCCTGGCGCCAGGAGTTGGTCTGGAGAAAGTACGGATGCGTTCCGGTGAAGTTGTCAGGCATCATCTGGCGACTTTGGGGAGTATCTGGCGAGAACTGATTACAGGGTCCATCCCGCTGTTTTAAACTCTTTGGCTAGTGACAGTTGGTTTGGTTTGGCATGGCTTTCTATCGCCGATAGTGTAAATGCAATAACAGATGCTGAAAGATTAAATGCTGAAATCCATAATTATTGTTACAATAATCAAATGAGCAATGATCGATCCAATGTTTCAGATAATGTCCGTGGCGGTTCACGTGTTGGCGCAGGCCGCAAGGTTGGTACTGGCAAATTTCGTGAGCCTACATCGGTAGTGCGTATTCCCGCAAGCCAGGCACCTGTCGTTAAAGACTTCCTGGCGGCCTATCAGCGTAAACGCCTGCAGGTAGATTTATATGCGGTAGGCGAGTTTGAATTGCCCAGTTTGGATGCATCACCTATCGCCCTGCCGTTATATTCTTCTAAAGTGTCTGCAGGACTTCCTGGCCCGGTTGAAGAGCATATTGAGAAACGACTGGATCCGAGTGAGTTCTTGATAGACAAAAAAGATGCCACTTTCTTTGTCACCATCCAGGGGTATTCCATGATGGATGCCGGATTGCTGCCGGGCGATAAAGCAGTGGTGGATCGCTCCAAGCTTGCGTCAGTGGGAGATATCGTATTGGCTGTGTTGAACGGTGAATTCACGGTTAAAACCTTAAGCCGTCATAAGTCAGGGGCGCCCAGGCTGCTGCCTGCCAACTCGACAGGGGCTTATTCTCCGATTGAGATTACGGAGGACATGCAATTTGAAATATGGGGTGTCGTTACCGGCTCATTCCGCCGTTTCAAGTAAAGCCAAGTCGGATCCGCAATTCCCGTGAGTACCTGTTTCCGGCGAGGATGGTGTGGATGCCTGCCTGAATCGATGGGAATATTTCTTATCCTGATGAAATAATCACCATTCCTGATTACATACAACTTAACAGTGACTTAGCGTGCTTACCCTAAGGTCATTAACAATGTTATCCACAGAGAATGTGGGTTAAATATACGCACCAATTTGATTGAAAAAATTATTAAAAATTAAGTCAAGGTACTGATGTTATAAAAAACCCGGCTGAACAGCCGGGTGGGTTTTTTGCCGTATTACCTTGGTTAATCTTCTATTCTGAAGCCAACTTTGAGTGTAACTTGGTAATGTGCTACTTTGCCATCAATAATATGGCCGCGTGTCTCAACGACTTCAAACCAATTCAGGTGTTTTAATGTTAATGAGGCTTTTGCGATGGCCGACTGGATTGCATCATCCGTCCCAATTGCTGATGAGCCAACCAGTTCTATAACTTTATAGGTGTGCGCTGACATATATCCTCCAAAGTATTAACAAGAAAGTCATCTTAGCATGGTAAATCTACTTTAAATATACAAAAGCAAAACATACGTTATTAAGTCCTGGATAAACGCTGCCATTTACAATCAAGGGGCGTAAAAAAAGCCCGACGAATCGGGCTTTTTACTATTTACAGCCTGGATTACTTGTTTTGCGTTTCAACCATGACTAAAGGTTCAGCCGCGGTTTCCGCTTTGGTTTGTTTCTGCCAGGAAGCTGGCTTGCGGGGAGTGCGTGGTTTTTCAGCTTCGACCGGTACTGATGTTTTTGGAGCATCAGCTTTTGTCTCTACCAATTGCAAACCGGATGCAGCTAAATCTACCGGTTTCGCTTCAGCTTTAGCTTTGCGTGGGCGGGCAGGGCGTTTTTTATCTGCTTTAGCAGTAGTGGTTTCACTTGTAGTAGGTTCACTCGCTTCAGCGGCGATTTCGCTTACTGGCTCTGTTTTTTCTGCAGCTGCAGTGCTACTGGTTGCTGCTTTTTTAGCGGAGCCTTTTTGCGGTTTCGCTTTTTTAACTTCAGCCGCTACTGTAACTGGTGTACTGGTTGCAGTCTCTTGCACGGATACTTCAGGCTTTGTTGCATCCGTTTTCCCGGCAGCAGGGGTTGTAGTTGCGGCTTTCTCAGCTACATTTGATGATTCACGCGCAGCCTTGGCAGGTGCAGCAGCGGGTGCTTCAGCACTAACGCTGGATTGGGTTGCACTGATTTCATCATTCGGTACAAATGGGAGATTGCTCTCACGCGCTACGTTTTCATCACGATCACGACGTCCGCGACGGTTGTTGCGGTTACGGCGGCCACTACGCTCTGCACGCTGCTCTGTTGCCTCGTTTGAAGTGTCAGTCGTGGCGGTTGCTGGTTGATTACGCTGAGGTTCCTGACGCTGTGCCTCGTGACGTGGCTGCTGCGGTTTTTGCTGGCGTGGTTCCTGTGCCTTGCTTTCCACCGGGCGCGCCTCTTGGCCTTTTGGTTCCTGACTGCGGTTAGGGCGGTCTTGCGCTACGTTTCTATCGCCACGTTGTTCATTACGGTTACGCTCGTTACGATTACGGTTGCGATTGCGGTTGCGATTACCATCACGGCGGGATTCACCGGTTTTTTCACCGGCTTTTTCAGACTCGCTCTTGGCTGGAGATGTGAAGAAGTTTTTAATCCGCGCGAAAAGTGATAATTTAGGCGCGGCCTTTTCAGTAACAATCGGTGCCGGAGCCGCAGGCGTGATGCCTTTTACAGCAGCTACCGGTTTCACTGCTTTAGCTTCTTGTGCAGCATTCGGCAGGTAGGTGGTTTCCGTGGGAAGCTCTACCATTTTGTAGCTGGCGCGGGTTGTGTCTTCGGTTACATCGTCGTGTTTGATACGAA
>JBAQME010000185.1:0-7615 GCA_049302535.1 Methylotenera sp.
AATAATAATTACCCATCCCGCCATTTTCAAAGATTTTGGGGAATTTGATTCAGTGTCGGCTGGTGATCTAATCAAAAAATCCAAGTGTTCCTGTAATGGTTTGGTTTTAACTGATGGATTTCGTGTAATGGGCCAAGGCTGTTTAGGTTTATTTGATAAGCCTTTGGTCACATTGAAAATTGACTCAGGTAATTCGAATTTTGATTTCATCATAATATCCAATTCACTACGTGTGATGAGAGAATCACATTCTACTGCTTTCAAACATAATACGAGCTAATCAAATTGAAAAGATATGCTTCATATTGGCCCATTTCAAACATATCGAATGTCGGCACTGTCATTTTAAAAAACTCGCTGCTCGCTTACAGCGTACAACCTCATCTGGTCCGCAATCATGATTGGCTTTAATTACTGGGTTTCGACCCATTTTCTTTGCTTGATAGAGCGCCCTATCGGCGGATAATCTCAAGAAATCATCACTATTATTTCAACATATAATGATATTTGATGGTGTATATTGAACGATATGCATTAAGGTGATATAAATTTGTCTATGTAATTAGTGTTTTGTCTAAATTCAGAAAGATTTGAATCATGAAGCATCTATTAACACAAACATCTTGTCTCGGAATAGCCTTAAGGGAACGAGATTCATACACAGAAGATCACGCTAGTCGTGTAGAGATTTTGTCTCATAAGCTTGGTATTAAATGCGGTCTTGGTAGTCGTGAATTAAGCGTGCTGAGAGGGGCTGCAAAATTACACGATATTGGCAAAATCGGAATTCCTGACCGAGTTTTGCTTAAGTTTGGAAGTTTGGAAACAGACGAATGGGAAGTCATGAAAACACATTCGGAACTTGGGGAACGTATCTGTCAATCAATTGCCCACCAAGATGCAGAGCAAATAGCGGGAATCGTAAGACATCATCATGAACATTTCAATGGGGGCGGATATCCAGACGCGCTTTCAGGGGAAGATATTCCAATTTGTTCAAGAATCATTTCTATTGTAGATTCTTATGATGCAATGAAAACAGCCAGGCCATATCACCCCGCACGAACTCATCATGAGGTTATGGAAATTATTGAAAATGAGTGCGGAAAGAAAACAGACCCAACAGTCTATAAGTATTTTCAGTCAATCATCGCTAGCAAAGAGCAAATTTCGGCCTACTAATCCAAAACCGGTGAAAGCCCCAGCCTCTTGGAAAATTACGAACACTTGCCACTTTTCCTATATCTATCAAACATGACTATTTTCTCACACGCATATTGCTGTCTTGAGGGCTAAAAATGAAAAAACTTACGATTATCATGCTGCTATTCATGTGTACAAACGTAATGGCCGCATGGTCAAAGTTGGAAGATACGCATGCCGCCGGGGTCACGGTGTATGCTGATATAGGTAAGATTCGCAATAAAGGCATGCCCAAGGTGAAGATGCGGCATTTAATAAATTTTCAGAATAAAGACATTACCAACTCTGGTCACGCATATCTATCCGTAAAAGCATTAGTGGAATACAACTGTGACGAAGAACATTACCGGGTACTTGCTTCTTCAATGCATACAGGCCCAATGGGAACCGGAGAAGTAGTGAGTTTTATTAGCGATGCCAAGCATTGGGAGCCTGTAGAATCCAATACATTAGAGGAAACACTCTGGAAAGTAGCCTGTGACAAGCCAAGCATAACGCAACACGACTAGGCATTGGTTACTGACTCGCAGGATTCATAGCTCAGCTGTTAATTGAGATTGGTATAACAAGGGAATGTTTGCAGAGTTAGGCTGAAACAGCCAAGCAAGCCGCTGCGCTTGGTTATATATTGCTGGCGGAGTGGACGGGACTCGAACCCGCGACCCCCGGCGTGACAGGCCGGTATTCTAACCAACTGAACTACCACTCCATAATACTTACGTCTTTATCAAATAAAAACGTCTTTAAATACGCTCTAGTTTTTCCTAAAAATCGAAGAATGCTTTAATTACGGCATCCCCAACTTTACAACTAGAACGAATAGTCACATTTGCTGGTTTTTTGGTGGGTGCTAACGGGGTCGAACCGCTGACATTCGCCTTGTAAGGGCGACGCTCTACCAACTGAGCTAAGCACCCTGCCTAACCAACGAGGTCGGCATAATACAGTATATTTCAGTGATTTTCCAAACTATTTTTAGTGATTTTCAAAACTATTTTTTAAGGTATGCAGTACAAAATTATTGGTGTAACAAAACATGGTCGTCCCCACCTTGCTGAAGGTCCTGTATCAACTCACATTTTTGGTAAATTCTGCCTCCCGGGGCCATGAGGTAATTGGCATGCCAATTACCTGCGCACAGGTTACCTGCCTAATTAAATATCTTTATTAACGCAATGCGCTTTCATTGCGTCATGATAGATGCCTTCAACAGCATCATCACTGATCGATGGTGATGTGAGCCTGTTTTTAAAAGCACTGCATCCGGACTTATCGATGATGAGCTCCGTGACAAGCCTGGCCTTTGTACCGGCAGCCAACGGATCGTCTGGCCTGGAACAGGCACTAAAAAGAAGCACTAAAAAGACGGTAATAATTAGTTTAAGCATGCGAATGATTATACACGGTGCGATTTACAAACAACTGGCATTTTCATATGCCTCTCGAAAGGCAATCACGCATTAAACCCAGCCAACATCTTTAATATCTGCACCGGGTCACCACTTTGAATAACATCAGTAATAGAGGCGCTGTTCCGATGTAATTCAGCGTCACCGTCAAATTTATCAACAGCCTGGCCAACCCCCATGGAAAACAACGTCGCCACTGTCAGCACGATAATTTTGCGCGAACGTGTACCGTCGATTTCTTGCGCATCGAAATGCCGATTTAAGGCGTATGCCGCCAAGGAAAAGGCAATCGTTGATATAAAAAAGCCCAGCATATCTCTAACTCCATCACTTAACAATCAGGCCCAATCATCGCCACCTGAACTGTCATCCCATGATGAGTTATCTGCAATTCCAAAATCCGATCCGCCCATGTCATTAGCATTTAATGAACTATCATTAGCCTGAGCATCACTGAAAAGACCGTTGCTGTTGTTGCTATTGCCATGCTCACCATCGGTAAAGTGATGCATTAGCGCCTCGCCAGCCACCATGCCGGCACCAAGTGCGGCTCCCGTTGCCAGCCCGCCGAGAATACCTGAACCAAGCCCACCGCCAGAAGCCGGTGCCGCAGGACTTCCATACGGTTGAGGATTACCATTATTAACCCCGCCGGAATAACCATTTGCCGGGATTAAAGGCTGATTCCGTTGTGTCATCCATTTGGCAGCAAAATAAATGAATGCAATTAAACCAACAGCTAGGAAGATGAACCCCCAAGGCGTACCGTTGCTTGATGAAGCATGAAAACCTTGATTACCCGGAGATTGCGTTACCGGATGAGATGAGGCAATTTCTGCTTTAAGTTTTTGTAACGCCTGCGGCTTGGCAAAAGGTAATCGTGGTTTTAGGCGCTCAGCGGTATTTAATTCATCGGCAGCTCCGGCAAAACGGCCTTGTTTTGCCAATAGCTCGGCTTCTACATAATGTGCTTTTGCGCTGTTGGGGTGATCATGAAGCACCTTATCCATCATGGCTTGTGCTTCATTAAATTTACCAGCTTCAGCGGCAAGATAAACTTCATGCATTGAAGCATCTTCCGCTGCACATACAGGGGCAGTAAATACTATGGCTAAAGCTAGCATTGTAAAACGGATAAATGACTTTACTGGCATGGGGTACGTCCTTGTTGATTCATAACTCATCTCTTTACCTTACTGAAAAAATATAGGGGTATTTGAAGACGCATCATTTAAGTCACGTCATTTCTGCTAACTGGCACATCGGATTGTGCGGCATGGATGGCTATAACCAACCATGCCGCACACATCATTCCAGATGACTATTTAGCTGAGAGGCAGGTCTTCATAAAGGCTTTACGCTCATCACCTTTTAAGGTTTTTGCTTTCGGATCAGCATTGCACATTTTCATTTTATTTTGTTGAGATGGTGCTGCGGCAGGTTTGGCGGAGAGACAGTCTTTCATAAAAGTTTTACGTTCGTCACCTTTCATTGCTTTAGCGGTTGCATCAGCATTACAGGTTTTCATTTTGTCTTGTTGTGTTGCGGCATAGGCGCCAAAACAGTAAGTCATCATAATAATGGTCATTAAAAATTTCTTCATTTTTCTTACTCCTAAGTAATAAAAAATACTGCAATTTCATTTTACACTTCACTTGCTTACAGTAACCTGACAATTAAAAAACCCCAAGACTGCCTAGTTAATGCTTAACATATCGTTTTAGTACGTGAATATGCGATCTTTACGGACTCGAACAGTAACAACATACCTACTCCGATAATGAACGCCGATAACCACTGGGAAAGCGATGGGGGCTGAAAGGTAAACGTCCGTGCTAAAACAGGAAGGCTAGTGACTAAGGCCAATCCCGCGATTGTTACGATCAGTACCCATGTGCCGGCTGCTGATAAGCCGGAAAACATTGCCGCCCATCCCAGCCGGGGCGATCGGCTAGGGAACACTAGCGCGGCATTTGCCGTAACCAGAACAATGAAAGTCAATGTTCGCGCTGCTTCAACTGTATTCCCAGTCTGCAGAAGCCACCAGTAAACCAAAGCGGAAACCAGAGTGACCAAGACACCTTGGGTCAGGCTCAGAAAAATATGTCCCCTGGAAACCAGGGATTCCACTTTGGATCGGGGCGGCTGCGCCATCAATTGAGGGCTTCCGGTCTCAGCCTCAAAGACAATAGAGCATGCCGGATCTATCACCAGTTCAAGAAAGGCAATATGAATCGGTGCCAGAATCAATGGCATGCCGAATAATAAGGGAAGCATGGAAAGCCCAATGATGGGAATGTGAACCGCAAGTGTATAGATCAACGCTTGCCTGAGGTTTGCAAAGATGCGCCGACCCAGCCGGATAGCGGAGACAATGGAAGCAAAGTCATCCTCCAGCAGCACGAGCGAAGCCGCTTCGCGGGCTACGTCAGTGCCGCGCTTGCCCATGGCAATACCTATGTGCGCCGCTTTAAGGGCTGGAGCATCGTTAACCCCATCTCCCGTCATGGCAACCACCTCGCCATTGGCCTTAAGTGCCTCAACAACAGCGAGTTTCTGCTGAGGCGTAACGCGGGCAAAAACATTCACGGAGCCAATCATATCCGCCAGAGTTGCGGCGTTCATCCCTGCCAGGTCAGCACCTGTAAGTACCAGTCCGCAGTCAATGCCGGCCGCTGCTGCAATGGCCCGTGCCGTGCGCGGAAAATCACCCGTAATCATCACCACGCGTATACCTGCACGGTGACATTCGGCGACGGCGCCTGGCACCTCCGGACGAAGCGGGTCCACGAGCGCCACCAGGCCAACAAACTCGAAATCGAAATCGTGCTGAATTTCTGGCCAGGCCTTATGGATAGCATGTTTTGCTTTAGCCACGCCAATCACGCGCAGGCCACGATCGGCCATCTGCTCGGCCTGCAATGTAACTTCCCTTGATTCAACCTCCGTAAGATGACACAGGTCTGCGATAGCCTCCGGCGCTCCTTTGGTCGCAACGACATCGTGCTTATCTACATTGTTCCGCCAGAGATGGGACATCGCAAGAAGTTCTGGCGAGAGTTCATACTCGCGAGCCAGTGACCAATCGGGATGAAGATGCTCGGTATTGACCAGGTATTCATTGGCAAGCCGATGAAAAGCAAGCTCCATCGGGTCGTGAGGTTCTATTTCGCTGGCCAGGACGGCATACTCCAGGAGTTCATGATAAGCCTCTGGTATATCTTTCCCTTCCATATTCCCTGTTTCCAGAATGTGACCAGAGACCGACAATGCCGCTACTGTCATGCGGTTTTGTGTCAGCGTTCCGGTTTTATCCACACAGAGTACAGTTGTTTCACCCAGCGTTTCGATGGCATTCAGGCGCCTTGTAAGCACCCGCTGGCTGGCGATACGCCGTGCTCCGAAGGCGAAGAAGACTATCATGATAACGGGAAATTCCTGCGGCAGTATGCCCATTGCCAGCGTAATGCCGGAGAGCAGACCCTGAAGCCAGCCATCACGCAATGTCCAGTAAAGACCCGTCAGGACCAAACATGCTCCAACCCCAATCAGGGCAAGGCGACGGGTAAGCAGGGCCACTTCCTCCCGTAGCGGAGATGACTCGATGACAATGGCTTGCAGCGACTTACCTATACGTCCGAATTCAGTGTTGCTACCGATTGCCGTTACACGGATCAACCCTTGCCCGCGCACAATCATTGAGCCTGCAAACACTCCTGAGCCATCGGAAAATTTGGCTACCGCCTCAGACTCCCCGGTTAGCATAGACTCATCTGCAGCAAGCTCATGCGCCTGGAGCACTATGCCGTCAGCGGGGACGCGGTCACCCTCAGCTAAAATCAGGATATCATCGCGCACGACCTCTCTACCTGCGATGCGGATTGGCAATCCATCCCGAACTACCAGCGCGCGTGGGCTGGACAGGTCGCGCAAAGCCTCCAGCGTATTTTCTGTTCTGCGCTCCTGAAGAATGGTAACTGCCATAATAACAATAACGAAGCCCAGCAGAATCATGGCTTCATGTGGATCACCCATTGCGAAATAGATAGCGCCAGCCCCAAGCAGCAGCAAGAACATTGGCTCGCGCACCACCTCATGAAGAATACCTAGCAGGGTTCGCCCCTGGTCGGTACCAAGTTCATTTGGCCCATCTGCGGCCAGGCGTGCAGCGGCTTCCTCGTGACTCAGGCTTTTTGGAAGGTCATTAATCATGACAGATTATAGGTTTACTTCCTTCAGCGTGGCAAAGAGTTATGGCTATTATTGACCGTTTTTTCGTGCAATGAGATTCTATAATTTTCACCTGGTGCACAGTTTGATCGTATCTGGATACATTACAGAATTAAAGACTTAAGCTATTTTACAAGTAGCTTTTTTCTTTTGTCACATGGAATAGTCGCCCCGCAAATGAGAAACCGCATCTACGTTTGCAGCAGTAGCCATCAGGGCGCCGGCAGCATGGCCTCGCGCGAGTAGATGCCAACACTAATGCCCAGATAGGGTTGTTCGAAATCGGCGCGTCCGTGGCCCTGAGGTACATCATGATCATTGTCACGTTCCGAATAAAAAATCACGCGCCCACCCGGATGAGCATCGAACCAGGCTGCCAACTGATCGAACGGCGTCTGCTCGATGGAATGCTCCAGACGGCCGGCAAACTGATATTGGCCATGGTACTTGCCAACGTTCGCCAGCGGTACACCGGCATCCTGCAATGCCTTGATTTTCGCACTGATGGGGCGAATGTCATAAGCGAGTCCGGCCGTGCGTATCAAGGCCAGATGCAAGCCAAGCACCATCAGCAGACTGGCTGCCGCCGTCAGCCAGACCTGACGCTCAGCATTCATCGACCGCCACGCCATGAATACCCCACCGCAGAGCAAGAATAGGATACCCGCCAATACCGGGATACGTCCCAGCCACTGCGCAACCGCAACCTGCGCGGCCCAGTGCGGCAAAGCCAGCAAGACAGCGCCGCCCAATATAATGACGAGACCCACACC
>JBAQME010000186.1:0-11352 GCA_049302535.1 Methylotenera sp.
GCTACAGACGACGATGAAGAACGCTATCAAACAGTTTTTTCAAAACATTTAGGCGCTGTTGCCGCACCAACGGCAGGCCTGCATTTCGATACGGCACTGCTGGAAAAACTGGCGCAAAAAAGAGTTAATATTGCTTATGTAACGCTACACGTAGGTGCAGGGACTTTTCAACCTGTACGAGTCGACAACATTGCAGAGCATAAAATGCATAGTGAACTTTTCAGCATTCCGCAGTCTACCGTGGACAGCATCAGGGGAACACAAATGCGCGGCGGCAGAGTAACTGCAATTGGCACGACTGCACTGCGGGCATTGGAAAGCGCTGCTCTACATGGTGAACTAACGGCTGGAGATGGTGATACAGATATTTTCATAACGCCAGGATATAGATTTAAGGTGGTTGATCGTTTGTTTACAAACTTTCATTTACCTAAAAGTACTTTACTCATGTTAGTGTCTGCTTTTGCTGGTGTGGATAACATAAAAAAAGCATATGCGCACGCTATCGCAAAGGAATACCGCTTTTTTAGCTACGGCGATGCCATGCTTATAGAAAAGCAGCCAAGTTAGAAAAACTTGCAGTAAAAATTAGATTGAACAATTACCATGAATGCTTTGACTAACTGACTTATCACTAAACCTAATTACTTAAACGATAAATAGAGAAATCCGAATATGCGCGTTTTAACTTTACTACTTTCCATAGCCTTGCTTGCTTCAACACAATCGGCCCAGGCAGAAATCTTACCCGAGGCCCAAGTCGGCATTAAAATCCCGCTGGTCAAAAAACCAACCACGCGCCCAATGACCGTGGCACATATTCCCGCCTTAAAACGTTACTACATTGCCGACGGCGGCTTGGCGCCAATGGGCAATGAGATGGAATCCCCATATTCCAAATCCGAGATTCATGCTTATGATGAAAATGGAAAGTATGTGAACTCTTCACGCCCGGGCTACGATAACCGTTCCATCTACTACAACCCTAATACACA
The DNA here is from genome assembly GCA_049302535.1 of Methylotenera sp. Classification (GTDB taxonomy): domain Bacteria; phylum Pseudomonadota; class Gammaproteobacteria; order Burkholderiales; family Methylophilaceae; genus Methylotenera. The sequence goes on from JBAQME010000186.1 coordinate 996, forward strand.
TAAATTAGAAACCATTACCTACAACATCTCCAGCGATGTAGGATTCTCCCCAAACTCTGGCATTTTCTCGATTGACCTGACCGACACAGGTGAATTAAAAGACTCATCCGGTGAAGTATTTGGTTTTAACCCAGCGTTCGGGGACTCAGCCACCATACCAAGCTACAATCCGGAAACGAACCAATATTATGCAAAACAGGAACGTGGCAATAAAGTATGGGTAGTCGAGACAAAATCCCGCGAGAAGGTTAGTGAAATTGCTTTAGACCTGACAACTGCAGGAGTCGCACATGATGATGTCAGCGACCACTTTGTAGGGTTTAGCGGTGTCAAAGGGCAAGAACTGGTCATGTTGGATGTAGATCATAAGGCGGTGTTATTTTTTGACCTGAACGGAAAATATGCAGGTAAAAGTGAATTGCCTAAAGATTTAAAATTACGCGCGCAAAATCATTTTAATGGTACTGGTTATGCCAATGGCATGCTGTTTGTATTTCATGAGCCAGAAGGTGAATTTGGTACTTATTACGGATTCAAGGTGTTAAAAAACAATTAGTTTCCAAAGCACTTATAAAAAAACCGCCTCCAGGGCGGTTTTTTTATTTTCTAATTCTACTTATTTTCCTAGTATGCCTGCCAGTTTACCTGAAGCGGCTCCAAACAACGCACCAAGTACAAATGACAATGATAATAACAGTACCGGATTAGTTAAATTTGCAGCAGTTAAACTAGCCAGAGGGCCAACGCCATCGGCAGTCGGTTGATGTAGTGAATACGCTACCGTAGCTGCATATCCATATACATTGGCAGGAACTACAGAAAGTAAATTGAAACCTGCGACAATAACCAAGAAGAACACTGTAACCGCAACATAAATTGGAGCAGCTGCCGCAGCCGGAAGACCTGCCGGGTTATTAACAACAAGGAATAATGCGATACCAGCGATCACAGCGCCATAAATTGTGCCCACTATGGTTTTTTGTAAAGCGGCATTATCGCCGCCTGTATGGAAATAACATCCCCAAGCGATAAAACCAGCCCAGACTAATGCTGAACCAGCTAATGGCCCCAACGCCAAAAATGTCCAGATCCCACCTAAAACAGCAATACTTAAAGCCAATGCAGTTAATTTCGACATACTTTTTTCTCCCAAATATTTTAGTTGAATAACAAGTTAATGCGAACGGCAGCGAGATGCTTAGAGCGGATAAAGATGTAATAAGCTGCCCCAAAACATAAAATCGCTAAGGGCATACTGAATGATTTTGATTGAAATGTAAACTTTTTTGCACTATTTTGTTACAAATTATTATTTTTTCGTAACAAAACAGTGCAGCGAAAAACTAGTGAGCAAGCATGAATTAACTGTACAACAAGCTGAATAATTAGATATTTTTAGCCGGGTTATTCCATTGTTTAGACGAGTAGTCCCAGTTTTTACGCCATGCGCCTAACACCATGTTAGGGTATTGCGGTTGACCTAAACTGCCATTGTAGCGGCCTAATGCGCGGTACAAATCACCACGTTCAATGTCTACATAATGCCTTAAGATAGTGCAGCCATAACGCAAATTGGTACGTAATAAAAATAAATTGTGGTCGTTGGCACCAATACTGCGCACCCAGAACGGCATCACTTGCATAAAGCCACGCGCACCTACCGATGACACTGCATATTTTTTGAAGCCGCTTTCCACTTGGATTAAGCCAAGTACCATTTGCGGGTCTAGCCCGGCACGGCTGGCTTCATAATGTACGGTACGCAAAAAATCTTCACGATACTCGGTGTCCGGTATCCGTTTTTTAAGACGTTCCGACATCTCAGCTAACCATGCCCTGCCTTCCGCTTCGGTTACAAAAGTAAGTGTAGGCACTGCCCGGTCACTTATGCTTCGTTGCATGAGCGCTTTGACGCTGTTTGATAAGGGCTCTTCAATCTGCGAGCCAGCAAAGCACACGTTCGAAGCCAAAGCCCCGAACAATGCCAGCAAACAAATTTGAATGATTTTAATCACACAAAACCCTCACGCCAAAATAGGCACTAAGCTGATATTAGGCCAGTTTTTGTAGAAACTCAACTGCTGAAACTAGCGGGATGGATTTCGCATCAGCCTCGATCCTGGCTTTATATTCGACATTACCTTCAGCCAAGCCGCGTTCACCAATCACCAAACGGTGTGGAATGCCCATCAAATCCGCTTCAGCAAACATTACACCGGGGCGCTCACCTCTATCGTCCAGTAGCACATCCACACCGGCTGCCAACAAGTCATCATGCAGTTTATTTGCGGCCAACTGAACGGTTTCAGATTTATCGTAGCCGATAGCGCAAATCACAACTTCAAACGGCGCCATGCTCTTCGGGAATATAATGCCGCGTTCATCATTGCCTTGCTCAATAGCAGCACCGACAATACGCGAAACACCAATGCCGTAGCAGCCCATCTCCATGATTTGAGTTTGTCCGTTTTCATCCAGATAAGAGGCGTTCATGGCCTCGGAATACTTGGTGCGCAATTGGAAAATGTGCCCAACTTCAATACCGCGGCAGAGTGACAATACGCCTTTGCCGTCAGGACTTGCGTCGCCGGCAACCACATTGCGAATATCCGCCACCAGTGAAGGTTCCGGCAAATCGCGGCCAAAGTTAACACCTGTCAAATGGTATTTAGGCTTGTTCGCACCGCAGACAAAATCGCTTATCTGCGCAACAGTACGGTCTGCAATCACAGTGACATTGGCACCAACGCCAACCGGCCCGATAAAGCCAGGTGGGCAGTTTAAGTTAGCACGAATTTCTTCCTCCGTCGCAAATCTAAAATCGGCTAAACCTGCCAGCTTGCCGACTTTAACTTCATTCAGGTTATGGTCGCCGCGCAATAGTGCCAGATAGAATTTTTCACCTGCAATCAGGGCAATAGCCTTGACTGTGCGCTCCACGCCAATACCCAGCAACTTGGCCACGTCTTCACACGCAGTTTGTTTTGGCGTATCAACTTCGCGCATAGCTTCGCTGGAGGCTGATCTGCTGCCAATAGCTAATGCTTCTGCCAACTCCACATTGGCTGCGTAATCAGAGGTATCGCAATAAGCCAAGCCATCCTCGCCTGAATCTGCCAGCACATGGAATTCATGTGAGCCCTCACCGCCAATGGCACCGGTATCAGCTCTTACCGCACGGAACTTAAGCCCCAGACGCGTGAATATATTACTGTAAGCCTGGTACATGGTGGCATAGGTTTGTTCCAGCGATGCAAAATCCGTATGGAAAGAATAGGCATCTTTCATCATGAACTCACGTGCGCGCATTACGCCGAAACGCGGGCGGATTTCATCACGGAATTTGGTCTGGATCTGGTAAAAATTAAGTGGCAACTGCTTATAGCTGCGAATTTCTTTACGCGCGATGTCGGTAATCACTTCTTCATGCGTAGGACCAAAACAGAACTCGCGTTCATGGCGATCCTTGATTTTAAGCATTTGCGGGCCAAACACTGCCCAGCGGCCTGTTTCTTCCCACAACTCTTTAGGCTGCACTGCCGGCATCAATAACTCAAGCGCCCCGGCTTTATTCATTTCCTCACGCACAACGGCTTCAACTTTGCGTAAAACACGCAAGCCCAAAGGCATCCAGTTATAAAGGCCTGAACCTAAACGTTTAATCAGCCCGGCACGCACCATTAAAATATGGCTTTGCAGTTCGGCTTCGTTGGGAGCTTCTTTTTGAGTATTAAAGAAAAATTGTGAGGCGCGCATAATAGATTCAAATCACCGGCTAAACGAAAGTGCGAATTTTACAGTTAATCAGCGCGTTAGTCAGCAATAGTTACTTTGCCTTTTCTGCCGCATTGCTTTTCTGTTGCGCTGGTACCTCTTTTGCAACCGGACTGGATTTTGCAACAGGACTGTCCGGGGGAATATAGCCTGACTTCCAGAGCGCAAACGGCACTACCGTGGCAGGGAACCCATTATCGTAAAACCAGCTATCGACCGCGTATCTTTCCCCTGTTGCCAGTTCATGGATCACCGCCGTCGTATGCGGCCACCCTGAAAAAAAGAAATTACGTGTACGCATGTCTTCGATTTCATGCAGCTGGATCAACCCATTCTGGCGCATTAAACGCATATAGGTGGTGCTATTGATTGCCTCATCGTTACAATCCAATTGGCCTTGAATGGAGTGAAACGTACCGGCAAGATCTGCCGAGGTGCCGGTTTTCGCACCTATTATTTTTTCAAAAGCGCCTATTGCCGAGGCAATCAGGCTGCGTTCCTGCTCTGCATTTGCGAGGCTGCCGGCTCTGGAAAAAATGGCTGTGATAGTTTGCCACTCTTCATGATTGAGTGACACATGCCGAATCTCAGCACATCCGCCTCCGGTACAGACATCAAAGCCATTTAAAACCGGAACTTGCTGATAGATGCGCGTAATATCGGTAACTGCCGCACTCACATTGGACGTTAGCAGCACGCCGAATAGTAATAGGCTAAATGATAACCGGCGCATTTGGCAGTTCATCATCATTCTGACCCGTAACGGGGTAATGCTGTGCCAGCAGGGCGCCAAGCTGTGTAATACCGTGTAATACACCCACCTCAAATTGTCCTTGCTGAAACAGCGCCTCCATCTCATGGCAGATACGCTGCCAGCCATGATGCCCAACGTGCTGATGAACGCCACGATCCGCCAATATTTCAAAATCATGGTCCGCCAGTAATAAGTAAATTAATACACCATTGTTTTGTTCGGTATCCCACACGCGTAATTGTGAAAATACTTCAACCGCGCGCTGCTGAGCAGATTTCTTTCTTAGAATATCCAGAAGTGGCAGATTCAATTCAACCGCAAAACGAATCTCGCCCAAGTGGGCTATTTCACTCTTCGCGATTGCCTGCTCTATACGCAGCATGGCTGCCTTGGAAAAATGCTGCCTTACCGCACCGGGTAAAGCAATGTGGTGCCTGCATAAGCGCTTGAATAAATTAAATGCCATTACCAGTTCCCCGATGCGCCGCCACCGCCAAAACCACCGCCACCGCCTCCACCCCAACCGCCGGTTCTTCCACTGCCATACCCTCCTCCAAAACCACCAGTATGGCCTAAACCAAAGGCTCCAGCGAATGTGATAAAAAAGGCAATAACGCCCAGCACGATTGCAACGAACATGCCGCCACCTATCCACCAAACCAGCAGACCCATCACGCAGCCATTCAGCACGCCCCCTAAAAAATTACCGAAAATAGCACGTAAAATACCGCCGGCAATGAAACCACCAATGAGTAACCAGTACAACATATTCCACAGGTCGTTGCCATTCAATTTAGATGGACTGGGTGCCGGCAACTGCTCTCCGGAAACCAGACCTATAAGTTTATCTATAGCGTGGTCAATGCCGCCATAAAAATCTCCCTGCCTGAAACTAGGCACCATGATTTCCGTGATGATGCGTTTGGCGATTAAATCAGGGATCGCACCCTCCAGGCCGTATCCAACTTCAATACGCATTTTATGGTCATCTTTTGCCACCAGGACTAATACGCCATCGTCCTGTTTTGCCCGCCCGAGCTTCCAGGCGTCAGTCACGCGGATGCTATATTGCTCAATGGCTTCGGGCGCAGTAGTAGGGACAATCAACACTGCAATCTGGCTACCCTTTTGCTGCTCAAAGGCTGCCAGCTTTGTCTCAAGCTGGCTTTTCTGCCCAAGGGTAAGCGTCTGGGTTAAATCTGTAACACGGGTTTGTAGTGCGGGAACAGGCACAAGCTCCGCATGCACATTGCACGATGCAAACAACAGCATCGTGCAACATGCCAGCAATTCCGTTTTTAGGATGGAAAACACGCGGATTTAAAGAGCGGTTTAGTTATTTTTTCTCTTCAAAACTCACCGTTGGCGCCACTGAGATTGCTTTTTCATTATCCACAGTAAATGATGCCTTGGTTTTATAGCCAAACATCATTGCGGTCAGGTTTTGAGGAAATGATCGCACTGCTACGTTATAATTTTTAATAGTTTCAATATAACGATTTCGTGCAACGGTAATACGGTTTTCCGTGCCCTCCAGCTGCGCCTGCAAGTCTCTAAAGCCTTGATCCGCTTTTAAATTAGGGTAGTTTTCAGATACTGCCAATAAACGTGATAACGCAGACGTCAACCGCCCTTGCGCCGCTTGGAATTTGGCGAAAGCTTCAGGGTCATTTACCAACTCCGGGGTCGCTTGAATGCTACCTACTTTTGAACGTGCATCAGCAACTTCCGTCAGCACCTTTTCTTCATGGGCTGCATAGCCTTTTACCACATTCACCAAATTCGGTACCAGGTCAGCACGGCGCTGATATTGATTAAGCACTTCAGACCAGCTTGCTTTTGCTTCTTCGTCCAGCGACTGAAAAGTGTTATAGCCGCAACCGCTTAAACTCAATATCAACATTAAAGCTGAAATTTTCAGAAACAGATTTTTCATGGTTCTTCCTTTAGAAATCAATAATCACACTGATTTATTATTGTGGTAAAAGCTTAAATTACAAGCCTTGCATGGTTTTTTTCGCAAAGCATAAATCTTCCCAGGCTTTGGCTTTATCCGCCAGATTGCGCAGCAGATAGGCGGGATGATAAGTAACAATAACCGGCACGCCGTGATAATCGTGTAGCTGGCCGCGCAGGCTTGCTAATGTATTTTCTGCCGGCGTATTTTCAGACTGAAGCAGCGTTTGTGCTGCAAACCTGCCCAGCGCCACAATCAACTTAGGCTGAATCAATGCCACTTGCCGTTTCAGATACGGCTGGCACTGCAAAACCTCTTCATCATGCGGATCACGATTTTCTGGCGGACGGCACTTAAGGACATTGGCAATATACACATTCTGGCCGCGCCTTAGTTGAATAGCTGCCAACATATTATCCAGCAGCTTTCCTGCCTGACCGACAAAAGGTTCTCCCTGCAGGTCTTCTTCCGCGCCCGGCGCTTCCCCCACAAACAGCCAGTCTGCATGGGCATCGCCTGCACCAAACACGGTTTGTGTCCTGGTCTTTGCCAGCACACACGCCTGGCAGCTTTGCACGCTTTGCTGCAAACTTTGCCAATCCATCAGTTGAATCAATTCAGAGCGGGCTGATAATGCATCGGATTTACTGGCATCAGCTTTACTTACATCAGTTTCACTTGTGCCGACTTTATCAATATTGGCGCTATCGACATGTGCCGCTACAACTTTTTCAGTGATGCCAACCTCGGATGCAGCCACTTTAATTGGTTCGCGCGATTGCCAAATCGGCAGCAACTCCAACTCTCGCAGCATGTCTTCGCGTGTCATTAAACTCATAGCGCCAGCCCCATTAAAACGGCATCTTCACGTCCATTATGTGCGGGATAATACCCGCGACGAATCGCCATTTCATTAAACCCTATATTTTCATACAAGGCGATGGCCGATATATTACTCGGACGCACTTCCAGAAACATATCGGTCGCACCCTGATTTTTGGCCACTGCTATCATGTGCTCCAGCAATAGCCGCCCCAAGCCTTGCTTCTGGTAAGGTTTGACAATGCTTAAATTAAGCAAATGCGCTTCATCCAGCACCATCATCATCAGCGCATAACCAATAATTTCCTTACCATTCAATAACACCCATGCAGGGTAACCGGACTTGAGCGAGTCGCTAAAATTGCCGCGCGACCAGGGATGGGAATATATGTGCGGTTCTATCTCCATGATGGCATCCAGATCATCAGGTGTCATGATGCGAAATTGATATTGGTTTTTTAATGCCATATTGAATGCCGCGCTCACAGCCGCAAACCCTGCTCGCGCTCTGTTGTTTTTAGCGCTACACGGTTACGAATATAAATTGGCATGGCCTCACTTGCAGGTTTAGCCTGCCCACCAGCAAACACAGGTTGCGCCAATTTGAGTATGGCGCTTGCAGTAGGCAATAAATGTGGCTGCGTCCCTTGCAATTGTCCATTGTAAGCATGGCTCAACGCCTCGGCGTAAGCTTGCCAGCCACTGCCTACACCTAGCCACTCGCCCCCTGAAACTGCGGGCACGGCATCCGGCTTGTATAAACCAGGCGCTGCCACAGCTTGCCATTCACCGGATTCTTTAACATAGGCCGCATGATAAACCTCGCCCATACGCGCATCGAGGCAGGCAATCACCTTGGCCGCGCCACTGGCTTCCGCCAAAGCCATTAAAGTACACACTCCCACCACCGGCAAATTAGTGCCAAAGCCCAAACCTTGTGCCACGCCGGCGGCAATACGCACTCCGGTAAAGGAGCCGGGGCCTGCACCAAAGGCAATGCCCTGCAAATCCTTAAGTTGCATTCCCGTATCGGTCAGTAAAGTCTGGATTTGCGGCAAGATCAATTGCGAATGGCTCTGCCCTGCCAATATATCAAACGTAGAAATACGCTCCCCATGCATCAGTGCAAGAGACAGGTATTCCGTTGAAGTGTCGAAAGCTAATAATTTCACTTATTCTGGTTACTCATTTATTGAAACGCTATTTTGCCACGCAATTGCTTTATCTGCCCGCGCTGCGTTTTAGTTTCCAGTCTACGCTGCCTAGACCCATAACTAGGCCGCGTGGCGTAACGCATTGGTTTTACTTGGTTTGCGGCATTCACAATCTCGTGCAGACGCTGAATCGCATCCCTTTTATTCGCCTCCTGGGTTCGGTACTGCTGCGCTTTCAGTACCAAAACCCCTTCATCGTTAATGCGATTGTCTTTCAGGTGCAACAGTCTGTGTTTCAGCCAATCGCTCAAGGAAGACGCATTGATATCAAAGCGCAGATGTATTGCACTGGAAACTTTATTCACGTTTTGCCCACCCGCGCCCTGTGCGCGGATGGCAGTGAGTGTATATTCGGTTTCGGGGATCAGTATCAGTGACATTGATTTTGCGAGTTTTAAATGAGGCAATAACTATAGCGTCATTTGATGGCATATACAGTAAAAATTAAAAAAGCTGACTGTTTTAATCGTCAGCTTTTACAGATTTTAACGCTAAATTTGGTTACGGGCGCTATTTTTTGGAATGTAGCCTTATATCTATTTATACAACCAGATAGTTAGATTTGTGGCTTCTGGCCAGGCGCGTTGCTAACCTTTACAGCTTTAGCAGGTGTTGTAGCCTTAGCAGTGGTTGCAGTAACGTTTGCCTTGACCTTGGTTTTTGCCTCTGCATTTGGCATGTTTTGAGAATGCATATGCGGGGCAACACCGGCATCAATTTCTGCAGTACACCCGCCGCCCATCACTGTTTTATTACAATCACCGGCAAAGCTCGCCACTGGCAAAAATGAAAATACTGCAGAACTGAATATTACGGCTAAAAAATGACGCATGATAAATCCCTGGATTCTTATTTTTTGTACGGCGCGCATTCTAATCCAGATAAGAGCCGCACCAAACGGCTGTTACAATTTTTTACATTTAACTTACTGATAAAAAGGAAGGCGTCACAAGCAAGCGTGTTATGCGCCACAATTGCAATGTTATAAATAACTTGGGATATCGGAAAGTAACTTGATAAATATAGATAGCTAAACCCTAAGGACCTAAACCCTAAGAACTATGCAAAAAATGTCTCAACGTCCGCCAATACCCTGGTGCGCTTAAACGGCGGCAAGCTCTGCCAGATTTTTTTGCCATAAGCTTTACTGATTAAACGCGGGTCGCAAATCATCAGCACCCCTCGGTCATTTTCGTCACGAATCAAACGCCCCGCGCCTTGCTTTAAGGTAATGACTGAATAAGGCAACTGATATTCCATAAAAGCGTTCTTGCCTTCGGCGTTCAGTTTATCCACGCGTGCGGACAGCACCGGATCATCCGGTGGAGCAAAAGGCAGCTTATCAATAATCACCACACTTAAGGCTTCGCCGCGTACATCCACGCCTTCCCAGAAGCTTTGCGAGCCAACCAGCACGGCATTGCCCAGCTTGCGAAAACGATCCAGCAATTCCGTCCGCGAACTGTCACCCTGTAACAGCAGGGGGCTTTCTATGCCATTTTCCGCAAAGGCTTCTTTCAATAAAGCGTGAATTTCCCGCATGGCACGCAAGCTGGTAGATAACACAAACGCCCTGCCGCCGCTGGCCTGCAACACAGGCAGTGCTGCAGCTACCACACAGGAGGTATACGATGGACTATTCGGGTCGGGCATATCGGGCGGCACATAAAACAGCGCCTGTTCCTGATAATTGAACGGGCTTTGCCATGAAACCGTACTGGCCGCCTGCAAGCCCATTTGTGCCAGATAATGGCTGAAATCGTTTTTAACCGCGAGTGTGGCAGATGTAAATATCCAGGCGCGCGGCTGCGCATTCAGCTGCTTGCCGAAACCTTC
>JBAQME010000187.1:0-10222 GCA_049302535.1 Methylotenera sp.
GGTTTGCCATTCAAGATCAAGCCGCCGCCAACGCCTGTACCCAAGCCTAAGTAAACCAGATTTTTTATTTGCCTGCTGGCCATGATGAATTCGCCATAGGCCGCTACCCGCGCATCATTTTCGGTAACAACAGGCAAGTCGATTAAAGCACTTAAGTCTGTACTCAAATCAACATCACTTAAACCCGGCAGGTTTGGAGATTGTGAGATTCTTTGCGTATGGGAATCAATAAACCCGGGAAACCCGATACCCACGGCTGACACTGCAGGATACTTCACCCGTACAGTCTGTATAGCCTCCGCAATAGTAGTCAAAATTGTTTGCCAAGCCTGATCAGGCGTATGCTGATGCGATTTACATAAACTGGAAAAATCTGCCTGAAAGCGTATTTCCTCCAGCAGCCGCACCTGTTTTTCCTGCGCCTGCTTGCCCTGTGTTTGCAGATCGCCGCATTCCACTATGCCCAATCGCAGATTCGTGCCGCCTACATCAATGCCAATCAGCAAAGCCATTTCCTAGTGCCGCCCTGTACGTATAATCGCATTTGCAAAAAAATCTTTTTGTTCTTGCGACAATAGCTGCCAGTTAAAACGCCAATGCCAGTTTCCTGTAACCGTACCGGGCGTATTCATGCGATGGCTAGTATCCAGCGCCAGGATGTCCTGCATCGGAATCACCGCTAAATTAGCATTTGATTCAAGCGCCATCTCAATTAATTGATTGGAAACATCCGAATCCTGAGGTCCCTCAACACCAAGATGCCTATGCACGTGCGTACGCTGCTGATCGTCCATTGTGCTATGCCAGCCAACCGTAGTATCGTTGTCATGCGTACCGGTGTATACAACGCTATTTGCTTCAATATTATGTGGGAGATAGGGATTATCTTCCTCGCCACTGAATGCAAATTGCAAAATCTTCATACCCGGCAAATTGTATTTTGCTCTCAGCGCCTCCACCTCCGGGGTAATGATACCCAAGTCTTCTGCAACCAAATTGATATGAGGTAAAGCTTGTATGATCGCAGCAAGCAATGCATCACCCGGTGCTAACACCCATTGCCCATTAATCGCGGTTTCTTCGTCAGCCGGAATTTCCCATGCTGCTTCCAAACCTCTAAAATGGTCAATGCGCACAATATCAAACAATTCAGCCTGTGTTGTCATGCGCGACACCCACCAGGCAAACCCGTTCGCAGCCATTGCATCCCAGTTATAGTGCGGATTGCCCCAACGCTGGCCTGTTTCTGAAAAATAATCCGGAGGCACCCCTGCTACCACGGTCATGTTCTGGCCTGCATCCAGCTTAAACAAATATGGATGCGCCCATACATCGGCACTGTCGTAAGCAACAAAAATTGGAATATCGCCAAACATGGCAATGTTTTTATCATTCGCATACTTCTTGAGCGCAAGCCATTGCGTAAAAAATACAAATTGTGTGAATTTAATGACCGCTATTTCCTGCGCCAACTCTTCTCTTGCGCGTCTCAATGTCGGAATATGACGATTTTTATAGGCTTCGGGCCAACTATTCCAGCCAGTATGTTTGAACCTGGTTCGCAGTGCCAGAAACAAAGCAAAATCATGCAGCCAATCAGCATGTTTGTCACAAAAGTGCAGGAAGTCCTTGCAATCTTTTGTATCAGGCTGCTCGGTAAAAGTTAAATACGCTTTTGTTAATAACTGCGTTTTGTTTGTGATAAGTCCGTTTAAATCATCTTTTGTGAGCAGGCCTTGAGCTTGCAGGGCTTCCAGGCTAATGAAATCGGGATTGCCCGCATGCGCAGATAAACACTGATAAGGTGAGTTATCAGCATGCGGCATATTGATGGGCAGGGTCTGCCAGACACTCACACCAATTTCATGCAGAAAGTCCACGAATCGATACGCTTCTGCACCTAAGTCTCCTGTGTAGTACGCACTTGGCAATGAGCTTATATGTAACAGTACGCCCGTGCGGCGCTGATCTACAGAGGATGAATTAGGTGACAAAGTCATAAATATCTACATAATCAAGAAAGGTGACACATTATTAATAAAATTAATTACCCAGCCCATATTGGCAACATTTAAAATTGTTTTAAGCCTGCCCGCGCCTCATGGTACCCGCATTATCAGCATTTCCCCCGCCGCTACTGATCTTTTGATGCAAGGCATCAGGCACTGGCTGACCTAGCAAATTGTACAAATTAATCAAGTTACGTCGATAAAGCTGATCAAAACTTGCAACGCTATCTGATGAATTGTAATCACCAAACCACCAAAACCAATCAGAACCTTCGCATATAGCCAATTGCCGCTCGCATGCCTTAAGCTGGTCAGCAGTTAGACTGTTTCTGGACAGTACACTGTCATAAGTTTTCTTGGCAGCGCACAACAAATCCCAAGCCAGGTTTTTATCTCGGCTCCCTATCCAGGTGCTGAAAGTACCGTATACCCAACTGCCGGCAGCCACCTGCGGCAAAGCGGGAGCGGATAATCCGCTATCAGGCTTATCATCCTGGTACATATCGACAATATCGCTGAATGTAGTCATTTTTATGTCAGGGTGATTGACCAACGCTTGATACAACTCACTCAGGAAGTAATAACCGTTATATGGAAAATATTCCCAGGCATTTTCCCCGTCCAGAATCACGCTCACTATCTTCGAGTGATTGCCGGTATTATTTTGATGAATACGCTCAAGTGTCTTAATGAAATCGTCCACAGCATCACGCGAATGCATTTTCGCGTACTCAAAACCAATCTTGTCCGAGAGTTGGTCATCTCTAAAAAAACATAGAATGTCATGCTCACCATTGGTAACACGATAAGGCTGATACAAATAATCATCCTTCTCGGCAATGCTCAAATGCGATTTAACCAGGCTATTGGCCAGTACGGCTTGACCGGTAGCCGCCCACTCTACGCCATTCTCTGCCAGTAATGACAGCGCTGCATGCGAGACACCGCCTTCTGCAGGCCACATACCGCGGGGTTCAACACCAAAATAGTGTTGATGAGATTTTTTAGCTGAGAGCACTTGTGCGACTGCGCGTATTTGGCCACCCAGATAGCTGGCGTTTTCAGGCAATGGTGCATCCGGCAATGCATCCAGTGCAGATTTAAAATCCAGCAACAGTGGCAATATCGGGTGGTAGTACGGCGTTGTGGAAATCTCGATTTGCTTGCGTTGCATTAAGGCTTTATAACGCGGAATCAAATTGGAAATAGTCTCTGCAATCACGGTAAATAATTGGCATCGTTCTTCATAAGTAAATAACGCACCCTTGGTCATTAAAGCTTGTACAACGGGATTCGTGCGGCGCAGGCTTTCACCGCACCATGCCAGGTGATACCACACAAGCAAATCTGCTTTATATTGTGCAGATAAATAGTGAAACTCGTCCTGCTGCGTGATCGCATGTTGTGTCATCAATGGTTCAACAAGCTGATAGATTTGTAACAGCCGCTGATAATGCGGGAACGGACTCAGCATTTTTTCGTGATGACTTTTAAAACAACTTTCAACAATCAAGTGACATTCATCATGAGTAATACCTGCCAAATCTTCTTTATTCAGCAAAGCCAGTAAAGGATCACGTATGGAATTTTTCTTGAATTGCTGGGCATAATCGTCAAGCTGCTCCAGTAAAATTGGCACAAAATTAAAGCTCACGCGCGCAGCCGGGTTGATTTCAAGGTGATACGCCATATCGCTATAGTCTTTTATGGCGTGCAGATACGTCCATGGCAGCACATATTCATTAGTCGCCAGATCACGGTAATCCGGTTGATGCATATGCCAGTAAAGATTGAGATATAACTTGGGACGATCAGTTTTCACTTCAGAATAGACCTTAAACTATTTAATTAAGAACTTTAGAAACCAATGCAGGGAGAAAAACTCAACGATAAATCACAAGTAGTTATTGTTGAGTCAATTTCAAATTCAGAATACCCCACATCGATTAAACCACGCGATATAAATCCTGCCCCAGCATGTCAGGTGTCACCAGAACAATGCCTTTTTCAGACACATAAAAGCGTTTTGCATCTACATTTAAATCCACGCCAATCTGCATACCCTCTGGAATGACGCAGCCACGGTCTACCACGACATTTTTCAAAACGACATGACGGTTCACAGTGACTTTTGGCAAAATGACCGAGCCTTCTACATTGCAAAAACTGTGGACACGTACATCTGAAAATAGAACCGAGTTCGTAATACATGAACCGCTGATCAAGCACCCGCCGGACACTAATGAGTCTGTGGCTTTACCGGTTCTGCCCTCATCCCTGAACACAAACTTAGCTGGTGGCAACTGCTCCTGATACGTCCATATCGGCCATTCGCGGTCATACAGATTGAGCTCGGGAATCACCTTGGTAAGCTCCATATTAGCTTCCCAATAGGCATCAATAGTACCTACATCACGCCAGTAGAAATTCCCGTTTTTAGCACCCACACAGCTATCAGTAAAACGGTGCGCCTGTACTTTATACTTTTTGATAATGTACGGAATAATATCGCCGCCAAAATCATGCGTCGAACGCGAATCATCGGCATCACGAATCAATTGCTCATACAGGAATTTTGCGTTGAATACATAAATCCCCATGCTGGCAAATGCTTTAGTTGGATCGCCGGGCATATGTTTAGGGTTGGCTGGCTTCTCGGCAAACTCAACAACACGGTCCGTTTCATCTACAGCCAGTACACCAAAACCTTTTGCATCTTCCAGCGGCACATTGATGCAGGCCACTGTCATGTCGGCTTTGTTCCTTACATGTGTTGCCAGCATCTTGCCATAATCCATCTTGTAGATATGATCACCCGCCAATATCAAAATGTATTCTGCACCACCGCCTTCGCGTAACAAATCTATATTCTGGTATACCGCATCCGCAGTACCCTTGTACCACTCTTCGGAGATGCGCTGCTGTGCGGGGATAATATTTACATATTCATTGAATTCGCCGCGCAAGAAACCCCAGCCACGCTGTATGTGCTGAATCAAGCTTTGCGCTTTATATTGCGTTGCAACATTGATACGGCGGATGCCGGAGTTCATGCAGTTAGAAAGCGGGAAATCAATAATCCGGAACTTTCCGCCAAATTGCACTGCAGGCTTAGCCCGCCAGTCCGTCAGGCTCTTTAAGCGGCTTCCACGTCCACCCGCCAGGATAATCGCGACAGTATTTTTGGTTAAGGTACTAATAAAACGATCTGAATGCTGGTCTGCTTGCCGGTTTTTCGACATGATGCCCTCCTGAAGTTTGTATAGTTACTTTAGTTACGCTAGCTGGGCCAACTAGCTTTAGGCACTTCTATAAACTCATTTTTTGGCTGCATTACTTCGTTGCGCGGCACTCGCAACCCGCTGTATACGCATACTACCTCGGCTGCTGCGTTCCGTGTGCCTTTGGCGTATGAATAATGAGCTTTGACGTGAGAATAACCAACTTTAGTTGGTATATTCCACGGGCAAGCCAAATACTGGCTCAGCTCATATATTCTACGGACATGCCCTTTACGGGTAATACTGCATCCCAAACCCTGTATTTAAAGAAACACCTTTATTTACTTTCGACTGCGATTGATTACATTATAATCAGCTTAAAGCACTATAATCTAGCTTAAATGGTTAAAATTTAACAAATGAAAGCTAAAAAACCTTAAAAATATTAGGGATACATACCTTGGTAAAATCCAGCACGGCTCAAGTAGAATCTAAAGCAAGCGCCCATGCGCGCAAGCTCATTTTAGAAGCGCGACACCATGACCCATTCAGCTTTTTGGGTCAGCATGCCAAGCACGACGATAACGACAATAATTTTGTTTATCGTACATTTTTACCTTATGCATCCGACGTGCAGGTTAAAACCGGGGAAACCTGGACCAAGCTGGAAAAAACACATCGTGATGGTTTATTTGAATACGCCAGCAAAACCGCACTGCCAACACCCTGTTTGCTCAAAGTAAAAGCAGGTGAACATAACTATGAAACCTATGACCCATACACTTTCAATACCAGCATTACGCAGGACGAACTTTACCTGTTCGGCGAGGGGCGTTTAAAGCAGGCCTATAAAACGCTGGGGGCACAATGTATTACCCAGGACAACGTTACCGGTGTACGTTTTGCGGTATGGGCACCCAATGCGGAACGTGTCAGTGTAATTGGCAGCTTTAATAACTGGGATGGCCGTATACATTCAATGCGCGCCCACGGCTCAAGCGGTGTTTGGGACATTTTTATTCCCAACCTGACTACGAGTGACACTTATAAATTTGAAATTCGCAATCGTCAAACCGGTGGAATCCTGGTCAAAACCGACCCCTATGGTTTTGAGTTTGAACAACGCCCCGGCACAGCTGCAAAAATCAGCGCAAGCCATCACCAATGGAAAGATAATCAGTGGCTGGAGGCACGTAAAAAACGTGACTGGCTGCATACGCCATTTAACTGCTATGAAGTGCATTTAGGTTCATGGCAACGTAACGCAAAAGGGCATTTTCTAACTTACCGTGAACTTGCAAAAACACTGGTGCCGCATGTTGCAGCAATGGGTTATACCCATGTTGAACTGTTACCTATCTCAGAACACCCGCTGAATGAGTCCTGGGGTTATCAGACCACAGGCTATTTTGGCGTAACGAACCGTTTTGGCTCACCGGATGATTTACGTTTTTTAATTGATGCATTCCATCAGGCCAATATCGGAGTGATTCTAGACTGGGTACCAGGTCATTTTCCTAAAGATGACTGGGCTTTGGCACGCTTTGACGGCACCGCATTATATGAGCACGAGGACCCTCGTCTAGGTGAGCATCAGGACTGGGGTACTTATATTTTCAACTATGGCCGCAATGAAGTCCGTAACTTCTTGATTGCGAATGCCTACTTCTGGCTGCAGGAGTTTCATATTGACGGCTTGCGCGTAGATGCCGTGGCATCCATGCTCTACCTTGATTACTCACGCAAGGCGGGCGAATGGCTGCCAAACAAGTTTGGCGGACGTGAAAATCTTGATGTGATCGATTTCCTGAAACAACTGAATGTCATGGTCGGTGAAGACTTTACCGGCGTACTCACCATTGCTGAAGAATCCACAGCCTGGCCGATGGTATCACGCCCTGTTTATTTAGGTGGCTTGGGCTTCAGCATGAAGTGGAACATGGGCTGGATGAACGACACGCTGAGTTATATCGAGAATGATCCCGTTCACAGGCGCTACTATCACGACAGGCTGACGTTTGGCCAGCTTTATGCCTATTCAGAAAACTTTGTTCTGCCGTTCTCTCATGACGAAGTCGTGCATGGTAAAAAATCATTACTGGATAAAATGCCCGGCGATGCATGGCAGAAATTTGCCAACCTGCGTTTACTTGCCACCTACCAGATGACCAGCCCCGGTAAAAAACTAAATTTCATGGGCAATGAATTCGGACAAGGGCGCGAATGGAATGTAAACAGCAGCCTTGACTGGCACTTGCTCAACGACAGTTACGAGGGACATAAGTGGCATCAGGGCATACAGCAGCTGCATACCGATTTAAACAATCTATATAAACAACTAAAATCATTGCACTCATTGGATTTTGAAATGCAGGGTTTTGAGTGGATTGATTGTCATGACACTGAACAGTCAATTATCAGTTACATAAGGCGTGGATTGGACAATAGTTTTGTTATAATAGTGCTTAATTTTACGCCTGTTTTACGAAACGCATACCGTATTGGTGTTCCACAAGCTGGGGATTATCAGGAAATCTTCAATAGTGACGCTAGCTATTATGGCGGTAGCAATCAAGGCAACGGTGCTGGATTGCATACCGAAAACATAGCATGGATGCATCATAGCCAATCGCTTGTAATAACATTACCGCCATTGGCAGGGATTGTTCTACAAATTAAATAACTTACTGAATAAAAAACACTAAATATATAAATGGCTACACTTCACAAACACCCGGTATGGCAAAAACTCAGCCAACATCAAGAAAAAATTGCATCAACACACATGCGCGACCTGTTCGCCCAGGATGCAAATCGGTTTGACAAATTCAATCTAAAATTTGCTGATATCCTGTTTGATTACTCCAAGCATCGCATCACAGAAGAAACGCTGCCATTGCTGGTTCAGTTAGCGCGCGAAGCAAAGATTGAATCATGGCGCGACAAAATGTTTGCGGGTGAAAAAATCAACATCACCGAAAACCGTGCCGTATTGCATACTGCACTCCGCAATCGAGCCAACACACCAGTGATGGTAGATGGTCGTGATGTTATGCCAGATGTTAATGCCGTATTGGCTCAAATGCGCGTATTTTCGGAAAAAGTACGCGACGGTAGCTGGGTTGGATTTTCAGGTAAACGTATTACCGATATTGTCAATATTGGCATTGGCGGCTCTGACCTAGGTCCGGTGATGGTGTGCGACGCACTTAAACCATATGCCAGCGAAGCGTTAAAAGTACATTTCGTATCAAATATTGATGGCGCTCATTTAATGCGTGCACTTAACGTCTGCAACCCTGAAACCACGCTGTTCATCGTTGCATCAAAAACATTCACCACGCAGGAAACCATGACCAACGCGCACTCTGCACGCACATGGTTTTTAAACGCTGCAAAAGACAACGCACATGTTGCCAAACACTTTGTTGCGCTATCTACTAATGCAAAGGCTGTACACGAGTTCGGCATTGATACCGCAAATATGTTTGCCTTTTGGGACTGGGTCGGTGGCCGCTACTCATTGTGGTCAGCTATTGGCTTATCTATTGCATTGTATGTTGGCATGGATAACTTTGAAGCCCTGCTCACTGGCGGCTTCGAAATGGATGAGCACTTTAAAACTGCGCCATTAGAGCAAAATATGCCAGTCATCATGGCGTTGATCGGTATCTGGTATAACAATTTTTTCCATACCGACACACATGCAATCTTACCTTACGATCAAGGTCTATCTCGGTTCCCGGCCTATTTACAACAGGCAGATATGGAAAGTAACGGTAAATTTATTTGCCGTGACGGCAGCCGCGTCCCTTATAAAACAGGCCCGGTTGTCTGGGGTGAAGCCGGCACCAATGGTCAGCATGCCTTTTATCAACTGATTCATCAGGGTACGCAGATTGTGCCCGCTGACTTTTTAATGCCGGTGCATAGTCACTACAAGGTAGGCACTAACGGCAACACGCATCATAAAATCCTGCTGGCTAACTTCCTGGCACAAACACAATCATTGATGCTTGGTAAAACCAAAGAACAGGCCCGTGCTGAGCTGGAACAGCAAGGCATGAGCGGAGAAGCACTCGAACGGCTTCTCCCCCATAAAGTGTTTGAAGGCAATCGCCCTACAACATCAATTGTGTTCGACAAGCTGACACCCAATACATTAGGTAAGCTGATTGCACTTTACGAACACAAGATATTTGTACAGGGCATTATCTGGGATATCAACAGCTATGACCAATGGGGCGTTGAATATGGCAAGCAAATTGCGCAGCAGATTTTGCCGCAGCTAATCAGTGATGAAATCGTCAAAAATTATGACAGCTCTACCAATGGGTTGATCAACTATACAAAATCACTCAAGATAGATATTTAACTTTAATTTAGCGCTCGTTTTATTGCGCATTAATCACAAAAGCCCAAGGATAATATCCTTGGGCTTTTTTTATGATGGCAAATCTTGATCAATATCTTGTGAATCCTAAAAGTTTTTCGCGCAAGGATTTCAACACCAACGATAGAAGCAACCGTACAGGCAGTAAAGGGCAGGATGCGCAAGAACTCAGCAAACTTGCCGCTAAAATATACTCATTTCAAGACTTTTACGAAACGCTTTAAAGAGCCTAAACCTTACGTACCAGCCCATGCCTGCTGCTACAAATCCATCATCATCGAAAACTGATTAGCGTAATTTAATTTCGCCTGCATTCACCAGCTGTTTAGCAACAACTTCGCCAATCGTAGCACTCACGCTGGCACCAATACGCTTGGCAATTTTACTAGCAAAATCTTCTTGATAAGTGAAGTCAACAATATCTTCCTGTTTGATGATTTCACGTGCAACATAATCCGCACTGCCCAAGGCATCTGCCAAGCCAAGCTTGATACTTTGCTCACCACTCCAGAATAAACCGCTGAAAACTTCCGGCGTTTCTTTTAGACGAGCACCCCTGCCTTGTCGCACAACGGTTTTGAATTGCTCATGCACTTCAT
>JBAQME010000188.1:0-2786 GCA_049302535.1 Methylotenera sp.
TCCCATTAAAAAAACACTAGCGATATTTCGATGAATAGCAGAAAAATAAGCAATATCATTCGTGCTCAATTGTCTGAGTTTTCTTTACCGCCTATCACCGATGGCTTGGTGCTTGGCAAACACACTCCTATTGGTCACGTGGCGGTCGGTAAAGCATTAAGCCTGCTAACGACAACGGCTTTTGAACACATACAAATTGATGATGACGTAATTGGCGATGTTTTGATACGCACTGCCGTTTTGCGCAAAACTTCCAAGGAGCAAATTATCAATTTTATTCTTCAGGAAATCAAACCATTAATGGGGGCGGAAGAAATCATCCATCTTGATATTAAAATTGAAGTATTTCTGGAGGTAAAGCAAACGTGACCAGCGCGTTGCAAATCACGGATTGCCTTTGCCAGCGTGCACTCAGGGTGAGTGCACTACAAAAATATCATGATGTAGTGACGGAAGATGGAATCAAGCCGAATGTCTTTGCAGTATTTGATGAAGAAGGCAACTACCTGGATATAGTAGAAGCAAGACAAGCCGCATTGTTCCCAGGTCGGGTATTTTCTGATTTGCTCGTGCGTAGAGCAGCTACACCTGTAACACCAGACACCGCGCTGGATGAAGTGCAGGCACGTTTTGAAGCTGAAAAAAATGAATTTCTCGCAGTAATCGATAGCAACAAGTTTGTTGGGGTTATTTCCAACTTAAGTCTGGGAACCGCCCTGATTAAAAAAGAAAGAAAATTACAGCAAGAACGCAACGCACTGATAAAAAAACTGGAAATTGAACTCAACTACCGCAAACTGGCTACTCTGGCATTCGAAAACACCTCTGAAGGCATCTTGATTACCGATGCCAATGCTAAAATTATTCATGTTAACCGCGGCTTTACCAAAATCACTGGCTATGAACTTGCCGATGCCGTAGGGAAAAAACCCAATATTCTGAATTTAGGGCGCCAGAGCGATGAGTTTTATCAATCAATGTGGAAAACTTTACTGGAAACAGGCTGTTGGGAAGGTGAATTATGGAACCGCCGCAAAAATGGTGACATTTATCCAGAATGGTTACATATCAACGCGGTATACGATGCAGATGGCACAATAATCAATTACGTCGGCGTGTTTTCGGACATAGGACTAAACAAAAAACTGCAGCAAGATCTGCACCAACTCGCCTATTTCGACTCACTCACTAACCTGCCTAATCGACGGCTTCTATTTGACCGCCTACAGCAGGCGGTAATTTCTACCACGCGCAGCCATTTATATGGCGCACTATTATTCATTGATCTAGACAACTTTAAGACCTTGAATGACACCAAAGGACACAATTACGGTGATTTGCTACTGTATGAGGTCTCGCAACGCCTACTGTCCTGTGTGCGCGAAGGTGACACTGTAGCGAGGCTGGGAGGCGATGAATTTGTAATTATGGTGGAAGGTTTAGGTAACGAAATTACTACAGCCGCTACCCATGCAGAGGTAATCGCCAATAAAATTCTGGCCAATCTCAATCAAACCTACTATCTTGATGAATACGAGTATCATGGCAGTGCCAGCATAGGCATTAATCTATTCTGCGAAAGTAATACCTCCATCGAAGACTTGCTCAAACATGCTGATACTGCAATGTATCAAGCTAAAGCCGCTGGTCGCAATACTGTACTCTTCTTTGACCCTGCCATGCAGGAAGCACTGGAAGCCCGTGCTGTCATGGAATCTGACTTGCGGCAGGCCTTGGCGCAACAACAATTCAAGCTCTACTATCAAACACAGGTCGACAATAACCGTCGCATCTTTGGTGCAGAAGCATTACTACGCTGGGAACATCCCCGACACGGCCTGATCTCGCCTAGTCAGTTCATTCCGCTTGCTGAAGAAACGAGGTTAATAATACCAATAGGCAATTACGTATTGAGAACCGCCTGTGCGCAACTGAAAGCGTGGCAAGCTAACACTCGGACGCGTGATTTACAACTTGCAGTTAATATCAGCGCTTGCCAATTTCACCAGCCCGATTTTGTCGAACAAGTACGTGCTGCCATTAATCAAACTGGCGCTAACCCAAGCCAGCTCAAGCTCGAACTTACCGAGAGCATTATCATTACCGATTTGACTGACACCATCGTCAAAATGCTGGCGCTGAAGTCCCTGGGTGTTTGTTTTTCGATGGATGATTTTGGCACCGGCTATTCATCATTAACCTATCTTAAGCAACTGCCGTTCAATCAACTTAAAATTGATCGAAGCTTTATTCGTGACATCACCACTGATCCTAGTGATGCAGCTATAGTGAAGACTATCATCATCATAGCGACTACACTTGAGCTTGATATTGTTGCTGAAGGAGTAGAAACTGAAGCACAATTGGAGCTATTAAAACAGTACAACTGTACTGCTTTCCAAGGCTACCTGTTCAGCACTCCAGTACCGTTAGAAGAGTTCGAACGTTTACTGAATTAACTTTATAGTACAGGCTGCAGTACTAGGTTTTTTAGCGCTCTTGTCCATACACGGGAAGACGTAAACAACACGATAGCCACCACAGCGGGTTTAAACCCATAGAGAGTTCCAGCATACGCTACCCCAAGTTCGCTGCATTAACCAGTGCTTAATCCGCTTTAATAAGCGGTTTTTAGTGCCTACTTGGGTCGGATCGAGATAGGTTGTTTAATGCGGCTCTTATCATCATAGGAAGCATGAACGCAGCCATATGTCGCATGAGCAGGCCGCGCCAATTGAAGTAATGTCGCCAGGTTAGGGTGCTTCCGCCATCGGTGCCGGCTTCAA
>JBAQME010000189.1:0-7132 GCA_049302535.1 Methylotenera sp.
TAGCGGTATCTGTTGAGGCGGCGGAAGCTCCTGCAAAAAAAACGGCGGAACAAACCGTTAATACCGTATGTGCAGCGTGTCACGCCCCAGATGGCAATAGCGTGATTACCCTCAACCCCAAATTGGCAGGTCAACACCCTGAATACCTTGTGAAGCAACTGACGGAATTCAAGTCCGGCAAACGTGCCAATGCAGTGATGTCAGGTATGGCTGCTACCTTGAGTGATGAAGACATAAAAGCACTGGCAGCCTATTTTGCAGGTAAAAAACTTAACTTGGGTCAGGCAACAAAAAATGGTGCAGGATCACTGGGTGAAAAAATCTATCGCGCAGGTATTGCTGCAAATAACGTCCCTGCATGTGCGGCTTGTCACGGCCCTAATGGCGCCGGGTTACCAAAACAATTCCCACGTTTAGGCGGTCAGCATGCAGATTATACTTTAGCACAGTTGAAAACTTTCCGTACGGCTGAACGTGCCAATGCACCGATGATGATGGCAATATCAGCCAAAATGACAGATGCTGAAATGGCGGCTGTGGCAGATTATATTCAAGGTTTACGCTAAATTTAGCTGGATGATTATTAAGGGTAGCATGCGCTACCCTTAATTTTTTGATGCTAGTTTTTTGACGCTGGTAACGGTTAATCAAACCTGACGAAGAATTTTAATTTGTAAGTTGGCAACTAACTCTGGTTTGTTTCAGTCCTAAATGAACCAATAGCCTTGGTTAAACAACAATTTTCTCATGCTTTAACGTTTCAATCTTTAGAGTGCTGTATCTTGAATCCAAAACTATCATTTTCTAAAAACCTTTTTGATCTGCTAAGCTCGATGCGCTTTGCAGTGAGCTTGTTGAGCGTTTTAGGCATTGCCTCAGTTATTGGCACGGTGTTAAAGCAAAACGAACCTTACGAAAATTACATCATTAAGTTTGGTCAGTTCTGGTTTGGTTTGTTTGAGCATTTGGGGTTATATGATGTTTATCATAGCGGCTGGTTTCTGGTTATTTTGCTGTTTTTGGTAGTTTCCACCAGCCTTTGTATTTATCGTAACACCCCACATATGATTAAAGAGTGGCGTACTTTTAAAGAGCACGCTACGGAAAAATCGCTCAATGCGTTCAGTCATCAGGAAACTTACAGTACCACTTCAAATTTAGATGATCTTAAACAGCAGCTGACGCAATTTCTAACCGCCAAGGGCTTTCAATACAAATTCAGAACGCAGGCTGACGGCAGTGAATTGATTGCAGCGAAGGCGGGTACCCATCAGCGCTGGGGATACATTTTTACCCACGTAGCGATGGTGATTATTCTGTTTGGCGGTTTGCTCGATGGCAATCTACCGTTCAAGGTGCAGGAAATGCTCGGTTACAAGCGCATTGAAACCTTGGATATTCCGGTGTCTCAAGTACCGGCAGAGAGCAGGCTCAGCATCAGCAATCCCTCTTACCGTGCCAATATGACCTTGTCAGAAGGCACAAGTGACAACGTTGCATTTGTGCGCGTGCGCGACGGTTATCTGGTGCAAGAACTGCCGTTTAGAGTGGCATTGAAAGACTTTCGCATAGAACACTACGCAACGGGCCAGCCCAAGTCGTTTGAGAGCGACCTTGTAATTATTGACCCGGCTTTAAAAGAGCCAATTACTAAAACAATCAGTGTAAATCATCCGCTTACCTATAAAGGTATTGCGATTTACCAGTCCGATTTCCAGGATGGCGGAACCAAGCTCAACTTCAAAGTGTGGAATTTATTTGCGCCCAATGCCCAGACACAGCCACTGGCAGGTGCGATTTTTCAAAAAGGCGTTCTGGGCGAGGGCGGCAATGCTTTAAAAGTTGAATATAACGATTTTCGTAAATTCAATATCATCAATTTGTCACCTGACGGTAAAGGTAAGCCGCATAACGTAGGCCCTAATATCACTTATAAGCTACGTGACAACCGTGGCCAGGCGATTGAGTACGTGACTTATATGCAGCCGATGCAAATTGATGGCAGGCATTATTTCTTATCCGGCATGCGTGAAACCGTGCAGGATGAGTTCCGCTATTTGCGTATCCCAGTGGACAGTGATTTCAGTTTGAATGGATTCATGAATTTTAGAGCTGCGATGTTGGATGCCTCTAAATATCCTGAAATCGCGCAGAGAATTGCAAGTAACTCGTTAGATGTAAAAAAAGAACCTGCGGTTAAAAAACAGTTTGAAGATAGCGTGGTGCAATTGCTCACTATTTTTGCGCAAGGCGGTTATAGCCGTGTGGCGCAAATTATAGAGAAAAATGTGCCGGAGAAAGAACGCGAAGCGGTTGCAAGGACATACATTAAAATGATTAGTGTTGCCGCCTATGAGGCATACAACATGAGCCTGGCGGAAAATAAAAAACCGCTGTTAGCCAGCAGTACTGAAACCGAGTCGTTGCTGCGTGATAGCCTGAACGCATTCAGTGATATGTTTTTTTACGGCACTCCGTATTATTTACAGCTGGAGCAATTTGAACACAAAGAAGCCAGCGGGTTACAGCTCACAAAATCGCCTGGTCAGAAGTGGGTTTATCTAGGTTCGGTTTTATTGGTGCTCGGTATTTTTGCCATGATGTATATTCGTGAAAGACGAATCTGGCTGTCATTAAAACCCAATGTGAATCAGGTGCATTTTGCGATGGCATCCAACCGTAAAAATCTGGATTTTGAAAAAGAGTTTAATTTATACCGCGAACAGCTAAGAAGCTTGATTAGCTAAAGAATGTTAAGGAATCTATATGAATAACAACTCACTGCAATATCAACAGAAAAACCTGCTGCAGCGTCTTAACTGGCAGGACTGGCTGTATGCACTTATTATTGTCGCCGGTTCGATATTTGCCTATGCCAAGTACGCGCAGTATATGGATATTTACGAAACGCTGTTTTTGTTCGGTGCGGCCGCGCTAACCAGCTACCTGGGATGGCAGTGGAAAAAACTGGGGAAATTAGTATTAGGCATAGGTGTAGTCAGCTTGCTTTCAATCAGCTTGTATGGCGGTGAGCAGGCGCGTGCTACGCAGGAATTTTTGCTTAAATATCTCATTTCCAGCCAGTCTGCCATTATGTGGATGAACGTACTGTTTGTCTTGGCGATGGTCACTTACTGGTTCGCTTTATATAAACGCAGTGATTTTACCGGTAAGGTGGCGTCAGCCTTGACCTGGGCTGCGGTGCTATTTGGTTTTGTCGGCTTAATGGTGCGTTGGTATGAGTCTTATTTAATTGCACCTGATGTTGGGCACATTCCAATCAGTAATTTATATGAAGTGTTCGTATTGTTTTGTTTAATCACGGCTTTGCTTTATTTGCATTACGAACAAAAGCTGAATACCAGGCAATTGGGCGGTTTTGTTTTGCTGGTGATTAACGCTGCAGTAGGGTTTATTCTCTGGTACACCTTTGATCGCCATGCGAATAATATTCAACCGCTTGTCCCGGCACTACAAAGTTACTGGATGAAAATACACGTGCCCGCTAACTTTGTCGGCTATGGTTCATTCTCATTAGCTGCAATGGTGGCAAGTGCATATTTGCTCGTAAGTAAAGGTATATTGTCATCGCGACTGCCTAATTTGGATGTGTTGGATGACTTAATGTATAAATCGATTGCTGTAGGGTTTGCATTTTTTACGATTGCGACGATTTTAGGCGCGATGTGGGCGGCCGAGGCTTGGGGCGGTTACTGGAGCTGGGACCCTAAGGAAACTTGGGCGCTGATTGTCTGGCTAAACTATGCAGCATGGCTGCATTTACGCATGGTAAAAGGTTTGCGTGGTCCCTTATTGGCATGGTGGGCGTTGATCGGTTTAATCGTCACCACCTTTGCATTTCTGGGAGTGAACATGTTTTTAAGCGGTCTGCATTCGTACGGGACGCTCTAAGTAGAAATAGGGCTTAAATTAACTCAAGGGTAAAGCTTTACCCTTGAGTTGCATGAAATTTTCTGGGTAAATTTATTCAATTATCATTTCCAATCTGAATCGCACTTCACCGTCCTCGTTGTCGGTTAAACTCAATTCATAGCCAGCTTGTTTGGCCTGGTGTGCTGCGTGGTATAGTCCCACGCCTAATCCATTTTTAGAGCTAACGTTTGATTTAAATAGCTTATCGGCAATTTCTTGCGGTATTGCCGATCCGGTATCAGTAACTTCTAAACAGAAATGTTGGGACGGCATTAAAGTTACATTGATCTGAATATTGTCTTCCATCTTCGCTTTTTCCAGTGCATTCTGCAGCAAGTTATCTACCACGCTATCAAGCACGTCAGTATCCACATCTGTCTTAGGCAAGCCGGCTGGTGCTTCAAACTGTACCTGAAAATGTTCATTGGATTGTTTGAAATTTTTCCACCAGACGCCTACTTTTTCCTGATTTTTTCTTTCAATGCTCGGCAGCTCCAGTTTGGTGAGTGTGCTTGCTAAACGCTGACTCAGTCTTGGCAATTGTTTTTTGATGAGCTCAATGAGCTTGGTATCATTTTCTGCGTTATGGCTTTGCTCAACGGCTGCCGATAAAGTGCCAAGTGACTGCAATATGTTTTTAATGTCGTGAGTTAAGCGTGAGCCGGTTTCATATAACGTCTGCATGTAAGTATTTTTGCTAATAGTTTCTTCGCGCCGTTTGGCATCATAAAACTCCCCCAGAATTTGCGTTAATAACTGCACGTGTAAATACATGGCAGGGGTAAATTGCCAGCGAGAATACAGTGTCAGGTGCAATTGCTGAAAGCTATAGGTCGAAACGTATGAAGTTGTTTCCCCAAGCTGCTGTTTTAGATTCTCGGTTTGCCAAACCAACCCACCTACCCAGTTAAGGGCTGCGAGTTCCTGCATGGCGGCTAGTAAAAAATCATCGGCGTTGGACTCATCTTCCGCAAAGATGGCAATTTTTCTTATCCACTGTTCAAATGGCAAACCAAGGCTCAATAAATAGCGCGACATTAGCAATTCCAGGCCGGAAAATGTTGCGCTGGGGTTCCATAACCAGCTTAACATCACCAGGGTAGCTGCCAAGCCAAGTACGGCAAAAATGAGTAACTTGATGTAATGTATTTGCCAGATGACGCCGATAGCAAAACTGCCCAATATGACAATAATAGTCAGTAAAAAAATCAATAAGGTGTAAAAGAAGTCGATATTGCGCGGCTGTGTAGTTGGTTTGTTCTTGGCTGATATGAATAAAATGGCAAGTGGCAATAAAGGCAAAAAATATTTGAATGCAAACTCTGCTGCAGCCAAATCATTGTTTGTACTGACTAATTTAGGCACTACCCATAACAGAAGAATCGCCAGTAAATAAGTGGCGGCTAAAATCTTGGGCAATCTCCAATGTTTGGTCTCGTTCGAGAACACGCGCCCGCCAATGAGCGCAAACAGGCCCGCAATCCAAAATGCGGTGACCCATAAGTTCATGAAAAGCAAAGTGGCACCGGCACCAAGTATAATGATTAGTGTTGCCCGCCATGACAACTTATTGTTTTGGCGCATTACCGGTTGCCATAGTAAAAAGAAACCGTAGTGACATAGTAGCAATGCGCTGAACAGGTGTTTTGAGTTACCTAGGACCAAAAGCGCATGTAATGACAAAATCATCAATGCCATTAAGCGATCGGTATCATCAAGCGCAAGTCGGTAGAATTTGTAAAGAGGTTGCATAAAGCATTAACTCACAGATAAATGGGTTGGTGTGATCAGGCAGCTATTGTATTCTTACCACTAGCAAGTAATATAACTAATGTGTTGTTAAAATTTGAACATATTTGTTTATTTTTTGACAATAAATTATGCAATATTCGGTAATATCTTATAGAATGCTTGCAAATCAAAGAAATTTATATTAAATGATGGTTGGTATGCAACTTGCTTGTTAATTAATAACATTTGCATGCCCATTAAATGTTAATGGGTTCTGCGCTAGAAGTTACTCAGTTCGGGGATTTAAATGAAAAAAACACAAACGGGCTTTACGTTAATTGAGTTGGCAATTGTGCTGGTCATTATTGGCCTGCTACTTGGGGGCGTATTAAAAGGCCAGGAGTTGATTAATAGCGCCAAAGCAAAAAACATAGCTGGTGATTTTAAAAACGTTCAAATTTTTATTTATGGGTATCAGGATAAATTCAGAGCGATACCTGGAGATGATGCCAATGTTGCCGCACATGTTACTGGCGGCACCGCCGCAGCAAGTCCAGCAGGAACTCTCAACAATGCTCAAATTAATGGGGCGTGGGATTCCGTAACTCCAACCGATGAGTCTTTTTTATTTTGGCAACATGTGCGTTTGGCTGGTTTTGCTACCGGGCCAACAAACATAGCAGATCCTGCATATTTGCCTAGAAATGCTGATAGCGGGCGTTTGGGAGTGCAAAGTATTACGGGGTTTAATACAATTAACGGTATGACTGGCTTGTACGTTGTATGTTCAGAAAATATATCTGGTAGGCTAGCCAAGCAAATAGATATTAATTTGGATGATGGTGATACATCGGCAGGTTCTCTAAGAGCTATCGTTGCTGGTAACCCAGCTGCCGTTGCGACCAACCTTATTGTTGATGGAAATCCTTATACTGTATGTATGAGTTTTTAGTTGAATCCTTGCGTTTAAAAGCCCGCCTTGGTGGGCTTTTTATTTTTCATTATACTTTGCTGAGTTATTTACATTAAAATAGCGGGATATTAAATTTAGTACTGACTATGTCCGAAAATATCGTAGAAATAGACAATCTATCCTTTGGTTTTAAAGGACGGTTACTGCATAAAAATATCAACATGGTATTTCCACGAGGCAAGGTCGTAGCCATTATGGGCGGCAGCGGCAGCGGTAAAACGACTTTATTACGTTTAATTGGCGGCCAAATTAAACCGGTTAAAGGTCAAGTGCGCGTGGATGGTAAAGTGGTGCACGAGCAAGACCGCGACGGTATGTATAAATTGCGCCGCACCATGGGCATGTTGTTTCAGCATGGTGCCTTGTTTACCGATTTAAGTGTTTTTGATAACGTTGCTTTCCCTATGCGGGAGCTGACAGATTTACCTGAGTCGATGATTAGGGATTTGGTGTTGATGAAGCTCAATGCGGTGGGCCTGCGCGGCGCTCACCAAT
>JBAQME010000190.1:0-4504 GCA_049302535.1 Methylotenera sp.
GGTTTGCAATACGCATTGCCTAATGATGCATTATTAGTATTGGTCCTGGCGTTGCTGTTAGGTACGCCTGCATTAAGCCTTATCGGCGCGATTGGTGCGGCATTAACATTAGGTGTGCGCGGAAGCGGGCTACTTATCGCTTTACTGGTGTTGCCGTTGTATATTCCGGTGCTGATTTTTGGTGCTGGTGCCGTAGCTGCCAGCCAGCATGGCATGAGTGCACAGGCGCACCTTTCATTACTTGCGGCTTGTTCCTTGCTATCGTTAGTGTTGGCGCCAATGGCAACGGCAGCAGCTTTGCGTATCTCTGTTGAGTAGAATATATCTGAGTAAAATTGTTATGAACATTAATTGGTTTAAATACTCTTCACCACAAACATTTTACCCTCTGGCTGGGCGGATGATCCCATGGTTTGCATGGTTGGCAGCAGTTTTTGCCATTGCTGGGCTATATATTAGTTTTGCGATTGCACCGACGGATTTTCAGCAGGGTGAGGCGTACCGAATTATTTTTGTGCATGTGCCTGCGGCGTGGATGTCGATGGTGATTTATATTGTGATGGCGGGATGGGCGGCTCTTGGATTAGCGCTTAACGCACGTTTGTCCGCCATGATGGCGCAAGCCCTGGCGCCTACCGGCGCAATTTTCACATTCATAGCACTGGTCACTGGATCGTTATGGGGTAAACCGATGTGGGGTACATGGTGGGTGTGGGATGCGCGCTTGACATCGGAACTTATCCTGCTGTTTCTCTATCTAGGTTTTATCGCTCTGCAATCTTCTATTGATGACACACGCAGGGCTGATCGGGCAGGTGCGTTATTAGCGTTGGTTGGTGTGGTTAATGTGCCTATTATTTATTTTTCTGTTAAGTGGTGGAATACCCTGCATCAGGGGTCGACCATCAGTATGGGTGCCGCGCCGAAAATGGTCACCACCATGCTGATCGGCATGCTGCTGATGGCGCTGGCGTTCTGGATGTATACCATCGCTGTGGCGCTGATGCGCGTGCGCTGCATCATGCTGGAGCGTGAGCGTTCATCTGAGTGGGTAAAGCAGTTATCAGGAGTAAATTCATAATGGCACCCCTAAAAATCCAACTTTTGTCGCCATACTTTGTTGCGAACAAAAAATTACTTCTTACATATCAAATATATGAGGCGTCGCAATTTTTTGCTCGCGTCTTGTCTGGCTTAAAAATTTTAATTTTTAGAGGTGCCATCAATGCAATGGGCTAGTTGGGCAGCATTTTTTAACATGGGTGGCTATGCATTCTATGTATGGTTTTCTTTCGGACTTACGGCGTTGTGCATGGCATGGGAAGTGCTGGCTTTGCGCAAGCGCAGTGCAGAAGCATTGCGATTATCTCGTTTGTTGGCACAGGGTTGATTATGGCAATTAAGGCAAGACATAAACGTTTCATTTTGATTGCCATTGGCTTGGCATTACTTGGCTTGGCGGCAATGCTTATTCTGAACGCGTTTAAAAGCAACATGGTATTTTTTTATACGCCGACGCAAGTGGAAAAAGGTGAAGTTCCCAAAGGAACAGGCTTTCGCGTTGGCGGTCTGGTCGTAGCTGGCAGCTTAAAACGTGAAGATGATGGTTTAACCGTACGCTTTGAGATTACTGATACCGCTAAAACTATTCCAGTAATCTATAAAGGTATTCTGCCTGATCTTTTTAAAGAAGGTAAAGGTGTCGTGGCGCAAGGTAAAGTTGGCGCTAATGGCTTGTTTGAGGCTAGCGAAGTGCTTGCAAAGCATGACGAGAATTACATGCCGCCTGAAGCGGCTGAAGCATTGAAACGGGCGAAAGAGCAGGGTACGAGTTCGCTGGTTATGCCGAAATAGTTTTTATAAAGATATACCCCAAAATATTTTACTTACTGAATGAATACAAAAGGATGTTGATGTGATTCCTGAAATTGGCCATTTTGCTTTGATTCTTGCCTTGTTAGTCGCGCTGATTCAGGGAAGCTTTCCTATTATTGGCGCTGCGCGTGGCAATGCGGTGTGGATGGGTCTGGCTAGACCAACCGCGCGTGCGCAGTTCCTTTTAATTGCGGTCGCTTTTCTTTGTCTTGCCTATGCATTTGCAACGATGGATTACTCGGTAACCTATGTAGCATCCAACTCCAATTCCAAATTGCCATTGCAATACCGTATAGCAGCCGTATGGGGTGGGCATGAAGGCTCCTTGCTGCTGTGGGCTATGATTTTAAGTATTTGGACTGTAGCTGTAAGCTTCTTCTCCAAACATCTCCCTGACGCCATGCGTGCGCGGATAATAGGCGTGATGGGTTTGATCAGCATTGGCTTTTTATTATTTATGCTAACTGTGTCCAACCCTTTTGAACGCTTGATTCCGGCAGCGATGGATGGCCGTGATTTGAACCCGCTGCTGCAGGACCCTGGCATGGTATTCCATCCGCCCATGCTTTATATGGGTTATGTCGGGTTTTCCGTAGCTTTTGCATTTGCCATTGCTGCATTGCTGGGCGGTGAGCTGGATGCAGCATGGGCGCGCTGGTCACGTCCCTGGACCACAATGGCATGGGTATTTCTTACCACTGGCATTATGGCTGGCAGTAATTGGGCCTATTATGAGTTGGGCTGGGGTGGCTGGTGGTTCTGGGATGCAGTCGAAAACGCTTCGTTCATGCCATGGCTGGTCGGTACTGCGCTAATCCACTCATTGGCGGTAACTGAAAAGCGCGGCAGTTTCAAGGCGTGGACTGTATTGCTGGCAATCTGTGCCTTCTCTTTAAGTTTGCTTGGCACCTTCCTTGTGCGTTCCGGCGTACTGACTTCAGTGCATGCCTTTGCAACGGACCCTAGGCGTGGCCTGTTTATTCTGGCGTTTCTTGTTGCTGTTATCGGTGGGTCATTGGCGCTTTTTGCGTGGCGCGCCCCGGCAATAGGTCGCGGCGGTAAGTTTGACGTGGTTTCGAGAGAAAGTTTCCTGCTGGCTAACAACGTATTATTAGCAGTAGCTGCTATTTCCGTATTGTTCGGTACGCTTTATCCGCTGTTCCTGGATGCGCTCGGCCTCGGAAAAATCTCAGTGGGACCCCCATATTTTGATACGGTTTTTGCGCCGCTCATGGCGCCAGCCTTGTTTTTGATGGGGGTAGGGCCTATTGCGCGCTGGAAGCAGTCTGCGCTACCTGAGCTGGCCAAGCGCTTACGCTGGGCGTTTGGAGTGAGTGTCGCTACGGCCATCATTTTACCTTTGCTATTAGGTCATTGGACGCCAATGATAGGTTTGGGGATATTTCTGGCATTCTGGATCTTTGGCACCAGTGCGAACTTGGTTTACCAACGGCTTCGCGGTTCAGAGTTTCCATTGATGACGCGGATCATGTCGCCCTCGCGCTCATGGTGGGGCATGGTCGTTGCGCATTTGGGTATTGCGGTGTTTACCTTGGGCGTGACTGTTGTGAAAGGTTTTGAGTCGGAAATTGCCGTGCGCATGCAGACTGGGGATGTGGCGCATCTGGCCGGGTTTGATTTTACCTTTGAGGGCGTACAGGAAGTAGAAGGGCCCAATTACTCATCAAGCCGAGGGCAGATACGCATTACAAAGAATGGTGTTGAGCGCACGGTGCTAATGCCGGAAAAAAGAGTTTATACCGTGCAGAATATGCCGATGACCGAGGCCGGCATCAGCCCAAGCCTTATCCATGATTTATATGCCTCCCTGGGCGAACCCCTGGATGGCGGTGCCTGGAGCGTGCGTATCTATCACAAGCCTATGGTGGAATGGATATGGGTGGGTTGTTTAATGATGGCTTTCGGCGGGTTATTAGCGCTGTCTGATAGACGCTATCGAATGAAAAATCGTATTAAAGCTACCGGGGTGGAAAATGTGGCTGAGGTGTCTGTATGAAGCGTTTTTTATTACCGCTGGTGATATTTCTTACGGTGGTTGGCTTTTTAGCTGTCGGCCTCAAGCTTGACCCGCGTGAGGTGCCATCGCCATTAGTTGGTAAACCTGCCCCGATGTTTAATTTGCCACGTCTTGATAACCCGGAGAAAACGATCTCACCTAAAGACCTGTTAGGTCAGGTGTGGTTATTCAATGTGTGGGCTTCGTGGTGCGGAGCCTGCAGGGATGAGCACCCCATACTGGTGGCGCTTTCTAAAAGTGGTGCCGTTCCTTTATATGGCATGGATTATAAAGATACCAGACAGGATGCCCAGCAGTGGCTTGAGCAGGGCGGTAATCCCTACATTGCCTCCGCAATGGATGCAGATGGACGTGTAGGCATCGATTACGGTGTTTACGGGGTGCCTGAGACTTATGTGATCGACAAAGCGGGTGTGATTGCCTACAAGCAGATTGGACCCGTTACTGAAGAAGTCTTGCGCGATAAAATTCTTCCTCTAGTAAAAAGGCTGCAAACACAATGAATCGCATATTTTTAATTCGTTTAATAACGGTCTTTTGTTTTTTACTGGCAATTAATACTTTGATTCAAACTGCTTGGGCCAAGGATGC
>JBAQME010000191.1:0-17234 GCA_049302535.1 Methylotenera sp.
TTGATAAACGCGACCCGGCGAAGCCATTCTTCACCTTCATGTTTTTTGAATCTCCTCATGCACGTTACTACTTTCCGCCAGAAAGTGTGATTGCAAGGCCGTATCGCGACGATTTGAATTACGCCACTTTGAGCAAAGAAGCCCTGCGTGAAAACATCGTGCCGATTAAGAATCGCTACATTAACTCGGTGCATCATTTAGACATGCAATTTGGACGTATTTTTGAATACATGAAAACGCACCAATTACTCGACAACACCATTGTTGTAATGATTGGAGACCATGGTGAAGAGTTCATGGAGCATGGCTTCTGGGGACACAATTCCACGTTTGTTGACCCGCAAGTGCGCACACCGCTTGTCATTTACACGCCGGGAATGAAACCTTTAATCAGCGACCAGATGACTAGCCACATGGATGTGATTCCCACGATCATGCCATTATTAGGTGTAACCAACCCAACCAGTGATTATGCCACTGGCTATAACCTGCTGGCAGGTGAAAAACGTAGCCATACTTATATTTCAGATTGGGATAAAGTGGCCTATGTAGATGACGAGGTTAAAATCACCCAGCCAGTGAATGGCAAAAGTTTTTCTCTCGTGAAAGCCAGCAAAGGCAATGATGATGCTTTGAGCAATGAGGAACGCAAGGCAGTGCTGCAACGTAAACAAACAGCCATGCTGCAATTGGTGCAGGACCTGAGCAAATTCTTTAAGAAAAAAGATGCGGTTACAAAACCTTAAATAGCATTGCCTAATACTGATAACTAACCGATAATTTACGCATGGGTGCCATCTATGGATAAGCGTGCACAAATTTTACTTAAAACCTTGGTTGAACATTACATCAGTGATGGCCAACCGATTGGTTCACGCACGCTGCTGCAGCATTCCGGCCTGGACGTCAGCTCGGCCACTATCCGCAATGTCATGAGCGACCTGGAGCAACTGGGCTTTATTGCCAGCCCGCATACGTCGGCTGGACGTATCCCGACACAAAAAGGTTATCGTTTTTTTGTGGACTCCCTACTCACCGTAAAGCCCCTGGAAGCCAAGGAAATTCAACGCATAAAACATGAGTTTTCTTCACCTGACCCGCAACAATTAATTACCAGCGCTGCTGACATGCTATCCCAGCTTTCGCAATTTGCCGGTGTAGTAATGATCCCCAAACGTAAGAAGATTACGTTCAAACACTTGGAATTTTTACCCCTCGGTGAAAAACGTATTCTCGTGATTATCGTAACAACTGATGGCAATGTACAAAATCGCATCATTATGGCTGACAAGCCATATAACGCTGCGGAGCTTACGCAGGCTACCAATTATTTTAATCATCATTTTGTCGGATCTACATTTGATGAAGTGCATCAAAAATTGCACGAAGAACTCAAGCAAATGCAAACTGATATTAATCGCTTAATGGCGGCAGCACTGGAAATGAGTGATAAAGCAAACAACACTGGCAAGGAAAGTGTTGTGATTGCGGGGGAACGTAATTTATTACAGGCGGATGATTTATCTTCCAATGTTGCCAGCTTGCGCAAGCTTTTTGAGCTATTTGAACGCCGAACACAGTTAATGCAACTTCTGGACAATAGCAAACGGGCTGCAGGTATTCATATTTTCATCGGCGGAGAAAGCGACTATCTGCCTCTGGATGAATGCAGCATGGTCACGGCCCCTTATGAAGCAGACGGACAAATTGTAGGCACGTTAGGCGTGATTGGCCCAACACGCATGGCATACGAGCGCGTGATTCCAATCGTGGATGTCACTGCAAAATTATTATCCAATGCGCTATCAACCAATTAAAAATATTAATTAACCGCCGGGAATCAAAAACGCGCACATGGCCTATTACAACCCAGAACCAAAATACGAGCACGGCGATCAGTTTAAAATCGGAATTCTGCTTGCTAACTTAGGTACCCCGGACAAACCTACTGCAAAAGCTTTACGCCCTTACTTGCGCCAGTTTTTGAGTGATAGACGTATTGTAGAAATTCCCCGTCTCATATGGTGGCTGATTCTAAATTGCATTATTTTAGTGATTCGACCCAAAAAATCTGCAGAAAAATACGCTAGCGTGTGGACAAAAGAAGGCTCTCCATTGCTGGTGCATGCGCAAAAGCAAGCTATCCTGCTTCGTGGATTTCTTGGACAAAAAATAAAATCACCGTTTGCAGTTGAATTAGGCATGAGTTACGGTGATCCATCGATAGCAGCCGCTATCGAAAAGTTAAAAGCGCAGCATTGCGACCGTGTTTTAGTGTTCCCGCTTTACCCGCAATACGCTGCATCCAGCACCGCCAGCGCGCTGGATGCGGTTTGGCGTGTACTGCTTAAAATACGCAATGTGCCTGCAATTCGCACCATCAAACATTACCATGACCACCCGGCCTATATCGCGGCATTAGCACAAAACGTGCGTGAACACTGGCGCATTAACGGTGGCAAACCAACCAAGCTGGTGATGAGTTTTCATGGTGTGCCTAAATTCCACCTATTGAAAGGTGACCCCTACCATTGCGAGTGCCAGAAAACAGCCAGACTTTTGGCAGAGGCACTGGAACTCAGCAAAGATGAGTTTTTGGTAGCTTTTCAATCACGCTTTGGCAAACAAGAGTGGCTTAAACCATATCTGGCCAGCACCTTACAGGCTTTAGGCAAAGCCAGGACCAAACGCGTTGATGTCATTTGCCCCGGTTTTTCCAGCGATTGCCTGGAAACACTGGAGGAAATTGCGATGGAAGGCAGACATATATTCCAAAACAACGGCGGCGGTGAATATCACTATATCCCGGCACTCAATGAAAACGACGCCTGGATACATGCGATGACCGCAATTGCGCTCGAGAACCTGCAAGGCTGGGTGCACACGGAGTGGGATAGCGCACAGGCAAAAAAAGATGCCGAAATGACAAAATTGAGGGCGCAAAGTTTAGCCGCCAATCAATAAGCGTTATACTTCACACTTTATAAGTTTTAATTTCATCATACATTTTCTTTGCGCTTAATTATGGATTTTAGGTCTTAATCAATGATAGTAATTACAGGCGGCGCAGGCATGATAGGTTCCATCATCGCCTGGCATCTCAATACAAAACTCAATCGTGACAACATTGTCATTGTTGATCGCATCACACACGAGGAGCAATGGCAGAATCTTGCGCATCGTCAATACGCGCAATACCTGGATAAAGACCAGCTCATGTCCTGGCTGGAAAATCGTATGGACGTCGAAGCCATCATCCACATGGGCGCAATCAGCGCTACTACCGAGCGCGATTTTAACAAACTGGTTGCAGATAACATTCACTATTCACAAAACCTCTGGAACTGGTGTTCTGACTACAAAGTGCCTTTCTTTTATGCCAGCTCCGCAGCCACCTATGGTGATGGTAACTTAGGGTATGACGATGCAACTATTGATAATTTACGTCCTCTAAACGGCTACGGCTATTCCAAGCACTTTTTTGATCAATGGGTGTTACAGCAGGTAAACAAAGGCTTGCCTACGCCGCCAAGCTGGGCCGGCTTTAAGTTTTTTAACGTGTATGGCCCCAATGAGTATCACAAAGAACGCATGGCAAGCGTAGCGTTTCACACTTTCAATCAATTCAGCCAAACCGGCACCATGAAGCTTTTCAAAGGCACTAAAGCCGGGGTTGAAGACGGCATGCAAATGCGCGATTTTGTTTACGTAAAAGATGCAGCGTCAGTAGTCAGTTACTTTCTTGAGTCAGCTCTAAACAACCAACCTGCTGCCAATGGCATTTATAATATCGGCACAGGCAAAGCGCGCAGCTTTAAAGACCTGGCAACCGCGGTGATGACCAGTATGGCACGTAAACCACACATTACCTTTATCGATATGCCGGAAGATTTGCAGGGCAAGTATCAGTATTTCACTGAAGCCGCCATGAGCAAACTTGCCAGCGCAGGCTACAAACAACCGTTCCATAGCCTGGAAGATGGTGTTCGTGACTACGTGCAAAATTACTTAATGCAAGAGGATAAATACTGCTAATGAGCACTCCCAAAAAGTATGTTGATTACTTAAAAGGCGAGCACAGTGCTCATATGGCGATGTTTAATACGCTAGAGCCGCTTTTCCCGCTCATCAGTGATGTCGGTGAAGCAATGCAACGCTGCATTAACAATGGCGGAAAAATTTTAATCATGGGTAACGGCGGCAGTGCGGCTGATAGCCAGCACATCGCCGCAGAAATTGTCGGCCGCTTTAAAAAGGAACGCAAAGGCTTACCGGCCATCGCACTCACTACTGACACTTCGATCCTTACTTCTATTGGCAATGACTATGGCTATGATTATATCTTTGCGCGCCAGATTGAAGCCCTGTGCCGCCCGGAAGACTTGGTGATAGGCATTACCACCAGCGGCAATAGCACAAACGTGGTGAGCGCCATTGAGGCAGCCAATGCAATCGGTGCAACTACTATCGGGCTAACTGGCGGCACAGGCGGCAAACTCAATACCTTATGCAATTACAACATCGTTATTCCTTCAAACGTCACTGCGCGCGTTCAGGAAGCGCATATCTTTGTTGGACATTCACTTTGTGAAATTTTAGAATCCGATTGATTTAAAACTACAAGCCTAACAATGCAACAAAAATTACTTGATACCGCCAAACACTTCGGCAACCTAAATCAGCATGTACTGGTCATCGGCGACGTAATGCTCGACCGCTACCTAATGGGCGATGTCAGCCGCATTTCGCCGGAAGCGCCAGTCCCTGTGGTATTGCTGAAATCACAACATGATCGCGCTGGCGGTGCTGCAAACGTAGCTGCCAATTTAGCGCTACTGGGTATTAAAACCCACATAATAGGATGCGTAGGAGACGACGGTGAAGCAACTATCCTGCTCGATTTGATTGCTAAAATCGGTATTGATCATAACAACATGATACGCTCCAGCCACCGCCCAACTATTGCAAAAACCCGGATATTGAGCGGCCATCAGCAGATGATGCGGCTAGATCAGGAAAGCAATGCCGTTTTCACGGCAGCCGAAAAGACTCAAGCATTAGCTGCAATTCAGCAGCAGCTTGCACTGAATCCTGCAATTGTCATTTTGTCAGATTATGCAAAAGGCTTACTCAGCACTGAGATATGCCAGCAAGTGATTGCACAGTGTAACGCGTTAAAAATCCCCGTGCTGGTCGATCCCAAAGGCCACGATTACAGCAAATACAGCGGCGCGACTGCGCTTACACCAAACAAAAAAGAAACTGCGGAGGCCTGTGCCACCACAAGCAGTGACCCTGACTTAATTGACAAGGCCACTGCGCTTAAAAACAAGCTAAACCTTCAGTTTTTAGTAGTGACGCGCGGCGATGAAGGTATTTCACTCATAGACCATCACGCACACCTCCTACCAGCCACAGCCAAACAAGTATTTGATGTATCCGGTGCCGGAGATACCGTCATCGCCACGCTCGCCGCCGGCCTGATACACGAATTGAGTCCTCTGGAAAGCTTGCAGCTAGCTAATGTTGCGGCTGGCGTAGTGGTCGGCAAGGTAGGCACCGTGCCAATTACACAAGACGATTTAATCGGCGCCTTAACAAGCGAGCAAACTTCTGAGCAGGCACATAAAATTTGCGATTTAGCGCAACTACAACAAAAAGTGGAGACTTGGAAAAAAGCCAAACAAAAAATCGTGTTCACCAACGGCTGTTTCGATCTACTGCATGCAGGGCACGTCACCTATCTGGAAGCCGCTAAAAAACGCGGTGACAAGCTCATCCTGGGGTTGAATACTGATCGCTCGGTAAGCGCGCTTAAAGGGCCGACACGGCCGGTCGTGAATGAAAATGACCGTGCACGGGTGCTTGCCGCGCTCGAATCTGTAGATGCCGTCATCCTGTTTGATGAAGATACACCGTTAAATTTGATCAACACCCTAAAGCCTGATGTAATTGCCAAAGGCAGTGACTATACTGCAGAACAAGTTGTCGGTGGCAAGGAAGTAGAATCCTGGGGTGGCAAGATTGCTTTAATTGACTTGGTTGCAGGACGCAGCACCAGCAATATCATTAAAAAAATGAATAGCTAAGCTCGCTTACAAGCCATGTCCGCTAAAAAGATCTTGATTATTGGCCCTTCATGGGTGGGTGATATGGTGCTGGCACACAGCCTGTTCCAATCGCTGAAAGCTCAAAACCCGGATGTAATCATTGACGTTGCCGCGCCTGCCTGGACCTTGCCCTTATTAGAAAGAATGCCCGAAGTAAATCTCGGTGTCGCGCTGCCATTCAAACATGGGCAATTCGCCCTTTTTGAACGCATTCGATTTGGGCGTAGCCTGAAAAACAAAGGTTATACGCAAGCCATTTTACTCGTCAACTCGCTCAAATCCGCCATTCTGCCACTTGCGGCAGGCATTCCACAACGTACTGGATTCCTGGGCGAATATCGTTACGGCTTGCTTAACGACATTCGTCAATTAGATAAAACAAAACTACCGCGCACAGTTGATAGGTTTGTTGCGTTGGGATTAGATAAAAAGCAAGCTTCATCACATACCGATGCCAAAATTTTCAACCCAAGATTAATTGCGAACCAAGACAATGCACTGCAAGTTTTAAGTAAGTACGGCCTCAGCAATCCTGCACAAAAAATACTTGGCCTATGCCCAGGCGCAGAATATGGTGAAGCTAAACGCTGGCCTGCCGAATACTATGCGGAAGTCGCAAAAGCTGCATTAAATAATGGTTGGCAAGTATGGCTATTTGGCTCAAATAAAGATGTTGAAGTCACTCGGCATATTAATCAACTTACTCAACTCCGCTGCCTGGACGTGGGCGGAAAAACAAGCTTAAGCGAGGTGATAGACCTCATGTCACTTTGCCATACGATTATCAGCAACGATTCAGGTCTCATGCACGTAGCTGCTGCATTGGATAAAAAACTTATCGCCATTTACGGTTCAAGCAACCCACACCATACTCCGCCCATGCATCCCGATGCAATTATCGAGTACCTGGGATTAGAATGTAGCCCTTGCTTTGAGCGCACTTGCCCGCTGGGGCATTTGAATTGCCTGAAACAAATCAAGCCATTTCAAATATCTTCACACTTAAATCTTGAGCAGGCGTAAACACGCTCACCCGAACATATGCAGTCTTTCATTAAAAAAATAGAACTCACACCCATCAATCAGTTAAGTACAGCGATTGTATTTTTAGCACTGTTGCTAGCCGCACAAATTCAATACATTCAACATGGCTGGATTAACCCGGACAGCGTAATTTATTTTGAATCCGCACAACTGATTGCAGATGGACACTGGCAAGAAGCTATAAAACTATTTAACTGGCCTCTCTATGCCGCATTAATTGCGACCACACATAAATTGACCAGTCTAGGCATACAGGCATCTGCACAAGTATTAAATACATTATTTTTTGGGCTAGCGACTTTCAGCTTCATCCACATTATCCGCCTTGCAGGCGGCAAGCAACTTTCAATGGTAGCAGGGGCGCTCATACTATTCAGCTCACAATATATTGTAGGAGATGTATTGGCGATGCTGATACGAGATGAAGGCTTTTGGGCATTTTACCTCACCGGACTCGCATTTTTTATCCGCTTTTATCAACACCTGCGCATCCAGGATGCTGTTTTGTGGCAGCTATGCGCCATTATCGCTACCCTATTTAGAATAGAAGCCATAACCTACCTGCTTTTCTTGCCTATTTTGTTTCTTTTCAGTTATAACCTCGGCTTAAAAGAGCGTATTCGTTATTTTTTTATAAGCCACGCTCTCAATATTTTTCTGGCTCTCTGCTTATTACTCGCGATTGCGCTTCATGGTGATTTCTCCATCAAGAACTTTGGCCGATTACAGGAAGTATTCACGCTCAATCTATACGATGAATTGACACGTACTTTTTTTGAAAAAGCCAAAATCATGTCAAATGATGTTCTTGGTAAGTATCTGAAGGAATATGCGGTACAAGGCATCTTGCTCATTTTTGTTTATATCATCATTGTTAAAACCATTTTAGCAACCGGCCTAATCAATTCAGTTCTAGCCGGCATTTCTATTAGAAACAAGCAGCTACTGATCGAGCCAAAAGCATACTTGGCATTACGTTTCGCCGCAATTATCAGCCTGAGTAATATGGCTCTAATCATTACAAAAGTATTTGTGTTATCCGGTAGATATGTAGTTGCATTATCTTTGATACTGATGATACTGGCTGCGCTTATGCTGGCTGTTCTTACGCAGAAAATCAGCATGATAAAAAGCAGAAAATCTTTAAAAAAATGGGCTTATATCGCTTTAATTGTGTTTTTATTGCTAGGCATAGCAAAAAATATAATGCCCAAACGGGAAGGCTATAACTACCAGCAGGATGCCATCGCTTGGCTAAACACTTACAACACGCATCATGAAAATGTGTTTATAGATGACTCCCGGTTGCGTTTCTACGCAGGGCAATCTCTCAGGGCACAAGAAAGCGATTTTTCTGAATTAAAAAATTTTTACGACAATAAATCCATTTACAAACACACAATACTCGTTATATCCAGCACCAAAGAACACCCCGAGAGCGAGTTATTTGTTGCCAAATACCTTCCCCAGTATCAGGAGATCAAGAGGTTCTCGAACAGGAAGGGAAACAAACAGGTTGTGATATATAGTTTATCCAACACGGCGGCTCAAGAACCTCATTAGAATAACCAGTTGCTCGCCCATTACGATTGATTATTTGCAACTAGCAATTCGGATATGGCAGACAATACCATCCCGGTCGAAACAAAAGGACGCCATATCCTATAGCTGAAGAATGTTATTACCAGCCTGGGACAAACAACTTTACCAGCAGCCCAATCAGGTCGCCAATGGAACTTGGGATTGCGTTTTTTGTATATCGTTACTACGGGAATACCTAAAAATGAAGCCAAATGTCCGTTGCCGGAATCGTTAGCTACCAGCAAGGCTGACTCATAAATATAAGAAGCGAGATGGCTAATGTTTTCAAACAAAGGAGTCTCGAATTCACCCTGGCTAAGCATTTGCCACTCGCTATGATTAGCTGGGGAAACTACAATGACTGGCTGATAACCTATATTTCTTAATTGCCGACATAAAGATAAAAACTGCTGCTTACCCCAATTTTTATCTTCCGGACCCGCCGAGTCAGGACTAACTATAATTCTTTTATCATAATACCTAAATTTCAATTGCTGCAATGGCGTATACGCTACATGCCTGCTTACAACACTTAACTGCATTTTCTCCCGCATGTAAGCACACAGAATTTCTACTGCACTTTCATCCTTAAAGTGCCTGAACCTTATAGGACCTGATGACTTAGCCAGCGCTTTCACTGATTCAAACAAATCTGGCGGCAACAGCGACTTCAGCCTTTCCGTATGGTCATAAACCCACGATACCGGTGTTTTTTGACATATCAATAAATACTTTTCTCTTAGATACTTCAGGTATTCCGGATCTGCCTCCAGTCTATTTCTAACAGACCGGGGAGGACTCATTATCACAAGTTGATAACCTGAAAGCGCTTCA
Organism: Methylotenera sp.; assembly: GCA_049302535.1. Classification (GTDB taxonomy): domain Bacteria; phylum Pseudomonadota; class Gammaproteobacteria; order Burkholderiales; family Methylophilaceae; genus Methylotenera. The sequence goes on from JBAQME010000191.1 coordinate 9,570, forward strand.
TCCATAGCGCTAAATTCTGGGTAAGGTAAAATTTTCAAACTGGGAAACCAGTCAGACAGCTGGTATCCTATGTTGCCAAAGTAGGTGACATCAAAGTTATTTTTCTGTAGGTTATAAGCTAACAGCAAATATAAAAGACTATCACCTAAAGAGTCAAATGAGACTACTGCAATCTGTAGAGGCCTGCTTTTATTGCCGTCATTATCGAGTTGTTGGGAATCCATTTTTTAATATTAAGACTTATGCTTTAAATTTCTCTATCAGGCAGCTAGCTTTGGCATTCCAAGTGTGCAATTTAAGGAATTTTTGGTGGCCACGGCGCGCAATTTCCAATCTTTTCTCTGGGTTAGCAAGGTAATATTCAACCTTCTCAAGCAACTCACCCGAGCTACGAAAAACCTCAATTTCCTCGCCCACAACAAAAAGCTCTGCCAGCTCTTCGCAATAATCCGTTAAAAGAAAAGAACCCGCAGCCAGCGCTTCAAATATCCTAAGATTAACACCTGTTTCCGCCCCATAGAAATGCGACCTGGTAATATTAAGTACTATTTTAGAAGCGAATAACAATTGATATAGCTGCTCTCCCCATACAGAATGATCAGTTACCCTGGATTTCAGTTCATCAGACATTAAAGGGAAATTTCTTGACCAGCGATCACCATAAACCGTGACTTTACTGCGGATATTTTCAAGTAAGAATACTCTACGTAGATCGCAGCTTCCTATAAACAATACATCAATATGTTGACTGACATTTGCAGGGAGTTCCAATTTCTTGGCACCAAAAGGCAGAAAGCTCGCATTTAATTTTCTCGTATCCTTAAAAAACCTGGTTGTTATTTTGGAAAATGAAAAAATCTCATCGTACACAGGTAACTCTGTTTCAATAAAAAACACAAACTCCCGCCGTTTGGAATACAGATTGCAGCTGTCGGTATCATAAAGAAATAACCTCACATTGTATTGCTGCTTAATTTTCTTCAGAAATTGCGGTGTTACATATTTATAAACAAACCCAATAACCAGAATAACGGTTGGTGCCTCCTGCTTTATATAAGCCTCGAACTTCGCTTCATTTAGCTTAGGCAGGTGATAAAAACTATCTGTATTTTCTCGCCTATTCATTGCCTTGCGAAAAGCGGATTTAATACCATAAAACATTTTGGTTTCGAACTTACGCAAGTCGGCATAAGTTACTGCTGTGCCAATATCTTTAAATGCCTCACATAGCTCCTTCCCAAGCGGCACACCGCTTATCCCATCAAGCACCAGTAACTTGGTCATTTTCATATCTTTTCAAAGTTGGTCACTATTTGGTAAAAAAAAATTAACAATTAATCCATGTAAGTGAATTTATCAAAAAGCTGCTGATACCTTGGAGGTACAAAATAAACATTCGAGTAGTTTTTCCTGTCATCAAATGAACTGAGACACCATCTGGTACCAATTAACTTATGGTAAATACGCTTGAAATATCCTAACGATGCATTAGCATGCACTTTTTTATTGGAAGTATATGAAAGGGAGTATTTTTTATAGCCGTAGAATAGTTTATTGAACAAATCCAGTTCTCGAAACGATGTAATTGTATTGGGACTTTTCCATTCCAATAAAATTAATGGCTGATACTTGGCAATCACTTCCTGCAATCCCATCAAAGCCAGTGCCTCATGCCCCTCTACATCCATTTTAATAAAATCAATCTGCTGGCTCTGAAAATTCTGTTCCAAATAGGCATCACCTACTATAGTTTTAATCTTCAACAATGTTCCATCACCCTCTTTGATTTCCATGCTGGAAGATCCAAGGTTGCCATTGCGCGGAATAAATATTTCTGTTTCCATATTTTTATCTGACAGACCAAAGTTCACCGCAGTTACATTGTTTACGCGATTCTGTTCCAAATTGGCTTGCAGCACATCGAAAACAAATTTAACGGGTTCAAAGGCTACAACCCGATGAGAGAATTTTGAAATAACAAGCACATGATTGCCTATATTCGCCCCCACATCCAAGCTTACATTCGGCTGGATGATAGCTAAAATATCGCTCAAGGAATCAAGTGTAATTGAATCATACTCACCTTTGCGTTGCACTTCCTTTGTAATTGAATCTCCCTCAAAGGCACTCAGCACGAACCCTCTTTTTGTTGTTAACTTCACTACTTTCAACGCTTGCATTTTGTTACTTCCTTAACAAAGGCTAAATTCCAAAACCGTTTTTTTGCGGCCTCATCAGAGAAAAACTCGTTTAATTTATTATTCATTTTTGTGGATTCTGTGCCATGATTGTTTTTGTATTCATTCACCAAGCATTTTGCAAGCATTTCACTATCCCCCAAAGGGAATAGCTGCCCAACATCTCGGGCAACCTCAGCGCCACCCCCACAATCAGAACAAATAAGTGGGACATTTGCAGCCATCGCCTCCAGTAACACCATACCAAATGGCTCATGATCTGATGTCAGCGCAAAGACATCAAAAGCCTTAAAATATTTCCTGCCATCAGGAACATTTCCGGTGAACACTACAGAGGCCGCTATACCCAAATCAACAGCCAACTGTTTCAAATCATTTTCCAGCGGACCTGCCCCCATGATGATCAGTAAACTATTAACCGGCAAATTCGGCAAAGCTTGTTGAAACCCCCTGAGTAAAGTGGCTTGATCTTTATCGTGATGTAACCTACCGACATTACCAACAATCCAGCTGCTGTCCGGTAATGCCAGAAATTCTCTTGCAGCTGGCCTAGACAAAAACTGCGCCTTCACTGCCGGAACATCTATCCTATTGTACAAAGTTTCGATCTGGCTATCAGGCCAGTTCAGGTGCGCCCGCATCTCATCGCGCACAGAATCAGAAACCCCTAATAGCAACAATCTCTTGCGAAACAAATTAACCAGCAAACGCCGCGTAATCCTTCTAAAGTCACCGTAGTTATGGCGTATGCTGATTACCGGTAGCTGGCTGGCAAATAATGCCACATAGGTAGGTTTGGAACGATGGGTGATACAGAATTTAAATGTTCTACTCGCTAGTATTTTTCTAATTTCAAGAATTGCTTTTAACTTTAAACCCCTTACCTCACTACTCTTGTAACCAAGAAAGATTACTTCATCCGAGCATGTGGCTTGCGCTACGGCCTGGTTGGGCTCTCCTGTTAAATATACGGTCACTACCTTGTATTCTGTTTCCGCAAACAGCCGTGAATACTGCCTTGCGCAGTCAAGAAAAGGCGGATAATAGCAATGACAGACTTGTAAAACGTACAAGATTTCTCTCCCCTGACTAACTGTCATTTTAAGTATTAAAGAAATAGCTTTAGTTAATGCACGCCGGAACCTGGATTCGCATGCTGCACCTTTGGCCGAATTAAACGTTTTTTCTTTTAATACAATTCTTTATAAAAACTTGTATACCAGTCCGTAAAACGTTTTACTCCAACGGTTAAACTAGTGGCGGGCTTAAAGCCTACCCAATCTTCAAGCGCCGAAGTGTCGGCAAAAGTAGCCTTAACATCGCCCGGTTGCATCGGTAAAAATTCTTTTACGGCTATCTTGCCCAAAGCACCTTCCAGCTCACCAATAAAATCCATGAGTTTTTCAGGCTGATTATTACCGATATTAAATATGCGATAAGGCGCTTTTGCGGCGATGCTATTGGCTTGCGGGTTTTCTGCAGTGGCCGGTTTATCCAGCACACGAATGACGCCTTCGACAATGTCATCTATGTATGTAAAATCGCGCATCATATCGCCATGGTTAAATACCTGTATCGGCTTGCCTGCAAGAATTGCGCTGGCAAACAGAAATGGCGACATATCCGGCCGCCCCCATGGGCCATACACCGTAAAAAATCGTAAGCCTGTCATTGGCAAATTGTACAAATGGCTATATGTGTGCGCCATCAGCTCATTCGCTTTTTTAGTAGCGGCGTATAGGCTAACCGGATGATCTACATTATCTTGCTCGCTGAACGGCAGTTTGGTGTTGCCGCCATAAACACTGGAAGAACTGGCATAGGCCAAATGTTCAACGTTGTGATGGCGGCAAGCTTCCAGGATGTTGGCAAAGCCTACAAGATTGCTCTGCACATAAGCCTGTGGATTTTGTATCGAGTAGCGGACACCGGCCTGCGCAGCAAGATGCACTACACGCTGAGGTTTATGCGTAGCGAATATATCCGATAACGTTTGGGTATGCGCAATATCCTGTTTTATGAAGTTAAAGTTTTTGGCATTTACGTGCGCCTGAATTTCATCAAGCCGCGCCTCTTTCAAACGCACATCATAATAATCATTGAGATTGTCTATCCCAATAACAGTATCACCGCGCGCAAGAAGGGCTTGAACAACATGAAAGCCAATAAACCCAGCCGCACCCGTCACTAATATTTTCACTGTTGCCCTAACCTGTACTCATCAAACTTACTTAATTAAACGCCCAATGGGTCGATACTCAAGCCCCGCATTTTTCACTACTTCAGGCTCGTACATGTTGCGCCCGTCAAAAATAATTTTTTCTTTAATTCTTTGCTTAATTTCAGCAAAGTCAGGGCTTCTAAATTCTTTCCATTCGGTAACAATGACCAATGCATCAGCACCATCAAGTGCCAGATTATGTGTTTTCGCGAAACTCAAACCCTGGGTATTTTTGAATATCCGGCTAGCTTCATCCATGGCAACCGGATCATATGCGCTGACAGTGGCGCCTGCATCAAGCAAATCCTGAATAAGCACACGGCTTGCGGCTTCACGCATATCATCCGTATTAGGTTTAAACGCCAAGCCCCACAACGCAAAATGCTTACCTGCAAGATTGTTACCAAAATGGTTTTTAATTTTTTGTGTTAATACGTGTTTTTGTATATCGTTGGCTGCTTCCACGGCATTTAACACTTTTAAATCGTAGTGATTAGCTTTTCCGGTTTTAATAAGCGCTTTCACGTCCTTGGGAAAACATGATCCGCCATAACCGCAGCCGGGGTATAAAAAGTCATAGCCGATTCTAGGATCAGAACCAATGCCTTTACGCACATTCTCAATATCTGCACCTAGAATTTCAGCGAGATTAGCCAGTTCATTCATAAAACTGATGCGGGTCGCCAGCATGGCATTTGCAGCATACTTGGTAAGTTCCGCCGAACGAACATCCATGACCACCAGGCGCTCATGATTACGCTGGAAAGGTGCATAAAGCGTACGCATCACCTCTTGGCTCGGTTCATCTGCCACGCCGATCACAATTCGGTCAGGCCGCATAAAATCTTCGATTGCCGCGCCTTCCTTTAAAAATTCAGGATTAGATACTATGCTGAAGGCAATATCCACTTTACGCAAGGCCAGCTCTTCAGCAATCGCTGCACTTACCTTATCCGCAGTGCCTACAGGCACGGTAGACTTATCTACAACGACTTTATAACTCGTCATATACTTGCCGATATTTCTGGCCGCGGCGACCACGTATTGCAAATCAGCAGAACCATCCTCATCAGGTGGCGTTCCCACTGCAATAAACTGCACATCGCCAAACTCAGCCGCTTTCTGGATATCTGTTGTAAATCTCAGCCGCCCCGCTTCCCTGTTGCGGCGCACCATCTCCAGCAAGCCTGGCTCATGGATAGGAATGCCACCTTCCTCAAGAATTTTAATTTTAGCCGGGTCTACATCCAGGCAAAGCACATCGTTGCCCACTTCAGCTAGACATGTTCCTGAAACCAGACCTACATAACCTGTACCAATGACTGTTATTTTCATGTTCTACAACTCAATTTAATTGTTAATTAGTAGTGTTACAAACATCGCCAAAACCAAAAACCATCAAAGATTTATTCTTTTTCAGGTAAGGTTTGAATTCCTTAATTTTACACCCGGAAAATGCCAACATCTTGCTCGCATCATTATCTTCCGCCAACAGCAGGAATGATTTTTTATCAGCAAGCAAAAGTTTCAACTCCTGTTCTTCCAGTTTTTTTACTGGCGTTTTCGCATAATAAATCAGACGGCTATCCGTTTTACCAAACGCATATAAGGTGCTGGCTGAAATGTTTTTATCCCAATCTTGAAATTGGGAAAACGCGGAAGTGCGATAGGCAAAAACTCGCGTTTCAGCAAACATATAAAAACATGCAAGAGTTAGCGGTAACAAGATACCCAAGGCTAATATCAACCGCTTGATTTTAATGCCCGCAATATCAAAAAGCTTTGCCAATTGCATACCGAGCAGAATTGAAATGAGTGGGTAAATTGGCAGTAAATATTTAGCGTGCTTATTGCTGAATAAAGAGAAAACCAGCAACGGCACGGCAACAGCAGTGACTATCACCACCCAGTCACGTCGGCCCATAAGGTCTTTAAATAACGCGCGAGGACGGACAAATAACAAAGCGACCAGAAACAAAAAGTCGACAATTATCCATCCCAAATAGCTTAATATAGGTTTTGCGGCGTCTTCCGCCTGGATTTTACCCAACATATCACGCTTGGCAATCGTTGCCCAAATATCAAACCCCAGCTGCCACGACACCACCACGTACCACGATAAGGCAACCACTAAGAATATGGCCCATCCCCTGGCACTGGTAAGGGTTTGTTTGACCGCCAGATCCTTCGTCCAGATAGCCGCCACAATTAGCGGCAAAGTGACAAACAATAATGCAACAGGACCTTTGGTGAGCACCGCTAACGCCAGTAAAAAATAACTTAGATAGATCCAGCCACGCTTCGCTGGTTTTTCTACATACTCGAGTGCAGACAATAACGCACCAACACAAAGTGCGGTAAGCAGCATTTCAATTTCCGCACGTCTTGCCAGCATGGCGAAGCCAAGATTTGCCATTAATATCTGGGCGCTAAACAAGGCGGGCCATGTGCCGAATTTTTTAAGCGTAAAGCGATAGGTCATCCACAGTGTAGCAAGTGCGGCCAGCGCTGAAGGCAACCTGACAGTCCATTCATTCACAAACCCCACCAAGCTAGAGATACCGTTTGAAATCCAGTACAGCAGAGGTGGTTTGGTAAGGTAAAGCTCTCCGTTAAGCGTTGGCAGTAGCCAGTTACCACTCGCAAACATTTCCTTGATTGCCAGCGCCCTGCGCCCCTCGTTTAAAGAGGTGAGATTGATTGACCCTAAACCCCAAAACACAATAAATAAACTAATAATTGCGCTAAAAATAAAAAGTCGCTGGTATGTTTTATTCATTGAAAAGTTCAGGCTAATTTATATTGGTATTGATTATTTTTTGTTATTACGATGAATTAACATCAGATTGCGCGTATATACAATTGTGCCTGGTAGCTGCCCTAAAATAATCACGGGGTCGATACGACGTATCCCATAAGCTAAAACAATCAGGCCGCCAATCAGGCTCAAATACCAGAAACTGACAGGAATCAAACTTTTCTGGTGACGCTCGCTATGTATCCACTGCACAATGAAACGCATCATAAACAGACACTGCCCTACCAGCCCGATGGCAAGCCAGACTAAATCCTGCTCCTGCATACCGGCAACATAATGCCTCAATGCCTCGATCAAGTGTCCTAAAAAGTATCCAATACCGTGATCCATGCTAATCCTTAATTATTCCTCTGTAGCCATTGGTATTTTTGCCCGTCTCTGCAGCCAGGCCACACCAAACAAATCCACAATCCCAACCATCAGCCTAT
>JBAQME010000192.1:0-1602 GCA_049302535.1 Methylotenera sp.
GTTGCGTTTGCGCGATCCGCGGCGTTTTGGTGCAGTGCTGTGGGCGGGGGAAAATCCCGAGGAGCATATGTTGCTAAAGGTGCTAGGCCCGGAACCGCTGGATGATGTATTCACAGGGCAATATTTATATCAGCACATGCGTACACGTAGCGCAGCAATCAAAACCACGATTATGGATAGTCACCTGGTGGTGGGCGTCGGTAATATTTATGCGAGCGAGTCGCTATTCCGTGCGCGTATTCATCCTGAAACATCTGCAAAAGATCTGACACTGGCTGAATGTGAGCGTCTTGTGGGCGAAATTAAAAGTACGCTAACGGATGCACTGGCTGCGGGTGGAAGTAGCCTGCGAGATTTTTTTGGCGCAGATGGAAATCCAGGCTATTTTCAGCAGCAGTATTTTGTGTATGGACGCACTGGCCAACCTTGCCGCGTGTGCGGTGCGCCGATAGCAACATTGCGACAGGGGCAGCGCTCAACATTCTATTGCGCCAAGTGCCAGCGTTTGTAACTGGTTAATAATGCAAGTGCAGGCTAACTTAGTGGCGGCTGTTGCCGCGCAGCATGCGCATGTAAAAAGCTGGGATGCTCAGGTGGGGTGCCGCCAATTTTCTGTGGCAATAAAGATCCTAAAACCATTGCTATGACACTTACGCCTAGTCCAATTAATTGCGGCGGTACCAAGCTTGCATCGCCAACCAATACCTCAACCAGCACCCAGGCGCTAATGCCGCCAATGATAGCGGCTAATGCACCTTGGGAGGTTGCGCGTTTCCAGAATGCGCCAAAAATCAAGGGAACAAAGGCACCAGCCAGCGTGATCTTGTAAGCAGATTCCACCATGCCAAAGATTGAACGCTCGGAGTTGAGTGCGTAGAACAAGACACATGCGCCAAAACTAACCAGGCAGATGCGCATGACCCGTAAAAACCCTTTGTCGCTGAGATGCGGTATGTAGCCGCGAACGATGTTTTCTGCAAATGAGACTGAAGGCGCAAGCAAGGTCGCAGATGAGCAGCTCATGATTGCGGATAACACCGCCCCGAAAAATATGGCTTGCGCAAAGATGGGGGTGTGTTGCAACACAAGTGTGGGCAATACTCTTTGCGAATCTTCCACGACCAGTTTGCCGAAAAAAACAGGGTCTATCAGGGTGGCGGCGTAGGCAATAAACATGGGTACAAATGTAAAGCAGAAATATACAGAAGCGCCTAAAATTGAACCCCACAGTGCGATTTTTGCACTTTTAGCCGAGGTGACCCGCTGAAATACGTCTTGCTGGGGGATGGAGCCCAGCATCATCGTTACCCAGCCACCCATAAAGGTAATCCAAACCCAAATGTCTGCGCCCTTTGGAAAAAAGTCCAGCTTGCCGGCAGCGCGTGCATGTTCAATCACAGGCGCTACGCCACCGGTCATGCTGGAGACAATGCTGCCGATGTAGAGCAAGCCGCCGATCACGACAATCATTTGCACAAAATCCAGTACGGCAATGGACAGCATGCCACCTAAAGTTGTATAAGTAAGCACAATAGCCGTGCCAAGCATCATGCCTGTCTCTTGACTCACTGCACCGTTGGTGATCATGTTGAAGATCAAACC
>JBAQME010000193.1:0-7538 GCA_049302535.1 Methylotenera sp.
TCCTAGGCTCAGAAAATGTTTTAAACGACGCTCACCAATATTAACCGTGCCGGGCACGGGATACGGGTGAGATAAGTTTATATCTCTAGTTATTCCCCATTCCCTCCGGTCACACAATTCAAGGAAATTAACATGAATACTGTGACTGAATCTAAGGATTACGTCGTTGCTGACATTAACCTGGCAGCATTTGGCCGTAAAGAAATCGCCATTGCTGAAACTGAAATGCCGGGTTTAATGGCAATCCGCCAGGAATATGCAAAAGCGCAACCGCTTAAAGGCGCACGCATTACCGGCAGTTTGCACATGACAATTCAAACTGCTGTGCTGATCGAAACCTTAAAAGACTTGGGCGCAGAAGTGCGCTGGGCATCATGCAATATTTACTCTACGCAAGACCACGCTGCCGCAGCTATTGCTGCTGGCGGTACACCGGTATTCGCGATTAAAGGCGAAACATTGACCGAGTATTGGGATTACACCCATCGTATTTTTGAATGGACAGATGGTGGCTATTCAAACATGATTCTGGATGACGGCGGCGATGCAACATTGCTGCTGCATTTGGGTACACGCGCAGAAAAAGATTTATCTGTGATCGCAAACCCAACTTCAGAAGAAGAAACCTGTTTGTTTGCCGCAATCAAAGTCAAATTACAAGCATATCCAAAATGGTATTCAACCCGTTTGGCGCAAATCAAAGGTGTTACGGAAGAAACCACTACTGGCGTGCATCGTCTGTATCAAATGCATAAAGAAGGCAAATTGGCTTTCCCCGCCATTAACGTGAATGACTCAGTGACCAAGTCTAAATTTGATAATTTATATGGCTGCCGTGAATCATTGGTTGATGCAATTAAACGTGCAACTGACGTGATGGTTGCAGGTAAAATTGCGGTAGTGGCAGGTTATGGCGATGTGGGTAAAGGCTCGGCCCAGGCATTGCGTGCACTCTCAGCTCAAGTTTGGGTGACGGAGATTGACCCAATCTGCGCATTGCAGGCAGCAATGGAAGGCTACCGTGTGGTAACAATGGAATATGCAGCTGCACATGGTGATATTTTCGTTACAGCAACCGGCAACTACCACGTGATCACGCATGACCACATGGCGAAGATGAAAGACCAGGCGATTGTGTGCAATATCGGCCATTTCGACAATGAAATCGATGTAGCATCACTCGAAAAATACGAGTGGGATGAAATCAAGCCGCAAGTGGATCATGTGATATTCCCAGACGGCAAAAAGATTATCTTGCTCGCAAAAGGCCGTTTGGTGAACTTGGGCTGCGGTACAGGTCACCCAAGCTACGTAATGAGCTCATCATTTGCCAATCAGACCATTGCGCAAATCGAGCTATTTACGCAAACTGCTAATTACCCGGTAGGCGTTTATACATTGCCTAAGCATCTGGATGAAAAAGTTGCCGTGCTGCAGTTGAAAAAACTCAATGCGCAGCTGACAACATTAACGGATGCACAAGCGGCTTACATTGGCGTGCAGAAACAAGGCCCATTCAAGCCAGACACTTACCGTTATTAATCAGGCCGTTAATATCAAGTTGTTGGCGACCAGTTGAAAAGGAGCAGCCACATGAAACTTTTACTTGTTTGGTTATTAAATGCCCTGGCTTTGTTAGCGGTGGCGTATTTGGTGCCGGATATTCATGTGGCTGGTTTTGCTGCAGCCCTGGTAGCGGCGTTGGTGATTGGCTTGGTTAATATGTTGATTAAGCCAATTCTGGTGCTACTGACTTTGCCGATTACAATATTAACGCTGGGATTGTTTATTCTTGTAATAAACGGTGTGTTGTTTTATGGCGTCGGACATTGGTTGCAAGGCTTCGAAGTCAAAACACTCACGGCAGGCATTATCGGTGCGCTAGTGTACAGCGTGCTGTCCTGGCTGTTATCTGCGTTGGTTATTGATAACGAATAAATGAAAAAAGATTAAAATGAAAAACCCAACTATTAGCTTTGAGTTTTTTCCGCCTAAAACGGCAGAAGGTATTGATAAGCTGCGCGAAACTCGCAGGGAATTGGCAAAATTCAACCCGGAATTTTTTTCGGTGACTTTTGGCGCGGGGGGCTCTACGCGCGATCGTACTATGGAAACAGTGCTGGAAATTCAGCGTGAAGGTTATCAGGCAGCCCCGCATATTTCCTGCGTTTCATCAAGCAAAGCAGAAATTCGTGATTTGTTGTTTGCTTACAAAGATCAAGACATTAGTCGTCTGGTCGCCTTGCGTGGCGACGTACCATCGGGAGAGGTGAGTGCCGGTGATTTTCGTTATGCAGTTGAATTGGTAGAGTTCATTCGTGCTGAAACCGGTAATCATTTTCACATTGAAGTGGCAGCCTACCCGGAGTTTCATCCGGAAGCAAAAACGCCGGCGGCGGATTTACTGAATTTAAAACGTAAAATGGAAGCGGGCGCTAATTCTGCGATTACGCAGTATTTTTATAATGCTGATGCCTATTTCAGGTTTGTAGACCAGTGCGATGCATTGGGCATTACCATGCCTATAGTGCCAGGCATTATGCCCATTTATAACATCACGCAATTGGCACGCTTTTCCAGTGTTTGCGGTGCAGAAATTCCACGCTGGTTGAAAATGCGGCTTGAAGAATATGGTGACGATATAGCATCACTACGCGCTTTAGGCGTAGATGTGGTGAGTGAGTTGTGCGAGATGTTAATTGCAGGGGGCGCACCAAGCCTGCATTTCTATACACTGAATCAGGCAGCTACTATCAGTACTATCATCAGCAATATTAAAAAATAAGTTGTTTTAGTATTTCTAACGATTTTAAAGAACCGATCAGCGCCTGGAAAATACTAGTGCAGGGTCGGTTTTTGTTTGTTAAGCAATACATCCTCAATAAACAGATATTCTTTGGTTTTATCCGGACCTGTTTTGCTGGCGCCCCAGGTAGTCATTAAAACTATCCAGCGCATTTCTTCAATGCTAATTTCGAGTTGGGGTAAGTTCATGGCAAGTTCCAATACCAACTCGCGCTGTGTGGTGTTGAGGATTTTTGCTTCGACTAAAAACAAGATAAAACCAATGCTTTCGCCAGAGATTTTTTTGAGCTCCGAATCCGTGAAAATGCGCGTATTGGCGTGCGCAGCCTGTTCAAACAATTCGGGTTTTTCTGTCGATGATTCCAGTTGGTTGAACCAGTCGAACGCGCCGTTAATGTCTTCTTCATCAAATCCTGCAGCAGACAGCTCTTTTGAAAGCGTGTTGTCGTCAGGTCTGAACTGTGTGTCAATGTAGTTTTCGAACATATAAACCAGTACTTCAAACATGATGTTTATCCTTTAAATTATTATTTAACTTAAGTGAAATGGTTTATGCAAACTTCCAGAATTAAAAACTACATAATTTTTTGAAATTGACCTCCTGTAAGGCTGGCTACTTTGCCTTCTAGTTCCAGTATCATAAGCATGGATGAAACATCACTCACCGTCAAGCTACTTAAGGCAACCAGATTTTCCAAAGTAATGGGTTCATAGCCCATAATGTTGAGGATGAAATCGCCAGGGCTGATTTGATTAGGCGTATCAGATGTCTTATTTTTGTGATCAAATTTTGGAGCAGACGCTAACTTGGTGCTCAGGTTGAACTCTTCAACAATATCCTGCAGACAATCCACCAGTTTGGCACCTTGTTTAATCAACTGGTGGCAGCCTTTGGACATGGGCGAGTGAATAGAGCCAGGGATGGCAAAAATCTCACGACCCTGTTCGGCTGCTAACCGTGCCGTGATCTGCGAGCCACTTTGTAAATTCGCCTCAACTACCAGGCAGCCCAAACTCAACCCGCTGATAATGCGGTTTCGTTTAGGAAAGTTTTGCGGTTTAGACGGTGTGCCTAAATTGAATTCGGAAATAATCAGGCCATGTTCCGCAATTTGGTGAGCTAACTCACGGTGTTTAGCTGGATAGACAATGTCCAAGCCGGTACCTACTACGGCAATAGTAGCGCCATTTGCCTTGAGTGCTCCGCGATGTGCGGCACCATCAATACCTAAAGCCAGTCCGCTGACGATACATAAGCCATAAGCGCAGAGGTCATGGGCAAAAGCTTCAGCATTTTTTTCACCTTGCACGGAAGCGTTACGGCTACCTACAATCGCAATGCCAGGCCGATTTAACAGCGCTAAATTGCCTTTTGCGTATAAAAAAGGCGGGGGATCGCTAATTTCCAGTAAAGATTGAGGGTATTCAGGGTCGGCAAGCGTAATGAGGTGATTGTTAAGTTGTGATAGCCAGTGCCTGGTTTCAGCTAACGCTTGATGGTCAATTCCTTGCAGTATCTCGTTGGCGATGCTGTCACTCACTACCTCTTTCAACTGTTTAAAATTAGCGGAATATATATTGCTGGGGCTGCCAAAGGTTTTGAGCAGTTGGCAGTAGGTTTGTGACCCGATGCCGCGAACATTGCCTAGACTAACCCACAGCGATTTTTCTACAAGCTCCTGGTTGTAGCTGTCTTCGCCGTGGTTAGCCATAAGAATAATTTAAGGTGTTTGTATCGAGTCTAAAGTGTTGATTGGTTGTGATGCCTGCATTACTAAACCATAGGAGACGCGATCAAATACGCGGAACACCATAAGCAGGCCGATTCGCTCATCAGGTAGTTTAATCATGCCAGGTTCAAGGGCCAGCGTGCCGGCTTTATTGGATTTTTCACTGGAATTCAGTTCTTTCTGTTTGGTTTTTGCTTTTTTATCCGTTTCCGTGTCGGGTTCAGGGTCTTTAATGATACGGCCGTAGCGGCTAATAGCGAGTACATGACCGACTTCTATACCATCTTTTGAACCACGGCTAATGGAGATGATGCTCTCGGGGCCAGCCTCAGCTAAGCCGCCATAGATTTTGATGATGCGGCCACTGATGTTGGCCTCAGGTGCATGTGGCACAAAATTAGTAATGACGTCATCGCCGCTAGGTACTAATCTGTCTTTAACAAAGATTTCTTCTTTGGCTTTCGTTACATTGGCGGAAGCTGGTTCACCATATTTGCTGATTTTGGCATCGCCCAGATAGGTTGCTTCTACACCTAAGACTTCTTTAGTATCAGGGTCAATCAGGTCACCGGCTGGACGATAAACAAACCAGTTAAGGCCATCGCCTTCTTCAATTTTGTTAACATAGATACGTGTACTTGGACTCAGAACTACGCGGTCATCTTGACCTGCAATAATTCTTGGGGATTTTGCAAGCTGATCTTTTTCAATAACGAGCGGTTGACTTAAAAAAGGCGCAATCACATTGAGCGGAATGGTGGAAATGGCGGTTTTTTCCAACGGTTCTTCAACCGCGCCTGGCTGCAAGGTAACGGTCTCGCGGAGCAGTTTTAATTCTGGTTTGCCGCTGCTCATATCGAGAAAAACTACATCGCCCGGATAAATTAAATGTGGGTTTTTAATTTGTGCACGGTTTAATTTCCAAACTTTTGGCCATAACCATGGGTCTTTAAGAAATTTGCCAGAAATTCCCCACAAAGTGTCACCTTTGACTACTACGTGACGATCAGGATGGTTCTTTTTGAGTTCAACTTCTTGCGCATTGAGATGGAAGCTTAAGCAACAAAACATGAGCAGCGTTATAATATTGCGAAACATATGTTGATGACCCCGGCCAAAAATGCGTTAAGAAGGTATGCGGTTAAATGCGAATAACATACGCGCATATACCGTGAAATTACGTTAAATTTATCACGTAATTCATTCAACAATCAAGCTTTTATGGAAAAAGCTGTAGATTTGTGAGCAATTCGAGTTTTTAAATATAAATAAATGAGTTTTTATGGCAATTTTAGATATTCTTAATTATCCAGATCCACGATTGCATACCGTGGCCAAGCCTGTGAAAGAGGTTGATGCATCATTGCGCCGTTTGATCGATGATATGGCAGAAACCATGTACGCGGCACCAGGCATAGGTTTGGCGGCGACGCAGGTTGACCGCCACATACAATTGCTGATTATTGATACCAGCGAAACCAAGGATCAGTTACAGGTCTTTATCAATCCAAAAATTCTTGAAAAAGATGGTGAACAAGACTATGAAGAGGGCTGCTTGTCGGTGCCCGGTGTTTATGAAAGTGTTACCAGGGCCGAGAAAGTCTTAGTCGAGGCTATGAACAAAGAAGGTGAAATGTTTACGATAGAAGCACATGGCTTGTTAAGCGTATGTATTCAGCATGAAATGGATCATCTTTTGGGCAAAGTCTTTGTAGAATATTTATCACCGCTCAAGCGTAATCGCATTAAAAATAAAATGCTTAAACAACAGCGCGGCAAGTAAAAGGTTAACGAAATTGAAAATTATTTTTGCGGGAACCCCGGAATTTGCCGTGCCGGCATTAGCAGCACTTATTGCAGCCGGACATGAAATCGTTATGGTGCTTACGCAGCCTGATCGTCCTGCCGGGCGAGGGATGAAGCTTAAGCCGAGCCCAGTAAAAGTATTGGCAGAGCAGCATGGTTTGCATATGTTTCAGCCCGAGAGTTTAAAATCAGCAGAAGTGCAGGCGCAGATTGTTGCCACGCAGGCCGATGTGATGATAGTGGCTGCGTATGGGCTAATTATTCCAACGGTACTATTGGAAATGCCTGACATTAAAGGATGGCTCGGTTGTTACAATATTCATGCTTCTTTGCTGCCGCGCTGGCGCGGTGCGGCACCGATTCATCGTGCGATATTGTCGG
The DNA here is from genome assembly GCA_049302535.1 of Methylotenera sp. Taxonomy (GTDB): domain Bacteria; phylum Pseudomonadota; class Gammaproteobacteria; order Burkholderiales; family Methylophilaceae; genus Methylotenera. The sequence continues at coordinate 6,723 of JBAQME010000193.1, forward strand.
GAGACAGTGAAACTGGCGTTACGATTATGGAAGTTGTACCGGCTCTGGATGCCGGTGCAATGGTGAGTAAAGGTGTGGTGCCAATCACAGATTCGGATACCACTCAGAGCCTGCATGATACCTTGGCGCAGATGGGTGCGGATTTAATGGTGCTTGCCATGCAAGACCTGACAGCGAATGGTGTATTGCCAAGTACGCCGCAGGATGAAAGTCTGGTGACTTATGCACATAAGCTTGAAAAGGCTGAGTCTGCAATTGACTGGCAAAAAAGCGCAGTAGAAATATCACGCCAGGTGCGCGCATTTAACCCGTTTCCAGTGGCTCAGAGCAAATTGAAAGGCGAAGTGTGCCGAATCTGGATGGCCACAGTGCAAACAAGTGATTTAAATCTGAAGCATGCAAAGGCAGGTGAGGTCATCAGTGTGCATGATGGTGTGCTGGTCGCGTGTGGCGAAGGTCTTATAAACATTACAGAATTACAGGCGCCGGGTGGCAAGCGTTTGAATGCGCAGGCATTTGTGCAGGGACATCATTTAAAAGCGGGTGATGTATTTTCATCTTAGGGATTCACTAGCTAACCTGTCTTAAAAATAGTGCATATCAATATTTCATTGAAACAAGCACCCTTGAATTTTCAATACTTATCGCCATGTTACGTTTTGTTAGTGCGATACAAATGAGGTTTAAACATGTTAGGAAATTGGCTTAAAACGACTATTTTAATGGCGGCGATTGTCGCCCTGTTTGGCGTGGTTGGGGCGGCACTTGGCGGCGCAAACGGTATGATGATAGCGTTGCTGTTAGCTGCAGCGATGA
>JBAQME010000194.1:0-4141 GCA_049302535.1 Methylotenera sp.
CTATTACTTTGGGCGAGTACGAAATTGTCATTTGCAACTGGAACAGACCTCGGTATCAGTATTTACCAACGTACGCTATATCAGCCATATAAGGTGCACATAAGCCGTAATAGCAGTGAACTCATTAATGGTATTTCTGTTAAAGCTAATGGCATTATTTACAGCATTATTCTTCCACTACTAACTTTAATAAGTTCTAGTGTAATGTTGGTTGCAGTGCTGGTCGCATTGATTTATGTTGATCCCGTCATTTCTCTGTTGGCTTTTTGCAGTTTTGGTTTGCTTTATGGATTGATTGCCAGAGTTACGCGTGAAAAGAAAATTAGAAATAGTCATAGCATTGCCAGGGAGTCCACTCAGGTTATCAAGTCTCTGCAAGAAGGGTTAGGTGGAATTAGAGATGTACTAATTGATGGTACACAGACAACTTATTGCAATATTTACCGTAATGCAGATGTACAGCTAAGAAATGCGCAAGCCAATAACCAATTCATTGGACAAAGTCCTCGCTACTTGATGGAGTCCCTTGGGATGATCATTATTGCCGGTTTGGCATTTATGCTTGCTAACCAGTCTGGCGGGGTGGCGAAAGCCATACCAGTTCTCGGTGCCCTTGCCCTTGGCGCACAGCGATTGTTGCCAGTTATGCAACAAACCTACGCATCGTGGTCATCAATTCATGGCGGTTATGTCTCTCTTCAAGATACGTTAAGTTTACTTGATCAGCCTTTACCATCTTATTATAAGCAGACTTCATTAACGGTCCTTCCGTTTAGTCACTCACTTGATTTAAAAAATGTTTCATTCCAGTATTCGCCTGACGGACCATATGTTCTTAACCAATTAAACCTTTCTATAAAAAAGGGTGCACGCGTTGGAGTTATTGGGACAACTGGCAGCGGAAAAAGTACGCTTTTAGACGTTGTGATGGGTCTTTTAGAGCCAACAACAGGTCAACTTGATATTGATGGGCAAAAAATCACACCTGCTAATTATCGTGGATGGCAGGCGCACATTGCCCATGTGCCGCAAGCCATTTTTTTGGCGGATACGACTGTTGAAGAGAATATCGCCTTTGGGGTTGCGCTTAATGAAATCGATCACCAGCGTGTGCGTGATGCTGCTAATCAGGCGCAGCTATCAGGTGTGATAGAAAAATTGCCCCAGCAATATAAAACGCTTGTTGGTGAGCGAGGCGTTCGATTGTCTGGTGGACAGCGTCAGCGCATCGGGATTGCTCGAGCACTTTATAAACAAGCCGATGTTTTTGTGTTTGACGAGGCAACGAGCGCACTTGATAATGAAACAGAAGAATCCGTGATGAGCGCTATAGAAAATTTAGGTAATGAAGTCACCGTTCTTATCATTGCGCATCGACTAACAACACTGAAAAATTGCAACCAAATTATTGAGCTTGCTCATGGTAAAGTTCTTCGTGTTGGTACCTATGAAGAAATTATTTCAAATTCCATTAACTGATTGATTGAAAAATAAAATGTTAACTAACTCCTCTATTCTGATAACTGGCGGTACAGGGTCATTTGGTAATACATTTGTGCCTATGACACTTGCAAAGTACAACCCTAAGCGTTTAGTGATTTTTTCTCGTGATGAGATGAAACAGTGGGAGATGGCACAAAAATATCAGGATGATCCACGTGTGAATTTTGTGATTGGCGATGTGCGTGACAAAGATCGTCTTTCAAGAGCTTTGGATGGTATTGATTATGTCGTGCATGCCGCTGCCACTAAAATTGTACCTACAGCCGAGTACAATCCATTCGAGTGTGTAAAGACCAACATTGATGGGGCAATGAACTTGATTGATGCTTGTATCGACCGTGGAATAAAGCGTGTGGTTGCACTATCTACAGATAAGGCAAGCAATCCAATTAATCTCTATGGGGCAACCAAGCTAGCTTCAGATAAGCTCTTTGTAGCGGGAAATGGCTACGCAGGGATTCACGAATCCCGCTTTGCTGTTGTTCGCTACGGTAATGTTATGGGTTCTCGTGGATCGGTGATTCCATTTTTTCAGTCACTGGTTCATTCCGGGGTGCTGCCAATAACAGATGAGCGCATGACTCGCTTTATGATTACCCTTGAACAGGGTGTCGAATTAGTATGGCACGCTTTTGATGACATGCAGGGGGGGGAGATTTATGTTAAAAAAATCCCTTCTATGAATATTTTAGATGTTGCAAAAGCGGTTGCTCCAACCGCGGAGCTTAAGTTTATTGGCATTCGCCCTGGAGAAAAGCTTCATGAGCAGATGATTGGCTTGGAAGATGCGCCATATACTTATGCTTATCAGGATCATTACAAGATTTTGCCTATGATCCACAAATGGTTTACGGACCCGTTACGCATCAAAAATGGAACCAGAGTAGCAGATAATTTCATTTATTCTTCTGACAATAACTCAGAATGGATGAGTGTTGAAGAACTGGCGGCATGGATCCAGAAGAACAAAGCCAAGATCGGTGCGATGTAACAAAATATGAAACCACGGATTCTTATCACCGGTGGCTCCGGTTTGCTTGCTCTTAACTGGGCAATGGCAGTTAAAGATCGCTATCTGGTCACATTGGGCATTCACGAGCGTGAAATCACACTCGCGGGTGTCCACACTGTGAAAATCGATCTTGGATCAGTTGATCATCTCATTCGCGTATTTGAAATCGAACAACCGCAGTTTGTTATTCACACAGCTGGACTTACCAGCGTGGAAAAATGTGAAGGCAATCCTGAATTGGCAAAACTCGTCAATGCTGATCTTGCTGTTAATGTTGCCCAAGCTTGTGCAAAACTAAAGTTACCATTGGTGCATATATCTACAGACCATTTGTTTTCGGGAGAGGCTTCATTGGTTGATGAAACTTATCCTATCTCGCCAGTCAATGTTTACGGAAGAACAAAAGCTGAAGCTGAATCCCGTATTCTTGAAATCTATCCAAAGGCGTTGGTGATACGAACAAATTTCTATGGTTGGGGTACAAGTTATCGCCATTCGTTTAGTGACAAAGTTATTGGTGCACTTCGTGCCGGTAGAGAATTGGCTCTGTTTCAGGATGTTTACTACACACCCATACTAGCGGAAACAGTCGCTCGCGCCGCACACGATATGATTGATTTAAAAGCCAGTGGTATCTACCATGTTGTGGGTGATGAACGTATCTCAAAGCTCGAGTTCGGACGCAAGCTTGCGCAAGAATTCAAGCTGGATGCCAGTCTCATTAAGCCTGGTTATATCACTGATCAAGCATCGCTGGTCCGGCGACCACTTGACATGAGTTTATCTAATCAAAAAACCCGTAATTTGCTAGGCAAAAAGCTTGGCGGGGTAAACGAACACATCGCAAGACTTCACCAACAAGAACAAAACGGGCTTGCCCAGGAGTTACAAAAACTATGATCCCCTACGGAAAACATCATATTGATGAAGAAGATATTCAGGCAGTTGTTAATGTCTTAAGAAGTGGCATACTGACCCAGGGTCCTGCAATTGAAGCATTTGAGCAGGCGATAGCAGGATATGTTGGTGCTAAATATGCAGTTGCTGTTTCCAGCGGTACTGCTGCTTTGCATCTTGCCGCCTTGGCTGCAGGTGTCGGTCCTGGTACGTCGCTGGTTACCACCCCGATTACCTTTGTTGCCAGCGCCAATGCTGGGCTATACGCCGGAGGGCGAGTTGTCTTTGCAGACATTGATCCAGATACTGTCAATATGTCTCCGGATGCCCTTAAAATGGCCCTTGCAAAAAATTCAGATGCACGCGCGGTAATCCCTGTTCATTTTGCTGGCCTGCCATGCGACATGCCGGCAATTAAGTTGGCTGCAGACCAAACTGGTGCAGTAGTGATTGAAGATGCTGCTCATGCACTAGGTGCTACATATCCAGATGGGAAACGTGTTGGTTCCTGTGCTCATTCTTTAATGACGATATTTTCTTTCCATCCCGTCAAGGCAATAGCTGCAGGCGAGGGCGGGATGATTACTACCAATGATGAAGCTACTTATCGCAAGCTGCTCAGGTCACGCAGCCATGGTATTAATAAGCTTGATGACCCATTCCTGCTACCATCTGAAGCAGTAACCGATGGGCATCCCAACCCTTGGTACTATGAAATGCAAGAATTAG
>JBAQME010000195.1:0-12724 GCA_049302535.1 Methylotenera sp.
GCAGCGATTTCTTTATTGCTGGTGTACTTAAAACGTAAATCACGCATAAAAGCGGTCAATTTGGATGATACGGATAACGATGTAGGGAATGCTGCATGACGGCCAATATGCCAAGCAACCTGAAGGCAGCGGCACGCGCTGAACTACAAGCAAAATTAGAAGCAGGCTTGCAAGAAATGGGCTTGCAGATTTCCGGTGAGCAGCAACAAAAGTTGCTTGATTATGTCGCGCTAATCTATAAGTGGAATCAAGTGCATAACCTCACGGCGGTACGTGAGCCATTAGATATGATTACATTACATATTCTAGATAGCTTATCTGTGCTGCCATATATAGAGTGTAAGCGCTTACTTGATGTGGGTGCCGGTGCTGGTTTGCCTAGCATTCCTCTAGCTATTTGCCTGCCAGAGTTGCAAGTGACGGCGATAGATGCCGTACAGAAAAAAGTAAGCTTCATGCGGCAAGTGAAAGCGCAATTGGGTTTGGTGAATTTTACGGTGATACATGGCCGTATTGAAGATCAGGAAGTTTTAGGAAAAGACATTGGCGAGAAATTTGACGTGATTATCTCGCGTGCATTTTCAGAGATTGGTTTGTTTGTAAAACTCACTAAGCATTTGCTTGCGGATGGTGGAAAGTGGCTGGCCATGAAAGGTGCTGTTCCGCAGCATGAGTTTGAAAAAAGCGGTATTCAGCCTAATGATGTAAAGGTGCTGAAAGTAGCTGGGCTTGATGCAGAGCGGCATTTAATTGTTTTGAAGCAGAGCTAGCTTTAATAATTAACTCAAAGAAAAAGCAGATGAAAATATTAGCAATTACCAATCAAAAAGGCGGTGTGGGTAAAACTACAACCTGCGTTAATTTGGCGGCTAGCATGGCGAGCCTGGGTAAGCGTGTGCTGCTGATTGACCTGGATCCTCAAGGCAATGCCAGCACCGGCAGCGGTATTGATAAAGCGCATCTTAAGTTGAGTATTTACCATGTGTTGATTGGTGAAAAATCGCTTACGGACGTGGTGGTAAGGAGCGAGAAAGGCGGTTTTGATATTGCGCCTTCAAATCGTGAGCTGGCTGGTGCAGAAGTTGAGCTGGTCAATGAATTGGCGCGTGAAAATCGGCTAAAGACTGCCATTGCCAAATTAGGCGATACGTATGACGTTGTGCTGCTGGATTGCCCCCCTGCCCTTAATCTGGTTACGGTGAATGCGCTTACAGCTGCCAATGCAGTGATGATTCCGATGCAATGTGAATATTATGCGTTGGAGGGTTTGTCGGACTTGGTGAATACCATTAAAAAAGTGCGTGCGCATTTGAACCCAACATTGGAAATAGAGGGTTTGCTGCGCACCTTGTTTGATAATCGCAATATGCTTGCACAGCAGGTATCAGCACAACTCATTAGCCATTTTGGCGACAAAGTATACAAAACAGTGATCCCGCGTAATATTCGCCTAGCCGAGGCGCCAAGTTACGGCGTGCCAGTGCTCAATTATGATAAAAGTTCTAAAGGCGCAGTGGCCTACATGGAATTAGCACAAGAAATTACTGATAAAGAAAACATACGCAAAGAGAAAACATATGGCTAAGTTAAAAGGTTTAGGGCGCGGATTAGATGCCCTTCTCGCGGGGGATATGGGCAGTGTGGGCGAAGCTGATTCATTGTTAATGCTCAAGGTTGAACAACTGCGCCCGGGTAAATATCAGCCACGCAGCTATATGGATGATGCAGCGTTGCAAACTTTGGCTGACTCTATTAAAGCACAAGGCATCATGCAGCCGATTTTGGTGCGCCAATTGGCTGATGAGCAATATGAAATCATCGCGGGTGAACGTCGCTGGCGAGCAAGCCAACGCGCAGGCTTGGCAGAAGTGCCGGTTTTGGTGCGCGCAATTGCCGATGAGGCTGCGCTGGCAATGGCTTTAATCGAGAATATTCAGCGCGAAAACTTAAATCCATTGGAAGAAGCGCAAGGCATTAAACGTTTAATTGATGAATTTGCCATGACACATGAGAAAGCTGCTGATGCGGTTGGGCGCTCTCGCGTTGCGGTGTCAAATTTGTTGCGCCTGCTGACATTATGCGCACCAGTGCAGGAAATGCTGATGCATGGCAAATTGGATATGGGGCATGCACGTGCTTTGGTTGGCTTGGATGGTGCGCAACAGGTGATGCAGGCTGAGCAAATTGTGCAAAATAATCTGTCAGTGCGTGAGGCGGAAAATTTAGTCAAAAAACACAATGAGCAATATCAACCGGTTTCAAAAGCAAAATTACCGGCCACACAAAAAGTCAATGTAAGCCAGGATGTTCTGCGGTTGCAAGAAACCTTGAGTGATAAATTAGGCGCCGCAGTCACTATTACTGCGGGTGCAAATGGCGCTGGCACCATGAAAATCAGTTATGCCAGTTTAGATCAGCTGGATGAAATTATTGCCAAGATCTCGCGCTAGTTGTTTATTGGGCGAATATATAAAATTGGTCAGCAATGACACAAATTTAATAGTCGAGTAAGAAATTTTGCGCTAAGTGTTTAATTTGCTTAACTTAACCCTTGACTAAAAAGTGTTAATAATTCAAAATCGCGGTCTTTGCTATCTAAAGCAAAATTTTAGTTGGTCTGTTCAGCGCACAATAATAAGAATTCTCGCGTTGGTAAATAAATAGCGTTTAAATACTGGGTTTAAGTCATTGTCAGCATCCAATACATCTGATGTTTTTAGTAAAATGCTTAAAATCCAGGGGATTGCAACCGTAGCCGTTGCTATCGTTGCGTATTTTTTGTCGGGCCTGAATGCTGGCATTTCGGCAATTTTGGGTGGCGCAAGTGTGATGATTGGCGCCTACGTGGCATCTATGGTCGCTAGGCGTAGTGAAGGTAAAAGTGAGGCCTCAGCAATTTTAATTAATTTGCTAAAGGCTGAGGCAATAAAGATTTTGGTGATAATTGTACTTTTGGTTGTCATCTTTGGTTTTTATAAGCAATTGGTGCCGTTTGCATTGATTGCAGGTTTGGCGGCTGCAGCCTTGTTTTCCGGCGCAGCCCTCAGTAAGTTAAATGTGTAATTTAAACGATTAATAAAGTAAACATTAGATTATGGCCACAGAACACGCAGATAACGCACAACACGCACTAACCCCTTCTGGTTATATTGAGCATCATTTAAGTTTTAATGCGCATCCTATTAATGAAAGCGCCGGTTTCTGGACTTTGCACGTAGATACATTCGTGATGTCTGTAGCGCTTGGTTTGATTGTTATGGGTCTGGTATGGCTGGTGGCGCGCAAGGCTACCTCGGGCGTGCCTAGCAAAGGCCAGGCATTTGTAGAACTGGTATTCGGCTTTGTCGATGATCAAGTAAAAAATATTTTCCACGGTAACCGTCACAGTTTCATCGCTCCAACTGCATTGACGGTTTTTTTATGGGTGTTCGCAATGAACTCCATGGACTTTTTGCCGGTTGACTGGGTTGCTGGTATCGTTTCATTCTTCGGCGGCGAGCATGCCAAATGGCGCGCGGTACCAACTTCAGACATTAATACCACATTCGCATTAGCGTTATCTGTATGGATATTGATGATCTTCTTCGCTATCAAAGTTAAAGGCCTTGGCGGTTTCATCCACGAGTTATTCTGTGCCCCGTTCGGCAGCAAAATCTGGGTATGGCCAGCTAATTTCCTGTTCAACTTGATTGAGTACGTTTCAAAACCACTTTCACACTCATTGCGTTTGTTCGGCAATATGTACGCAGGCGAGGTTATCTTCTTACTGTTGGGTCTTTGGGCTGCAACAGGCGTAACTGGTACGATTGCTGGTGCGATTCTGGGTGCCGGCTGGTCAATTTTCCACATTCTGATCGTAGCGTTGCAAGCATTCATTTTCATGATGCTGACAGTGGTTTATCTGGCAATGGCACACGAGTCACATTAAAAGATTAGGTTTTAAGCAGTACAGTTTTTGTAATTTAGTAGTTTTATTTTTAGTTGTAGTTTGATTGTAAGTTTAATTTTAGAGAGGGTAATAACATGGATGCATTAGCATTGATTCAAGCCTACACAGGCGTTGGTATTGGTTTAATTATTGGTTTGGGCGCTGCTGGTGCTTGTATCGGTATCGGTATTATGTGTGCTAGCTTCCTGGAAGGCGCTGCACGCCAACCAGAAATGATCCCAGCTTTACAAGGTAAAGTGTTCTTGCTGTTAGGTTTGATCGACGCATCATTCATTATCGGTGTTGGTCTTGCAATGATGTTTGCATTTGCTAACCCATTATTAAGCGTAGTTGCTAAATAATTAAGCAAAACTAAGCCAACTAATCATTAAGCAGATGTTTAATGATTAGTGCTTTTATGATTAATAACATGGATCAAAAATGAACATTAACTTTACACTTATCGCACAAGCTATCGCATTTGCTGTGTTGATTTGGTTCACAGTGAAATTCGTTTGGCCGCCGCTTTTAAAAGCGATTGAAGCGCGCCAAAAAGAAATTGCTGATGGTTTGGCTGCAGCGCAAGAAGGCAGAAGTGCTTTGGAAGTGGCTGCTAAGAAATCAGAAGTGACATTGACTGAAGCTAAACAAAAGGCGAGCGAAATCATTGCGCAAGCTGAAAAACGCGGCACACAAATCATCGAAGAAGCTAAAGGTAATGCCAAAGTTGAAGGTGATCGTATTATCGCTGGCGCTAAAGCTGAAATTGACCAGGAAGTTAACCGTGCAAAAGAAGGTTTACGTGCGCAAGTTTCTACATTGGCAATTGCAGGTGCTGAAAAAATCTTGCGTAAAGAAATTGACGCCAAAGCACATAGCGAATTGTTGTCTAAACTCGCAGCAGAACTTTAAGGCTAAGGGATAAAGGAAAACACATGGCTGAAATATCAACCATCGCAAGGCCTTATGCAGTAGCTGCCTATAAATTAGGTCGCGAGCAAAAGGCACTCGGCAAATGGTCTGAGATGTTGGGTTTTGCTGCTGCAGTTGCAAATAACGCGCAAATCAAGGCTTATATTCAAGACCCAAAAGTAGTGAGCAGTGATCTGCAAGCAACTTTCTTGAAGGTGTGCGGCGATAATCTCAACGAAAACGGACAGAACCTCGTCAAAGTTTTAGTTGAGTATGGTCGTTTAGCAATTTTGCCTGAAATCTACAGCGCGTTTGAAGCGTTGAAAGCGCAAGATGAAGGTACCTTAGATGCGCAGATTATTGCTGCAGCTAAAATCAGCGCGGCAGAGACCAAGAATTTGGTAAAACGCTTGGAAGCAAAGTTCGGCAAGAAAATTGAAGCAAGTGTTTCTATAGACCCGGAAATTATTGGTGGCATCAAAATTATTGTTGGCGATACCGTAATAGACGCATCCGTCAAAGGCCAGTTACAAAATTTAGCCTATTCGCTTACAGCATAAGGCACAGGAGACAAAGTAATGCAGTTATCTACATCAGAAATCAGTGAACTGATTAAAAGCAGATTAGAAAATTTTTCGACCAGTGCTGAAGCGCGTACTCAAGGTACAGTAATTTCAGTCACTGACGGTATCGTTCGTATTCACGGTCTTTCAAACGTGATGTCAGGCGAGATGATCGAATTCCCAGGCAATACATTCGGTTTGGCACTTAACCTTGAGCGTGACTCAGTGGGTGCAGTGGTTCTGGGTGACTACGAACACATTACAGAAGGCGACGTATGTAAATGTACCGGTCGTATTCTGGAAGTGCCAGTTGGCCCTGAACTGATTGGTCGTGTTGTTAACGCATTGGGTCAGCCTATCGATGGTAAAGGCCCTGTTAACGCCAAAATGACTGACAAAATTGAGAAGGTTGCACCAGGCGTTATTGCTCGTAAATCAGTTTCACAACCAGTGCAAACAGGTTTGAAATCAGTTGACTCTATGGTTCCAGTTGGCCGTGGTCAACGTGAGTTGATCATTGGTGACCGTCAAACAGGTAAAACAGCAGTTGCAGTTGATGCGATCATCAACCAAAAAGGTCAAAACATGACCTGTATCTACGTTGCGATCGGCCAAAAGGCTTCTACTATCGCTAACGTGGTGCGCAAACTTGAAGAAAACGGCGCAATGGCTTACACCATTGTTGTTGCGGCAGCAGCTTCTGACTCAGCAGCATTGCAGTTCCTTGCCCCATACGCTGGCTGTACCATGGGTGAATATTTCCGTGACCGCGGTGAAGATGCATTGATCGTATATGATGACTTGACTAAACAAGCGATTGCTTACCGTCAAATTTCCTTGCTGTTACGTCGTCCACCAGGCCGTGAAGCTTACCCAGGTGATGTGTTCTACATCCACTCACGTTTGTTAGAGCGTGCTGCTCGTGTAAACGAAGAGTATGTAGAGAAATTCACTAACGGTGCTGTAAAAGGTAAAACAGGTTCATTGACTGCATTGCCAGTGATTGAAACAGCTGCCGGTGACGTTTCAGCCTTCGTTCCAACTAACGTTATTTCTATTACTGACGGTCAGATCTTCCTGGAAACTGACTTGTTCAACGCTGGTATCCGCCCTGCGATCAACGCTGGTATTTCAGTGTCTCGCGTAGGTGGTGCAGCGCAAACTAAAGTCATCAAGAAATTGGGCGGCGGTGTGCGTCTGGCATTGGCTCAATACCGTGAATTGGCAGCGTTTGCGCAGTTCGCATCTGACTTGGATGAAGCAACACGTAAACAATTGGACCGCGGTCGTATGTTTACCGAGTTGATGAAGCAAGCTCAATATGCACCTTTAAGCGTATCAAACATGGCGATTACCCTGTTTGCTGCTAACAAAGGCTACTTTGACGATGTTGCAACCAACAAAGTATTGGCATTCGAGGGCAAATTGCACGGCTTCATCGCTTCTAAATACAAAGCATTAGCTGATGCGATTGAAACAAGCAAAGATTTAAGCGGTGACAACGAGAAAGCACTTGAAGCAGCAATTCAAGACTTCAAAGCGACAACTGCTTACTAATATCTAACTATTAGGACACTAAAATGGCTGGTAGTAAAGAAATTAGAACCAAGATCAAGAGTGTAGAAAATACACGCAAGATCACCAAGGCGATGGAGATGGTTGCCGCTTCTAAAATGCGTAAGGCGCAGGACAGAATGCGTGCATCACGTCCATACGCTGAGAAAATCCGTAATGTGGCGGCTCACCTCTCACTTGCACATTCAGAGTACAAGCACCCTTTTCTTTTAAAGCGTGAAAATGTAAAGAATGTCGGTATTATCGTTATCAGTTCAGACAAAGGTCTGTGCGGTGGCTTGAATACCAATGTGTTGCGTCTTACAGTTAATCAGATGAAAACCTGGGAATCTGAAGGCAAAAAGCTAACTGTGAGTGCAATCGGTAATAAAGGTTACGCCTTTATGACTCGTGTTGGTGCCAGTGTGAAGTCACACATCACGGGTTTAGGTGATGTGCCGCATCTGGAAACACTGATTGGTACGATTAAAGTGATGCTGGATGCTTATACGGCTGGCGAAATCGATCAGCTGCATATTTGTTACACTCGCTTCATCAATACCATGAAGCAAGAGCCTGTAATTGAGCAGTTGCTACCATTGACAGCTGAGCGCTTGGGCACGCATCCAACTGACGAAAAGGCTGAGTCGCTCACGACCAGCGGCGTAATTAAGAGTGCGATTCAGATTGGTGCTGCTAAAGGTCATTGGGATTACATCTATGAGCCAGAAGCTAAGCCAGTGATTGATCACTTGATGGTACGTTATATCGAATCATTGGTTTATAACGCGGTATCTGAAAACATGGCATCTGAACAATCATCACGTATGGTTGCGATGAAGTCGGCATCTGATAACGCGAAAAACGTGATTGGTGAATTGAAACTGGTTTACAACAAAGCGCGTCAAGCAGCGATCACCAAAGAGATCTCAGAGATTGTCGGCGGCGCGGCAGCTGTTGCGTAGTTAAAAATAGAATTTTATTAAAGTAATATCTGACTAACATACGTTTAGTAAGGAAAAAAGATGAGTACAGCAATTATTGGTAAAGTAGTGCAATGTATTGGCGCGGTGGTTGACGTTGAATTCCCACGTGATCATATGCCAAAAGTATTTGAAGCATTGATTATTGATGACGCATCAAGCCAAGCGGAAGCTGGTTTGACATTAGAAGTGCAACAACAATTAGGTGATGGCATTGTGCGTACTATTGCCATGGGCTCATCTGATGGCCTTGCTCGCGGTACCGCATTCAAATCAACTGGTGCACAAATTCAAGTGCCGGTTGGTACAGGTACTTTGGGCCGTATTATGGACGTGTTAGGTCGCCCAATCGATGAGGCTGGTCCTATCGAGTGTGACGAGCGCCGTTCTATTCACCAAAAAGCACCTACATTTGAAGAGTTATCTCCATCTGTTGACCTGTTAGAAACAGGTATTAAAGTTATTGACTTGGTTTGCCCATTCGCTAAAGGTGGTAAAGTTGGTCTGTTCGGTGGTGCTGGTGTAGGTAAAACCGTTAACATGTTGGAACTGATCAACAACATCGCTAAACAACACTCAGGTTTATCAGTGTTTGCAGGTGTGGGTGAGCGTACTCGTGAAGGTAACGACTTCTACCATGAAATGGCAGAAGCTGGCGTTATTAAACTTGACGATATGAAAGAATCAAAAGTAGCGATGGTTTTCGGTCAAATGAACGAACCACCAGGCAACCGTTTACGTGTAGCTTTGTCAGGTTTGACAATGGCTGAGAAATTCCGTGACGAAGGCCGTGACGTGTTGTTCTTCGTTGACAACATCTACCGTTACACATTGGCCGGTACTGAAGTATCAGCTTTGTTAGGCCGTATGCCTTCAGCTGTAGGTTACCAACCTACCCTGGCTGATGAAATGGGCCGTTTACAAGAGCGTATTACTTCAACTAAAACAGGTTCTATTACTTCTATCCAAGCGGTTTACGTGCCTGCGGATGACTTGACTGACCCATCACCAGCGACAACATTCCAACATTTGGACTCAACAGTTGTGCTGTCACGTGACATTGCTTCTTTAGGTATCTACCCTGCGGTTGACCCATTGGATTCAACATCACGTCAGTTAGACCCATTAGTGGTTGGTGAAGAGCACTACCAAGTTGCACGTTCAGTACAACAAACATTGCAACGCTACAAAGAGTTGCGTGACATTATCGCGATTCTGGGTATGGACGAATTGTCACCAGAAGATAAATTGGCTGTTGGCCGTGCACGTAAAATCCAACGTTTCTTGTCACAACCATTCCACGTTGCTGAAGTATTTACCGGCGCGCCTGGTAAATACGTGCCATTGAAAGAAACAATCAAAGGCTTTAAGGCGATTGTTGCCGGTGAATACGATCACTTGCCAGAGCAAGCTTTCTACATGGTAGGCGGCATTGAAGAGGCAGTAGAGAAAGCCAAGACTCTTAACTAAGTAATACTTGGTTAATTAGTTAACGCTTTAAGGAAAAAAAATGGCAAATACTGTTCATATTGATGTAGTCAGTGCAGAGGCAAGCATATTCTCAGGTGAAGCTGAGTTTGTGGTTGCACCTGCAAGTGCCGGTGAAGTGGGTTTATTCCCAAATCACGCGCCTATGATTAGCACCATCAAGCCTGGTGCCTTGCGTATCAAGCAAGCCAATGAAGCTGAAGAAACTTTGATTTTTATCTCAGGTGGTCTGTTGGAGGTACAGCCTGGTGTAATCACGGTGTTGGCAGATACTGCTGTGCGCGGTCATGATCTGGATGAAGCGAAAGCGATTGCGGCAAAAGAAGCTGCGGAAGAAGCGCTTAAAAACAGAACTTCAGATATTGATTATGCAACAGCACAAGCTGAATTGTCTGAGGCGGTTGCACAGATTCAAACGATTGAGCGCTTACGTAAAAATAAGCACTAAACGTAGCGAAGAAGTTGGTATAAAAAGCAAAAAGGCAGCCTCGGTTGCCTTTTTTGTTATACTTTGACTATAAACCTATAGGCTATAAAAGCACTTCACTATTAAATTAAACATGAGCAAATTAAATATCGTTATTCTTGCTGCGGGTAAAGGTACGCGCATGCATTCCAACCTACCCAAAGTGCTGCACACCGTTGGCGCAAAGCCCATATTGGGACATGTGATTGATTGTGCTAAATCGCTTAACCCACACAAGATCATAGTGGTATATGGTTTTGGCGGCGAAACGGTAAAAGCGTCATTTGCAAGCGAAGATATTATCTGGGTTAACCAGGCGGAACAGCATGGTACGGGTCATGCTGTACAACAGGCGGTGCCACACCTGGAAGCTGATGCTGATACGCTCATTTTATTGGGTGATGTACCGTTGATAGACGCGCAAGCTTGTAAAAAACTGGTTGAGCAGGCGGATAATAAGCTGGCTATCTTATCCTTTAATAAGGCAGATCCAACAGGTTATGGGCGCATAGTACGCAATGCTATGTGCGGTGTGACAGCGATTGTTGAGCACAAGGATGCTACCGAAGAACAGCATAAAATCACGGAAGTGAATACCGGCATCATGGCAATGCCTAATGCGCATTTAACAAAGTGGCTATCACAACTCACTAACCACAATGCACAAGGTGAGTATTATTTGACCGACATCGTTGCATTGGCGGTGAAAGATCATATCAATGTTGTTGCTGAAATCACGGCTGATGAATGGTCAGTGACCGGTATCAATTCCAAAACGGATTTGGCACAAATTGAGCGCGTGCATCAAAGCCGCATCGCGAATAAGCTGTTGCAGCAGGGCGTTACATTAAGAGACCCTGCCCGTTTGGATGTGCGCGGTACATTAAGTTGCGGCCGTGATGTCGAGATTGACGTGAACTGTGTGTTTGAAGGCCATGTGAAGCTAGGTGACAACGTGAAAATTGCAGCAAACTGTGTGATTAGAAACGCAGTGATCGCAGCAGGAACGCAAATCGCGCCATTCACCCATATTGATGATACAGAGATTGGTGAAAATAGCCGTATTGGCCCGTATGCACGCTTGCGTCCAGGCACTACCCTTGCGGCAGATACGCATATCGGTAATTTTGTCGAGCTGAAAAATGCGCAAGTGGATGTAGGCAGCAAGATTAACCATCTAAGCTATGTAGGTGATAGTACCGTAGGTAAAAACGTGAATATTGGCGCGGGTACGATTACCTGCAACTATGATGGTGCCAATAAATTTAGAACGGTGATAGAGGATAATGCATTCATCGGTTCAGATTCACAATTGGTTGCGCCAGTGACGATTGGCCGCGGTGCGACGATTGCCGCTGGCTCAACCATTACCAAAGACGCTCCGGCAGATCAGCTGACTTTGTGCCGTGCTAAAGAGCAGAAATCGATTGCTGGTTGGAAACGACCACAAAAAATTAAAAAGTAACGCTATAGAAAGACGAAACAACTATGTGTGGCATTGTAGGTGCAGTAGCAAATAGAAACGTGGTTTCCACGCTGATTGAGGGCTTGAGCCGTCTGGAATATCGTGGCTATGACTCTGCCGGGATTGCTGTGTTAAATGGCGCTGGCATCGAGCGCGTGCGTGCGGTGGGCAGAGTATCGGCCATGACCGATAAAGCCAATGAAGTTAAGTTAAGCGGTTTAGTAGGCATCGGCCATACCCGTTGGGCTACACATGGCGGCGTTACCGAGAGTAATGCACACCCGCACGTGTCGCCTAATCCTCTTGGAGGTGAAATTGCCGTAGTACATAACGGCATTATCGAAAACCACGATGAGCAGCGCACACGTTTGAAAGCACTGGGCTATGAGTTCGCTTCACAGACCGATACTGAAGTGATCGCGCACCTGATTCATTATTACCACAAAGATTTAACGCTACTAGCTGCTACACAAAAAGCCGTGAGTGAACTGACTGGCGCATTTGCTATCAGCGTGATTTCCGTCAAAGAGCCGGAACATATGGTGACTGCGCGTCTGGGCTGCCCATTGCTGATCGGCTTGGGGGAAGATGAAAACTTCATTGCCTCTGATGTATCAGCCGTGCTGTCAGTGACGCGCAAAGTGATTTACCTGGAAGATGGCGATGTGGCAGATATTCGTCGCGATGGCGTGACTATCTTTGGCCGTGATGGCAAAGAAGTTAGCCGTAAAGTGCATATGAGTGATGTGTCGCTTGCCAGCATGGAGCTTGGCCCATACGCGCATTTCATGCAAAAAGAGATTCATGAACAGCCACGTGCGCTGACCGATACCATCGAAGCGTTGATTGATGATAACAGCTTCTCCCCCGCCTTGTTTGGCGAAGCCGCTGGCGAGGTATTCAAGCAAGTAGACAGTATTTTAATATTGGCAGCAGGCACCAGCTATTACGCTGCGCTTACCGCTAAATACTGGCTGGAAAGCATTGCAAAATTGCCGACCAATGTAGAAATCGCCAGTGAATACCGTTATCGTGAATCTGTGCCCAATCCTAAACAATTGATCGTCACTATTTCACAGTCAGGCGAAACGCTGGATACGATGGAAGCGCTAAAACATGCGAAGTCACTTGGCCAGAATCTGACCTTAGCGATTTGCAATGTGCAAGAGAGCGCTATTCCACGTGCCTCACAACTAGTGTTCTACACACGTGCAGGAGCGGAAATCGGCGTAGCTTCCACCAAAGCATTTACCACCCAACTGGTGGCTTTGTTCACTTTGGCAGCAACACTGGCAAAACAACGTGGCTTGCTGGATAGTGAAGCCGAGCAATCGCATTTAAGCGCTTTGCGCCAATTAGCTGTCA
>JBAQME010000196.1:0-5290 GCA_049302535.1 Methylotenera sp.
CTCATGGTTTTTTCAATGTTTTTCAATTCATTCAATTTCTGTTCTAACGCTTTGTTTTTTTGTTCCAGGACCTCATATCTTTGTTGAATGGAATCAAGTTTTTTTATATCTTCGCGACTCTTCTGTAATTGCTTTGTATTGTCTGACGTATATTCATATAGTAGGCTAACTAAAGAAGAATCAGCAGGATTAAGGATATTTCCCTGTAATAAATCCTGTAGTAAATTTTGTGCTTTTGCATTATCACGCATGCGGCTACTGGGTAACGCATACATACACGCCAGTTTAATGTGCAGTATCAAATCCTTGCTATTTTCTGCCAATGCCTGATTAGTCTCTGTAAACACTTTTTTTTGTATTTCGGGGGCAAGGTTAGAGTAACTGTCGATAAATGATATCAGTTCTATGACGTGATCCTGTTTAGAGGCTATTGCTTTATAACTTTTTGCCGGAGCGGGTTTACTCATGCCTGTTTTGTTGATGCAGCCGCAGGCTAACACAAGACTGCAAAGTAAGATTGTAAAATTCTTAATGATCATTTAAGTTCCAGCTTATTGATATTATATTTTAGGTAAACGCACGATAAAGTGTGCGCCTTGATGCGTCGAAGCGAGCTCGATGCTGCCTCCATGCGTTTCAACTAGGTCTTTTACTATAGCCAAGCCTAGACCGCTGCCGCTTATTAAGCCTTTATGTACCATGGTGCCCCTGTAAAACGGGTCGAATAATTTTTCTTGATCAGCTTTTTCCAAGCCTGGCCCATTATCTACCACCTCGATAAAAGATCGATTTTTTTCTTCATCTGTGCGTATCCTGATATGTCCCAGGTCAGGCGTATATTTCACGGCGTTGGAAATAAGATTGTCTAAAATGATTGTTAGCTTTTCTTCATCGGCATTTATTTCATCAAGATTGTAAATGGTTTCTATGACCAACTTCTTGTTACGGATGGTTAATTCATGCGCATGGATAACTTTGTTGATCAGGTCCGGCAAGTTTACGCGATGCAAACTGAGTTTGGGCTGTATGGATTCCATCCTGGTGTAATTGAGCAGGTTTTCTATCATTTTTTGAAGGCGAATACTGTTATCTCGCAAGATGCGCGTGATTTCCGCCTGTTGTGCAGATAGTGCGCCGCCAATGCCGTCATTCAATAATTCAGTGGCCTCTCTTATTGCGGTGAGCGGCGTTTTAAGTTCATGCGAAACATGGCGCAAAAATTGTTGTTTTTGTTCATTAAGTTCTTTAAGTTCAATGCGTAGCCAATCCAGACGTTGCCCCAGAATACGTAAGTCGCCCGGCCCGTCAATGGCGATTCTCTCGTCATAGAATCCTTCCCCGAGTTCCCTGATGGCAGTGTCCATACGCCGAATCGGGCGGGCCAGCATAAATGCAATGCATCCTGCTACTAACAACGCTAACGGGATTAATACCAGACTTTGTAAGAACAAATTGCTTTGCGTCTTTTGTGCAGCAAGGGTGAGCTGCGACGATGCGCTATCTATAATTTGATTGTTCTCTTCGATAATCACTCCGATTTGCTGCGTAAGCTTGCTGAAAGTGTCAAGAAATTCCAGTTGTTCAGGTGCTGTGTCCCTGGAGTCCAGGATTGATTGGTTTAATTGCTGCGCTTGCTGATGCAGGGAGTTTAGTTTTTCCAGTTGCGGGCGATCAGTGGTTAATTGCAGCAATTGCATGATGGCTGAATTAAAACTGGTTTCTGCCAGTTGGTAATTTCTGAATAAAGCATCGTCTTTCAGCACATGATATTGCCTGATACTGCGTTCCATCAAGTGTACCTGCTCTTGCAACGCATGACCTGCGCGCGTGGTTTCCACTGCGTTGGAAATGGTAATTTCACTTTGTTTGGCGAGTTTGTCAAAAGCAATATTGGCATTTGCAAAAGCCCACAACAAGGGAAAAATCGCAAATGCAAAGCCAATCAGCAATAACTTTAAAAACGAACCCGGATAATGAATACGCATCGCTTAGTCTAAAATGAATCTTCACAAACATCCAGTATAATGGAAAGATGAGCAAACTATCCATTATCGTTGCCATCGCCAATAATGGCGTTATTGGCGTTAACAACACTTTGCCTTGGCATTTGCCGGAGGATTTGAAACGCTTTAAAGCCCTTACCATGGGGCACCATATCATTATGGGGCGTAAAACCTATGAGTCTCTTGAGCGTTTATTGCCTGGCCGCACTACGGTGATCGTGACGCGTAATTCGCATTACAAAATAGAAGGCGCGCTTATTGCCAATTCATTGCAAGCTGCAATTGCCTTATGCAAGGATGACGATGAAGTGTTTTTGATTGGTGGTGCCGAGCTTTATCAGAACGGGCTTAAACTTGCGCATAAACTCTATATTACCGAGATTGCCTTGGAGGTCGAGGGCGACGCACATTTTCCTGCATATCAAACAAATGAATGGCAGGAAGCCTCGCGCGAAGCGCATACTTCGGCGCAAGGTTTAAGTTTTAGTTACGTTACTTATGTCCGCAAATAATTAGGCGTTCGTAAATAAGTTTTGCATGCGCAAGTAATAACCTGGCAGTTATAGTTCCACGCAGTCTACGTAATAGATTGCTTTCCCATCTTCAACTTTTTTCACCAAGCCATGCACATCGGTTTCAAAACCTGGAAAGCGTTCGTTAAAATCGCGAGCGAATTTCAAGTAATTGACGATGATTTTGTTAAAGCGCTCACCTGGGATTAATAAGGGAATACCGGGTGGGTAGGGCGTGAGTAACACTGCGGTAATACGGCCTTCCAGCTCGTCAATCATTACGCGGTCAATCTTGCGATGTGCCATTTTTGCAAATGCCTCAGTAGGTTTCATCGCCGGCACCATGTCTGAAAGATACATTTCAGTTGTTAAACGTGCAACATCATTGGCTTTATAAACTTCGTGAATTTGCGTACAAAGATCACGCAAACCCATGCGCTCATAGCGCGGGTGTTTTTGTACAAATTCCGGCAATACTTTCCATAATGGCTGGTTCTTGTCGTAGTCATCCTTGAATTGCTGCAACGCAGCTACCATGGTGTTCCAGCGGCCTTTGGTAATGCCGATGGTGAACATGATAAAGAATGAGTACAAGCCGGTTTTTTCAACAATCACGCCATGCTCGGCAAGATATTTGGTCACAATCGCCGCCGGAATGCCAAACTCTTCAGAGAAATCACCGTCAATATCCAAGCCTGGTGTAATGATGGTAGCCTTAATCGGATCCAGCATATTGAAGCCTTCGGCCAAGTTGCCGAAACCATGCCAGCTTTCGTTGGCTTTCAACATCCAGGCTTCGCGTTCTTCAATGCCTTCTTCAGAAAGGTCGTTCGGACCCCAAACCTTGAACCACCAGTCGGTACCCCATTCTTCGTCCACTTTGCGCATGGCGCGGCGGAAATCGAGCGCTTCCATGATGGACTCTTCTACCAACGCAGTGCCGCCAGGCGCTTCCATCATGGCTGCTGCAACGTCACAACTGGCAATAATCGAGTATTGCGGGCTGGTTGATGTGTGCATCAGGTAGGCTTCATTGAACACATCGCGGTCAAGCTGGATGCTTTCAGCATCCTGCACTAAAATTTGCGAGGCCTGGCTTAAGCCAGCCAGCAGTTTATGTGTGGATTGCGTCGAAAATATCATGCTTTCTTTGCAACGCGGGCGGTCAGCACCGATGGCATGGTAGTCACCATAGAAGTCATGGAAGGTCGCATGCGGCAACCATGCTTCATCAAAGTGCAGGGTGTCGATTTTCCCATCGAGCATTTCCTTGATTTCTTCTACGTTATACAACACGCCGTCGTAGGTTGATTGCGTGATAGTGAGTACGCGTGGTTTTGCATTCTTATCAGTGGCAAAAGGATTGCGTTCGATTTTCTTCTGGATATTTTCCCAAGCGAATTCTGATTTTGGAATCGGCCCGATAATGCCGAAATGGTTGCGTGTAGGCATCAGGAATACCGGAATGGCACCGGTCATGATAATGGAGTGCAATACGGATTTATGGCAATTACGGTCAACCACTACGATGTCGCCCGGTGCGACGGTAGAGTTCCACACAATTTTGTTTGAGGTTGAGGTGCCGTTAGTGACAAAGTACAAATGGTCGCAGTTGAATATACGGGCTGCGTTGCGCTCAGAGGCTGCGACAGGACCTGTATGGTCAAGCAGTTGCCCCAGTTCATCTACCGCGTTACATACGTCGGCACGCAGCATATTCTCGCCAAAGAATTGATGGAACATTTGGCCTACAGGGGATTTCAGGAAAGCCACGCCGCCGGAGTGGCCGGGGCAATGCCAGGAGTAAGAGCCATCGGCCGCGTAATGTGTAAGCGCCTTGAAAAACGGCGGCGGCAGGCTGTCTAAATAGGCCCTGGCTTCACGAATAATCAAACGTGCTACAAACTCAGGTGTATCTTCATTCATGTGAATAAAGCCGTGCAGCTCACGTAACACATCATTCGGAATGTGGCGCGAAGTACGTGTTTCCCCATGCAGGAAAATCGGTATTTCCTCATTGCGGTGACGAATTTCGGTCACAAACCTGCGTAATTGTTCTATGGCCTCCGGCTTTTCTTCGATGAACTCTTCATCGTCAATTGAAAGAATGAAAGCGGATGCGCGGCTTTGCTGTTGTGCAAATGAGGTCAAATCACCATAACTGGTGACGCCTAAAACTTCAGTGCCTTCGTCTTCTATGGCTCTCGCTAGAACGCGAATACCTAGGCCCGATGAGTTTTCAGAGCGGAAGTCTTCGTCAATAATGACTACTGGGAAACGAAATTTCATTCAAATACCTTTATAAATTTATTTTGAGGGCGAATCGCTTCGTCGCGTGTTGGTTTCGGCCGCTTCGTTTAACATTCTAGCCTTCACCGCAACTTCGTTGTCGCTCACTCCTAGTCTATCTATGTGATATGCCTGCGTCGTTCGTTCCGCGGCTCCTTGCTCTCTATCCCTCAAAATTAAATTTCTGAAAGGCATTTGGCAGTTTTAATTCGTTTGTTTAGATTTTCGGCAATGTTACGCCAACTTGGCCCTGGTATTTGCCGCCACGGTCTTTATAACTGGTTTCGCAAATATCATCTTCGTCGGCTTCAAAAAACAGCACTTGTGCACAGCCCTCATTCGCGTAGATTTTTGCAGGCAGTGGCGTGGTGTTACTGAATTCTAGTGTGACATAGCCTTCCCACTCAGGTTCAAACGGAGTGACATTAACAATAATGCCGCAGCGAGCGTAGGTTGATTTCCCCAGGCAAACAGTCAAGACATTGC
>JBAQME010000197.1:0-3298 GCA_049302535.1 Methylotenera sp.
AATTAAATCAGGCCCGCAGTATGTAGTATGGAATCTTGGATTTTCTTTTTGAAATCAACCGCTTCACCCTGAATTTTTTTATCAGAATCACTCTTAAGTTTAGAGTCTTTTTTTACGCTTCCTCCAACGCTATACCCTGCATCATAGGACGCATCACATGTTGCGTCTTTTTTAATGCCTTTAGCTACTGAAAGTCTCGCGGCCAGATCTGCATAAAGATGTTCCTTAGTGCCATCAAAGAAACCCGTCAATCGGCAGCTTTTATAGATTTCGTCAGGCTTTTCTGCGTGAGCCAGTCCGATAAAACTAAAAGTAGTGAGAATTAAAACCAGCGTTTTTTTAAACATAAAGATCCCATCTGTTATCAGTAAAGATTTGCTTGATTGCGAAAATCAGAAGTCATTGATCGACTTCTAACTGAATTAATCATCGTCATCATCATGCTCGCGACGACCATGGCGCCTGTGATGTTCACGCCAGCCATCACCGTAATAACGATCACCGCGCGGATAGTAATAAACATAAGGGGCTGGACTATAGTATTCGCGGTAAACGGGTCTTGGTTCATAATAAACGACTGGCGGCGGTGCGTAATATACTGGCGGCGAATCATAATAGTATGGTCTGCCGATATTCAAACTGAAACCAATCGAATCATGCGCAGATACGTTGGTTGATAAACCTATTCCTAGCAATAAAGCCAGTAATCCAAACTGAGTTTTTTTCATGATGGTTCCTTACAACGAAAGACTTAATAAAATTAAACGTCTATAGCTAGGATTGGTTTACTTACTCACAGGTTCATCGCGAGAAGTGTATCGGGTTAAATTTGTTAAACCCCTGTCAATTACCATGAACACATCATAAATTGAAAAGCTTACGCTAACCTGACAACAAGATAACTTGGTACCTGGTTTATAGTTTCAAATACAACTCACTTGTTATTGCCAAAGCTAACTATAACCACTTGATGGGAGCTGTAAGGCGGTTGCAGTTAGTGTACAATCCCCGCACAAAACATTATGGCTACTTATAAACTCACCGAAATTTCTCAAGCTTTTAACGCTTTCGACGACATTCTGGATGTACGTTCGCCTGCTGAATATGCTGATGACCATCTTCCCGGTGCGATTAGCGTCCCCGTGCTAAATGATGAGGAACGCGCCCGCATCGGTACCTTATATACGCAAGTATCACCGTTCGAGGCAAAGAAGCTGGGAGCAGCACTGATTGCGCGAAATATCGCGCACCATCTGGAAGAAAGGTTCAGCGACCGGCCAAAATCCTGGCGGCCTTTGGTGTATTGCTGGCGTGGCGGCATGCGCAGTGGTGCCATGGCACACATTCTGGCACAGGTTGGCTGGAATACTTGCCAACTGCAGGGCGGTTATAAAACCTATCGGCGCCATGTGATTACTGCTCTGGAAACACTGCCTGTCAAGTTTGATTTTCGTGTAATCGGCGGCGGAACCGGCTCGGGGAAGAGCCATCTGCTACATGCTTTGGCCGAGCAAGGAGCGCAGGTCCTGGATTTGGAAAAGTTGGCGCAACATCGCGGCTCACTTCTCGGTAAATTGCCGAACCAGCCGCAGCCATCACAGAAAACCTTTGAAACCCGGCTGTGGGACGCGCTACGCACGTTCACACCTGATCGCCCAGTTTATATCGAAGCAGAGAGCCGCAAAGTCGGCGTATTAAGTTTGCCAAATACTTTAGTCGAGCGTATGCGCGTGTCCCCTTGCCTACGCATTGAAGTGCCACAGGAAGCCCGTGTAAAGTTTTTAATGGATGACTATGCGCATTTCCTGCACAACCCTAGCCTATTGACCGAGCGTTTGTCGCTGCTGATAGAAATGCATGGCCGTGAGGTAATCAACCGCTGGTGCGAGATGGCAAGGCAGGGCGAATGGGAACAACTGGTGGAAGAACTGCTCACACAGCACTATGACCCGGCCTACAAGCGCTCGTCCGGCATCGGCTTCCAGCAGCTGGACAAAGCCCATGTACTGAGGCTGCCCTCGCTGGATAGTGAAAGTCTGCGCAAGGTAGCAGAAGACCTGATTCGTAATGAAAGAAAAAATGATGAGTAAAATTCGCCTTACCCAGTATTCCCACGGCGGCGGCTGTGGTTGCAAGATCGCCCCTTCCGTGCTTTCTCAGATTCTGTCAGGGCTGCCGCAGGCAGGTATGTTTCCTGATTTACTGGTCGGGCTGGAGTCCAGCGACGATGCTGCAGTTTACCGCCTGAATGACAGCCAGGCGATTATTGCTACGACCGACTTCTTCATGCCCATCGTGGACGATGCTTACGACTTTGGCCGCATTGCCGCTACCAATGCGCTGTCGGATATTTACGCCATGGGCGGGCAGCCGATTCTGGCGCTGGCAGTGGTTGGCATGCCAATCGATAAACTTCCGGTGGAGACAATCCGGCAAATCATGGCTGGCGGTGCGGCTGTGTGCCAGTCGGCAGGCATACCCATCGCCGGAGGACACTCCATCGACTCGTCAGAACCGATATACGGCTTAGTGGCACTGGGTATCGTGCACCCTGATAAAGTGAAACGGAATGACAAGGCTCAGGCCGGTGATGTACTGATTTTGGGTAAACCCCTGGGCGTTGGTGTGCTGAGTGCAGCGCTGAAGAAAGGCGAACTGAGTGCTGACGGCTACCAGCAGATGATTGATGTTACCACCCAACTCAACCGCACCGGCACAGTTTTGTCTGATATGACAGGCGTGCATGCCATGACTGATGTCACTGGCTTTGCATTGCTCGGCCACCTGCTTGAAATCTGTCGCGGCTCACAATTGCAGGCTCAAGTTGAGTTTAATCATATTCCTTTCATCGATGTCGCTTTGCAATTGGCACAAGCCGGTTATGCTACAGGCGCGGCGGCACGTAATTGGTCTAGCTACGCTGAGTCAGTGACGCTGGAGGGCGATATCACGGAATGGCAGCGCAAACTGCTATGCGACCCGCAAACCAGTGGTGGCTTGCTAGTCAGCTGTGCACCAGAAAGTGCAGACGCGGTAGTGGCTGCTTTCAATTCGGATGGATTCAATCATGCCGCAGTAATAGGCACTATGCAGACTGGGAGTGCGCAAGTAATAGTGCGTTGATGGCTATGAGCTGCAAAAATGAGTGTCTTAAATTGGTCGGAAACAGATATCCAGTGTAGCTCGAGTATTTAGGCTATTGACCACATCTGTGTGTTTGGTCGTATTTTGATAAGCGCATAAACTAAACCCCACATTCTGAATAAAAGTGCGGGGTTTAGCATGAGGCACACTGGAT
>JBAQME010000198.1:0-6739 GCA_049302535.1 Methylotenera sp.
TCTCCACCCCGTAGCACACACCCGCAAAGTACAATGGATGTGTTATATACTTTCAGCTTCAAATCATATTTGGATGCGACAAAATGAGTGCTGACAAAAGCAATCCCCGTTTAGCTGTACTGATTGACGCTGATAACATTGACGCAACATACTGTGACCAATTATTCAACGAAATCCAAAAAATTGGCGAGCTAAGTATTAAACGTATTTATGGCGATTGGGCAAAACATAAAGCATGGAAAGAGAAAGCTCAGCTTTTAGGCATACAACCTATTCAACAATTCGCACATACAAAAACAAAAAATGCTGTTGATATTGCGTTAGTTGTAGATGCAATGGATTTATTGCATACAACAAACATAGATGGTTTCTGTATTGTAGCTAGTGATAGTGATTACACTCGTTTAGTTATACGCATTCGGGAAAGCGGAAAACTCGTTTACGGCTTTGGTCAACTTAAAACTGTTGAGAGCTTAAAAAATGTCTATACAAAGTTCATATTATTAGGCAGTACACAAAACACCAACAACAAAGAACCCAACACACCTACATCCCCCGATAAATTTAAAAACGATAGCGTTGTAATTGACACTATTAAATCTGCAATTAAAAGTTGCCATAGTTCAGGAGATGGTTGGGTGTTTTTGAGCGGCTTAATCTCTAAACTTAAACAAGAAAATGTTAAACCTATAAATGAAAATTATGGATACAAACATTTGTCTAAATTTCTAAAAGTTTTTGATGTTTTTGAGTTAAATGAGACCAATCAAAAAGTAAGACTTAAATAGTAATAGTTAAACCAATTAGCGTTCATACTCTACAACATTAAATTAATTTACATCTTAATCATGCCCGAAATTTTAATCCTCTATTACAGCCAAGGCGGTGCCGTACGCAGCATGGCACAGCTTATTGCGCGTGGTGTTGAAAGTGTAACCGGCGCAAAAGCACGCATCCGAACCGTGCCTAAAGTTTCCGCCAATTGCGAAGCAACCGAGCCAGATATTCCAGCCAGCGGTGACCCCTATGCTGAGCTGCAGGATCTTGAAGAATGCATCGGCCTGGCGCTGGGCAGCCCTACCCGTTTTGGCAATATGGCTGCGCCTATGAAATATTTTCTGGATGGCACAACTGCACTTTGGCTTAAAGGCGCTCTGAATAACAAACCTGCTGCCGTATTCACTTCTACCGGCTCCATGCATGGCGGCAATGAAAGTACCCTGCTGACCATGATGCTGCCGCTAATGCATCACGGCATGATCATTGTAGGGCTGCCGTATTCGGAACCTGCTTTATCTACAACCACATCCGGCGGCACGCCTTACGGCGCTAGCCACATAGGCGGCGCGATGGATGATAAACCCATCACCGAAAATGAGAAAAAACTCTGTATCGCGCTAGGTAAACGCCTGGCTGAAACTGCATTAAAATTATCCATATGAATTTGAATATAGAAGCAAGAAAATTCCTCCGCAGCACACGCAGCGGCATACTTTCCACACACTCTACGCGTTTTGACGGCTACCCGTTCGGCTCAGTTGCGCCATTTGTTCTGGACCATTCTTGCCAGCCGGTAATACTCATCAGCAATATTGCCGAACACACCAAAAACATCATCGCCAACCCGAAAGTCTCCTTGCTGGTATTTGCCGGGGCTGAAGATTTGCAAGCCAACGCCAGGCTGACCTTGCTCGGCGAAGCTGCCAAAATCAATAAAGATGAAGATACCGATTTGCGCGCCCGCTATTTACGCTACTTACCGCAGGCAAGCAGCTATTTTGATATGCATGACTTTGCGTTTTACCGTATAAAAATTCAGCAAGCGCGCTACATTGGCGGCTTTGGCAAAATGTCCTGGATGGCAGAAAATGATCTATTGAGTGACATTACGGCTACCGACCCGCCACTAGCGAGCCAGGAAACGGCAATCATCGAACACATGAACGCTGACCACACCGAAAGCTTAATCGGCTATTGCAAGCATTTTCATGGCATCAAGGCCACTCAGGCGCAAATGCTCGGCATTGACTGTGATGGCTTTGATGTAAAGACAAACGTAAACAACGACACAACCGTATTACGCTTCGATTTTGAACAACAAATCCACGATGCGCAATCGGCCAGAGCCGCCTTAGTCAGCATGTCAAAGGTAGCAAAATCATGATAAAAAATCTTCAGCTAGGCGCATCCGTTAGCTTGATTTTGCTTATTCTGCTCGCTTTAGCCTGGGAAACCATGCTTGCGCCATTAAAGCCGGGCGGCTCGCTGCTCATGTTAAAAGCCGTGCCGCTGTTATTGCCTTTATTCGGTATTCTGCGCGGCAAGCGCTATACCTATCAATGGTCAAGCATGTTCATATTGCTCTACTTCACTGAAGGCGTGGTGCGCGCGTGGTCTGACGCAGGTATTTCAGCGCAATTGGCGCTAATCGAAATTGTGTTGTCTGTGGTCTTTTTTACCTGCGCTATATTTTATGCTCGCCTCACGCGGCAATAAAACCAATGACATATAAGTTTTTATTGTTAACCCCACGCCAAACATGCCTTCTTCTACTATAATTTAGCCATGAACAAACTCTTAGTAAGTCACGTATGAAAATACTGCTCTCCAATGACGACGGTTATTTCGCTCCCGGCCTGAATATTCTTGCAGAACATATTGCCAGGCTAGCCGATATTACCGTTGTTGCTCCGGAAAGAAACCGTAGCGGAGCGAGCAACTCACTCACACTGGATCGGCCGTTAAGTGTCAAAAAGGCCTCCAATGGCTTCTTTTACGTCAATGGCACACCTACGGACTGTGTTCATATTGCACTGACAGGTTTAATGGATACCCTGCCGGACATGGTCATCAGCGGTATTAATGATGGCGCCAATATGGGTGATGATACGATTTACTCAGGCACTGTAGCAGCTGCAATGGAAGGCTATTTACTCGGTATCCCGTCAATTGCTGTTTCCATGTCCCAGCACAATTCAACTCACTTTGAGACGGCGGCGCGCGTAGCCGTTGAGCTAATTCAGCATTATCAAAAAAACATGCTTAAATCTGCGACTTTACTCAACGTGAACGTGCCCGATATTCCGTATAATGAATTGCAAGGACGCGTTGTGACGCGCTTGGGAAAACGTCACAAGGCAGAACCGGTGGTACAGCTTAAAACCCCGCGTAATGAAACCGTATATTGGGTTGGCGCCGCAGGGTTACCCAATGATGGCGGTGAAGGTACAGATTTCTATGCAGTAGCAAACAAGCAGGTTTCCGTCTCGCCCATTCAGGTAGATTTAACGAGCCACGCGCAACTTAACGACATTAAAGACTGGCTAAAAAGCTAGCGAAACTGGATATTTAGAGTGGCATTAATAAGATCATCACAAGCCGGTATCGGCATGACATCGCAGCGCACACGCGAACGTATGCTAACGCGGTTACGTGAGCAAGGTATTAAGGATGAAGTCGTACTCTCCGCTATTGGCAGTACTGCACGCCACATATTTGTAGATGAAGCGCTATCCATCCGCGCCTATGAAGACGTATCGCTACCAATCGGTTTTGGACAGACCATCTCGCAACCTTATATTGTGGCGCGCATGTCCGAGTTGTTACGTAATGGGAAATCCATACAAAAAGTACTCGAAATCGGCACCGGCTGCGGTTACCAAACCGCCGTATTGTCAAAACTGGCAAAAGAAGTCTATTCTGTAGAACGCATACGCCCATTAGTGATGAAAGCACGAGATCACCTCCGCAAGCTAAAATGCATCAACGTGAAGTTAGCCCATGCAGATGGAAATATCGGTTTGCCTCAACTTGCGCCGTTTGATGCCATTTTGGTTACGGCTGCCGCCAGCCACATTCCGCAAGACTTGTTAGACCAGCTGGCAATTGATGGGCGCTTAATAATACCGGTAGGCACTGACGAGCAGATTCTATGTTTAGTCGAGCGTATCTCCCAATCGGAATATCGCCAAACTAAACTGGAGCCGGTCAAGTTCGTACCGTTGCTGGGCGGCACCAGCTAAGCATGGCTACGTTACGTTATTTTTTTATATTTCTACTTTCATGGGTACTGGTTGCCTGCAGCAGCAACCCTGCGCCTGTCATCGACCGTATGCCGGCAGGTAAATCTGCTACAGCCGGTAAATCAAAACCCGGCCTCAAATCCTCCAGTAATAAAATTGGCAGCGACTGGCGGCCAGACACCTATATCGTAAAAAAAGGTGACACCCTATTCAGCATTGGTCTTGAACATGGTTATGATTATAAGGAAATTGCCCAAGCCAATAATATTGGCGCACCTTACACCATCAAAATCGGACAAACGCTTAAACTTGGCGCATTAAAAGATAAAACAGAAAATCCGGAAACCAAGTCTGCACAAGAACAGGGAGATGGTGTTGTTACCTATCCAATTAATGCCGAAAGTACTTCGTCCACAACAAATACAACTCCTGCTACACCGGCGGTAGTAGCAATTGGTGAACCCAAAGCCATACGTGAGCCTTACAGTGACCAAGCCTTCAAGACACCGTTACCTGCAGCAAAACCAGCAACAACAACCCCCTCAACAAAACCAGGCACTACAGCTAAAGCTGTTGCAGATAAAGCTGGCACTGAAATTAAACCGGAAACAGAAACAAAGGCCGCGGAAACTAAACCTGACGCAAAAGCAGAACCTAAACCTAATGTCGAACCTGTAGCGAGCCTGGATTGGGCATGGCCTACCAAAGGTAAGGTGATTGCCAATTTTAATGATGGCGGTAATAAAGGTATTGATATTGCCGGCAGCAAAGGGCAGCCAATTCTAGCAGCGGCCTCCGGCAAGGTTATTTATAGCGGTTCTGACTTGCGTGGCTACGGAAAATTAGTCATTGTGAAGCATAACAACACCTACCTATCGGTATATGCCAACAATAGTGCAATCCTGGTCAAAGAAGGCCAGCAAGTAAGTCGTGGACAGAAAATTGCAGAAATGGGCGATACTGACAGCAATACGGTGAAGCTGCACTTTGAAATTCGCCAGCAGGGTAAATCGGTTGATCCTACTAAATTTTTAGCTTCAAATTAGTTAAAAAGGAATCTGAATATGGCAAAAATTGATCCTAATAAATACAGCAAAAATGTAGACATTCAACCCGAAAGCAAAACCAGTGTGTTATTTGCCGTTATCCGCATAGTCTTAATGGTTGCAGGCATTATTGGTATCGCTTTTGAGTTTTTTCGTGAAGATGGCTTACTTGCAAACTTGCTAGGCAAGCTTTTTGAATCAACTACAAGCATGATGCTGATTCCTGTAATTATTTTTGCGTTATGGTTGTTAAATCGGTGGATTAGCACACCCAACAAGTCTGAAACTAAAAAAAGTGGCGACCTGCCAATGTATATCATGATGGCGGTAGGTGCCTATTATTTATTTAGATTTTTTACTACGGGTTCTTTTTAGGTATTACATCAAAATCAATCACAATAAAAAAGCGGCTTTTAGCCGCTTTTTTATTGTGTATTCATTACATTAACTAAAGGTCTAGTTAGCGGCTGCAGCTTGTTGTTTGTAATATTCACGCACTGGTGTCATATCAAACTCGCGAGCCCATTTAATCAGTTCATCCAGAGCCGGTGCACCAATCTCACCTACCTGCGCATGAATACCGGCTTGTTCACGAATCACTAAAATGCCAGGAATTTGGCTCACTTCAAAATAATCACCAATTTCAGGATCAGTTTCAGTATTCACCAAACCAAATACGATATCAGGATTATTGGCAGCGGCTGCTTCAAAAGTTGGGGTAAATGCAACGCATGGATCACACCAGGCCGCCCAGAAATCAACAATCACAAACGGATTATTTTCAATAGTTTCTTTAAAATTAGCTTTGGTAAGTGCTACTACTGCCATGATTTTGCCTTTAATTGAGTGAATGTAGCAGTTTATCAGAAGCCTAATAGTTCGTTAAGTTTTGTATTAACTAACTATTTAATGGATTGACCCCAAGTTGCATCAAAAAACAATGCTGACAACGGTTTACGTTTGCGCTCAGCAGTCTCGCGCGTTAACGTATCACCGGTCAAAGTAGCAATATCTGCCGGATAACCCACAGCAATCATCGCCATAGGCGTGTATTGCATCGGGATATTGAATTTTTCACGCGTCATATTGGCATCAAAGCCACCCATCTGGTGAGCCATCAAGCCCATACTGCTCGCTTGCAAACAAAGATTTTCTGCTGCTGCACCCGTATCGTATTGCGCCCAGCGGTTCGCCTGCTGATTATGGCCAAATAAAGTATCGGCACATACGAGCAGCAGCACCGGAGCATCCTTAACCCAAGCCTGATTCCCCGGCACCAAGCAATCAAACCCAGCTTGCCAGCTAGCAGCATCTGCATTTTTATCCCACACTATGAAGCGCCATGGTTCATCACCAAAACAGGAGGGCGCCCAGCGCGCAGCCTCCAGTAAAGTGATAATCTGTGTATGCGAAACAGTTTTTGCAGCATCGTAAGCGCGGCCACTCCAGCGATTGGCAATAGTGGCATCAATAGGAACTTGTGTAATGGCGGGTTTGTGCATGGTATTAAGCCTTTAAAAATGGGTAATCGGTGTACCCTTTTTCGGTACCGCCATAAAATGTATTTGAATCAGCCTCGTTCAATGGCGCATCTGCCTTGAAACGCGCAACCAAATCCGGATTGGCAATAAACGGTACGCCATAAGCGATGGCATCCGCATGTCCGCTGGC
>JBAQME010000199.1:0-5674 GCA_049302535.1 Methylotenera sp.
ATCACCGGTACGCATGAGCGCACCCAGGAAGTGACCAATACTTTATACGGCGACGATAAACTTATTAAGGCTTATCAATGGGAGCGCTTGCCAGGCAGTTATCATGGCTCCGGCTGCACGTTAACAAGTGCAATTGCCGCTTGCATGGCGCATGGCCTCAGTATTGAGGATGCCGTTCTGGAAGCTCAGGAATACACATGGCAAACGCTTAAAAACGGATTCAGGCCGGGTATGGGTCAATATATTCCTGACCGCATGTTTTGGGCGCGTGATGAAGAAGACCCGGAAATTAACAGCGGTGACGGTAGCGTAAAAACACATTAAGCAATTTTAGATGTCAACGTTACAGGCACCCCATATGATACGTGGTTTATATGCAATCACCCCGGATGAGCAGGATACGGATGTGCTGCTAGCCAAGGTGGAGGCTGCACTGCAAGGTGGCGTAAATGTATTGCAGTACCGTAACAAGCGCGCAGACCACAAATTACAAACGCAACAGGCGCGTGCTATTCTGCCTTTATGCCGGCAATATCATGTCCCCTTGATTATTAATGACTCTATCAAACTTTGCCTGACTTTGGATGCTGATGGCGTACATTTAGGCGCAGATGACGGCAATTTAAGCGAAGCTCGTGCTAGATTGGGTGCAGATAAAATCATGGGCGCTTCGTGCTATAACCGGTTTGATTTGGCCGTTGCCGCGCAGCAAGCTGGTGCGGATTATGTGGCATTCGGCGCATGTTTTGCCTCGGGCACTAAGCCAAATGCGCCAGTGGCGCCCCTGCACTTATTTGCACAAGCAAAGCAGACAATACGCATTCCGTTGGTGGCAATAGGCGGCATTACTTTGGATAATGCCAAGCAGGCAATGCAGGCTGGGGCTGATGCGGTAGCGGTAGTTGGCGCCCTGTTTAATTTGGAAGAAAACGTTAGTTGGGAAGGTAAGGCAACTCATTCTGTTAAAGAGGCGGCGCGCCAGTTCTCGCAACTTTTTGATAAGCGTTAAGTTGTCATATTTATATCTGTGACATAATCTGGATTCACTGTGAAGGAGTATTTTTATGGCTAAAGAGCTTTTTAACAATGGGAGCCATGTTTGCATAGTATTTAATGACCTGGCTGATAAGTCATCCTCCGAGGCGGTGCAGTCTAACCAATTTTTAATTGTTACCGATGGGCATGGGGCGCTGATTGACCCGGGTGGCAATATGACTTACAACGCGCTGATGGTTGGTATGGGAAAATATTTTAATTTCCGTAAGCTGGAATATATTCTGGCCTCACATCAGGATCCGGATATCGTTGCATCCATCAATAAGTGGTTGATTGGTACAGAATGCAAAGTGGTGGCACCTGCAATTTGGGAACGGTTCTTGCCCCATTTCTGTGGCGTAGGTAACACCGAGAACCGTATTATCGGCATCCCGGATAAGGGTATGAATATCCAGCTCGGCAATACAACTATCAAAGCAATTCCGGCACACTTTTTACATTCTGAAGGTAACTTCCAGTTTTACGATGTCGCAAGCAAGATCTTGTTTTCCGGGGATTTGGGCGCATCATTGGTGCCGGCAGATCTTGCCATTGAACCGGTCACTGATTTCAAAGCTCACCTGGCAGCTATGGAGGGGTTTCATAAGAGATACATGACATCAAACAAGGCCTGCCGTTTTTGGGCAAATATGGCGCGCACGATGGATATCGAGTCTATTGTGCCGCAACACGGGCGTCCTTTTATCGGTAAGGAGATGGTTAACCAGTTCATCTCCTGGATAGAAAATCTCCAGTGCGGTATTGATTTAATGACGCAGGATAATTACAAGGTGCCTTGAAAGAAAAATATATGGGCAGCTTTAAAAGTTCAACTTTCATCGTTGTGCTGCGTTGCTCATAAAAAATTACTCCTTACATATTATTTAATATGCGGCGTCATGATTTTTTATTCGCGCCTTGCTTAACTTAAGAAACTTGAATTTTTAGAGGGACACGTATGACATCGACTAATCAGCAATTGTTTGAAAAATCACAGCAGCTTATCCCGGGCGGGGTGAACTCTCCAGTGCGTGCTTTCCGCAGCGTAGGCGGCACGCCAATTTTTTTCAAAAAAGGGCTGGGTTCCAAACTGTGGGATGTGGACGGTAAGGAATATATAGACTATATCAACTCATGGGGTCCGATGATCGTTGGGCACGCGCATCCTGAGGTTACTAAAGCGGTGCAGGAAGTTGCTGCAAACAGTTTGTCATTTGGCGCGCCAACAGGTTTGGAGCTGGAAATGGCGCAGCTGATTAACAAGCTGGTGCCAAGCATGGAGCAAGTACGTCTGGTAAGTAGCGGCACAGAAGCAACCATGAGCGCTATTCGTGTTGCGCGCGGCTTTACCAACCGTAACAAAATCGTGAAGTTTGAAGGCTGTTACCACGGGCATGCTGATGCCTTACTGGTGAAGGCGGGTTCTGGATTGCTGACATTCGGTAAGAGTAATGAATTGGGCGTTCCAAGTTCTGCCGGCGTTCCGGCTGAAGTGGCAGCACATACACTCACCTTGGAATATAACAATACACAGGCACTTAAAAATCTGTTTGAAGAAATAGGTAATGAAATCGCTTGTGTCATTATTGAGCCGGTAGTTGGTAACATGAATTTGATTGTGCCGCATATGGAGTTTTTGCAAACCCTGCGGGAGCTTTGTACCAAACATGGCGCCGTGTTGATTTTTGATGAGGTAATGACGGGTTTCCGCGTGCATCTTGGCGGCGCGCAGGCGTTGTATAACATTAAGCCGGATATGACCACGCTGGGTAAGGTGATTGGTGGCGGCCTGCCGGTGGGGGCTTTTGGCGGACGTAAAGACATTATGAGTTGCTTGGCGCCTTTGGGTGCTGTTTATCAGGCCGGTACGCTGTCTGGTAACCCGGTGGCAGTAACAGCAGGTTTGGCTACATTAAAATTAATTCAGGCGCCTGATTTTCATGCCAAGCTTGCAGCGCAAACCAAAAAATTGGTGGATGGTTTGGTTGCCGCAGCAAAAGAAGCGGGTGTGGTATTCAGCGCACAAAGTGTGGGCGGTATGTTCGGGCTATATTTCAGTGAAAAATGTCCAACCAGTTTTGCTGAGGTTATGCAGTCAAATAAAGAAAACTTTAATAAGTTCTTCCATTCTATGCTGGATGCCGGCGTTTATTTAGGCCCCTCAGCATTCGAGGCGGGGTTTGTGTCTGCGGCACATACGGATGCAGATATTGCATATACGATTGATGCGGCGAAGAAAGCATTTAGTTTGTTAGCGTCACGCTAACTTGCTGGCATTTTTATCAACATTCATTAAAGGTTATTTAACAAATAATCTTTATCTTTAACGTCTATCTTATTGAACTCATAGACATTTAGCGGTAAACTTGAAGGTTCCGCTAAATGTTTTGTGATTAGATAATA
Organism: Methylotenera sp.; assembly: GCA_049302535.1. Lineage (GTDB taxonomy): Bacteria > Pseudomonadota > Gammaproteobacteria > Burkholderiales > Methylophilaceae > Methylotenera. Next base: position 3,439 of record JBAQME010000199.1, read on the forward strand.
TGGCATCAGATTTAAGTAACCCAATTGGTTTTGAAAACACACCAGCAGCGCAGAGTGGCATCGAGTCCATTAGCCTGAAAACACGCTATTCTGGACAGCCTGTTAAACAAGGTTTATATACTCCGTCGAACGAGCGCGATGCCTGTGGCGTCGGTTTCGTAGCGCATATCAAAGGTAAGAAAAGTCATGACATCGTGCAAAAAGGCTTGGAGTTACTCACCAACCTTACCCACCGTGGCGCAACCGGTTATGATCCTAAATTAGGGGATGGTGCCGGTTTGCTCATGCAGATGCCTGATGCGTTCATGCGCAAAGAGGCCGCCAAGCTCAATATTAATCTGCCTGCTGCCGGGCAATATGCCGTAGGTAATGTGTTTTTACCGCAAGCTGCAAAAAATCGCGAAGCGTGTGAAGCCCTATTCAGCAAAATTATCGCGGAAGAAAATCAAACATTGCTGGGCTGGCGCGATGTGCCGGTTGATAACAGCAATATCGCCCAAGCGGCGCGCGATGTTGAGCCGACCATGCGTCAGGTATTCATCGCATCTACAGGCACAGACCAGAACGTATTTGAGCGCAAGTTATTTGTGATTCGTAAACGTATCGAACACGCAGTGCGTGCACTTGAGTTGCAAGACAACGCAGCGTTTTATATGCCCTCCCTGTTTTCACGCACCATTGTCTATAAAGGCATGCTGCTGGCGAATGAAGTGGGCGTTTATTACAAAGATCTGAATGATGAAAGCGTAGTTTCAGCTTTGGCGCTGGTGCACCAACGCTTCTCAACCAATACCTTCCCGGCTTGGGATTTAGCGCACCCATTCCGTATGATTGCGCATAACGGTGAAATTAATACGGTGCAAGGTAACGTTAACTGGATGGCCGCACGGCATGAGGCCATGCGCTCAACCGTGCTGGGTGACGATTTGGAAAAATTGTGGCCGTTGATTGCTGAAGGCCAGTCAGACTCAGCTTGTTTCGACAACTGTCTGGAATTGCTTGTAGCCGGTGGTTACAGCCTGCCGCACGCGATGATGATGTTGATCCCGGAAGCATGGTCAGGTGATTCGTTGATGGATGAAGAGCGCCGTGCATTCTATGAATATCATGCTGCCTTGATGGAGCCATGGGATGGCCCCGCCGCCGTTGCTTTCACTGATGGCCGTATGATTGGTGCAACATTAGACCGTAACGGCTTGCGTCCAGCGCGTTATTTGGTGACTGATGACGACATTGTGATGATGGCGTCTGAAATGGGCGTACTGACATTCCCGCAAGAAAAAATCGTTAAAAAATGGCGTTTGCAGCCAGGTAAAATGCTGCTGATCGATATGGAACAAGGTCGTATTATTGATGATGCAGAGGTGAAACAGGCCTTGGCGACAGCTAAACCTTACAAGCAATGGATTGAAAAATCACGCTACTTCCTGAGTGACATGCCAAAAGTTGAAGGCCATCTGGAAATGGCTGCCAATCTGCTGGATACGCAGCAGGCATTCGGTTACACGCAAGAAGACATCAAGTTTGTGTTGCAGCCTATGGTGCAGAACGGTGAAGAGGGTTCCGGCTCTATGGGTAACGACGCAGCTTTGCCGGTGTTATCCGCAAAACCTAAAGTTCTGTATAACTACTTCAAACAGCTGTTTGCGCAAGTGACTAACCCGCCGATTGACCCGATTCGTGAAGAGTTGGTGATGTCACTGGTGACGTTCATCGGTCCTAAGCCAAACCTGCTTGGCGTGGATGAAACTACACCGCCAATGCGTTTGGAAGCCAGCCAGCCTGTGTTGATGCCGGATGAGCTGGAGCAATTGAAGGCAATTGCGACACTTACACAAAACCAATATAAATCACTGGTGCTGGACATCACTTACCCTGCGTCTCTTGGTAAAGCTGGTATGGCCGCGGCAGTTGTAAGTATTACTAATGCAGCATCAAATGCGGTGCAAAGTGGTTTTAATATTTTGATTCTTTCTGATCGCAATGTAAGTGCTGACCGTTTAGCGATTCCGGCGCTGCTGGCATGTTCAGTAACGCATGAACATCTGGTAAAGGCAGGCTTGAGAACCAGCACCGGCTTGGTGGTCGATACCGGTTCTGCACGTGAAGTGCACCACTTTGCCTTGCTGGCAGGTTATGGCGCTGAGGCAGTCTGCCCTTGGCTCACATTTGAGACTATTAAAGAAATTGCAACTGATAGCTACGCAGCGAACAAGAACTTTGTTAAAGCGATCAG
>JBAQME010000200.1:0-2512 GCA_049302535.1 Methylotenera sp.
AAAATGCGTCTTGAAGGCAAAGAGTACATTGTGCAGGATGGCGATGTGATGCACTTCCGCTTTAACGTCTAATATTTCCGCATAAAATCAACCTTGAACGGCGTTGCGCTCATTTGCCGTACTAATGCGTACTGTCTACATTTCGCGCGCCTTGTTCAAAGCCGATTTAAAGCGGAAATAAATCAAAAAATCGAAACTATTTTTTGACAATTCCCGCCTAAAACACTAGAATTGCGCCCTTGCTGAAATTTATGCAAACAGGTTTACAAGGTGATGTAGCTCAGCTGGTTAGAGCACAGGATTCATAATCCTGGGGTCGAGGGTTCAAGTCCCTCTTTCACCACCAATACAGGGAATCACGAAATATCGTAACCCTTCAAAAGCCCCGAAGTTAATAGCTTCGGGGCTTTTTATTGCCTCATACTTCCGTCACAACCGCCATTGGCACACCACAATTAATTAGGGCAATCGACATATTGCTCACCAAATGTCGATAAATATTAAAAATATCTACATATCATATTGACGTGTCGATTGTAAAATCAATGAAGTCTGACCCCATTGATTACTTTAAGTCATTTGAATTCAGTTTATTTTTTTGATTCCAACTACCTATCAAAAAACAACAACGGACGTGTCAATGTATTTTATTTACAAACTTATGTAAAAAAAATACATTGACACGTCCAAAATGGACGTATATTATTTAATTTTTAATTGGAGGATTAAATATGATCACATACGCGGTCTGGAATAATAAAGGTGGAACAGGCAAAACAAGTTTGACATTTCAAACAGTATGCAGATATGCCGAATTACATCCGACATCTCGAATATTAGTCATTGATATGTGCCCGCAAGCTAATTTGTCTGAATTGTTGCTTGGGGGGCTATCAAACAATGGTTCAAAACGACTTTTGGAAAGACAAGGACTGACACCTCGTTGCAGTATAGGTGGTTATTTTGACGCTCGCTTACCTGCGCCATTTACCCCTCCAACAAATATGGATGTAACTAGTTACATAACTAAACCTTTTGAATATAACCCAGCAATACCTAAAAATATTCATCTAGTCTGTGGTGATCCTTTACTTGAACTTCAAGCTATTGCAATGAATTCACTTGCAAATGCAGATTTGCCTGGTGTTAATGCATGGTTAGGTGTTATAGATTGGCTTAGAGATTTTTTAAGGCTTTTAGAGGCAGATTATGATCAAGTGTTTATTGATACCAATCCTAGCTTTTCTATGTACACTCAAATTGCACTTTCATCTGCAGATCGTGTCATATTACCAGTTATGGCAGACGACTCATCTCGTCGAGCAATTCAAAATGCTTTTTCATTAATATACGGTGTGAAACTACCATCTGAGGTTTATGCAAAATATACTTTTGCAAGAAAATTAACTGATGCAAACCGCCAATTGCCACAAGTCCATCTTATTTTAAAAAATAGACTGACCCAGTATATGGGCTCAGCATCTGCATATGCCGCTGTTCTGTCAGGAATAGATAGTGATTTAAAAGCTTTGATGAAAGCTTATAAAGATTACTTCACATTTACGAACATAGACAATGGCATTGTTGATGTTCGTGACTTTGGAACAACAGGTGTTGTAGCCTTCTCAAGAGGATGCCCATTCTCGGTAATGCAAACAGGAAAGTTACAACTTAGTGGGCATAGGGTTCAGGTTAAACCGGAATATAAACAACAATCAATTGAGGCAATAGATGAAGTCGTAAGCAAATTGTGAAATTATCACTAATTTCTATAGACCAAAAACACTTCTAAGTAATTAATTTCCATAATAAATCAATGGGGTCAGACTCCATTGATTCGGTCTTTTCTGATTCTGGTGTGCAAATACTGATTAGTTGCTTAACAATCCTGTTTAGTAACCTTACGAATCTCAGGCTGCCAGCAGCTCCGCAGGTTTAACTTTAGCATTGAATTTTCTTCTTGCCTGCCATAGGTCATAAGAGACTTGTTCTGCTAACCATAAGTCAGCACTCCCGCCATTCTCAACGCCAAGCCACTTTTCTATGCGTAATGCCATCTCAGGTGAAATGGCTGCATGTCCGTTAAGTACACGCGATAAAGATGGACGTGCTACGCCAAGCTGCTCAGCAGCTTCAGTAACACTCAAACCGAGTGCGGGAAGTATATCCTCCCTCAAAGTTTCGCCAGGGTGTGGCGGGTTATGTATTCTGCTCATATTAATTCCTTTCTAGTGATAGCCCTGATAATCCACCAGAACTGCATCTTCACCTTCAAACATAAAAGTCAGTCAATGGCAACGTTTGATCTGTATGATTTTTTGGTATCAGTGATCACTATTATGCCTAACAATGAATAAAGCAGTTAACAATTGACTTTTACAATACATTCCTGAATCAAAAATTATCTCCACAATATCTGTGGATAACTCTGTGATTACTTGTGTAACTAAACTGTAACCTATAGATTTATAACGTTTTTTTAGAATAGTATAAATTTTAGACTATTAATTAA
>JBAQME010000201.1:0-2604 GCA_049302535.1 Methylotenera sp.
GATGACGGTATGACAGCTGAGGCTGACGAGGTTGAAGAGCCTGAAGCTGAGGATGCGGATGAAGATGATGATGCTGACGGTGCAAAAGCAGCGGCGATTTCGGCAGAGGCATTAGCTAAACTTAAAGAAGAGTTGCTCAAGCGTTTTGCTGTAGTGCGTGCGGCACATAAGAAAATGATGGAAATTCTGCCGTTAAGGGGTTCACAAGACCCTGAGTATCAGGCATTGTTATCCGAGATTCTGGAAGAGCTTACCGCATTCCGTTTTTCACCAAAACAGGTTGAAAGTCTTTGTGACCAGGTACGTGGCCTAGTGGAAACAGTACGTGGCCATGAGCGTAAGGTGCTGGATTTCTGTGTAGAAAAAGCCGGTATGCCACGCGCGCATTTTATTAAATCTTTCCCGGGTAATGAAAGCAACCTGAACTGGTTAGCGGAAGAACTGAAGGCAGATAAGCCTTATGTTGAGAAGCTGGCACGTTACAACCACTCTATTTTAGATCAGCAACAACGCATGATTGATCTGGAAGCTAAAGTTGGCATTCCAACCAAAGAGCTTAAAGAAATCAATAAGCAGATGACGACAGGCGAGGCACGTGCACGCCGCGCTAAACGCGAAATGATTGAAGCTAACCTGCGTTTGGTAATTTCCATTGCCAAAAAATACACCAACCGCGGTTTGCAATTCCTGGATTTAATTCAGGAAGGCAATATCGGTTTAATGAAAGCGGTTGATAAATTTGAATATCGTCGCGGTTTTAAATTTTCTACTTATGCAACATGGTGGATCCGTCAGGCGATTACTCGCAGCATTGCTGACCAGGCACGTACTATCCGTATCCCTGTGCATATGATTGAAACGATCAACAAAATGAATCGTATCAGCCGCCAGATTCTGCAAGAAACCGGTGTCGAGCCAGATCCGGCCTTGCTGGCAGAAAAAATGGAAATGCCTGAAGACAAGATCCGCAAGATCCTGAAAATCAGCAAAGAGCCAATCTCTATGGAAACCCCAATCGGTGACGATGAAGATTCACATTTAGGCGACTTTATTGAAGATAGCACGACTCTGGCACCGGTTGACGCAGCTGTATACGCCAGTCTGCGCGATGCAACCAGCGAAGTGCTGGAGTCGCTCACCCCGCGTGAAGCAAAAGTACTGCGCATGCGTTTCGGTATTGAAATGAATACAGACCACACGCTGGAAGAAGTAGGCAAACAGTTTGATGTAACGCGTGAGCGTATCCGTCAGATTGAGGCAAAGGCATTACGTAAATTACGCCATCCTACACGCTCAGAAAGATTGAGAAGCTTCCTGGAAACGGGCCAAGATTAGTTATTTTAGTTTAAAATAGCGAACTTGAAAGTTTTGGCCCCCTAGCTCATGCTTGGTTAGAGCAGCGGACTCATAATCCGTTGGTGCTGTGTTCGACTCACAGGGGGGCCACCAATATCTAAGCGGCTTGCAGAAATGCAGGCCGCTTTTATTTTGATGGCACCGTAGCCAAATCGTAGCCAAGGAGTACAGAGTCCAGTCGTGAAGCAGCAATAGCAAGATGATCCGAAGCCAGATGTGCATAACGCTCCACCATTGCCCCTGTTCGCCAGCCACCTAAACGTTGTAGTTCATGGGTTGGTGTTCCAGCCTGTCGCTGCCAAGTCGCCCAAGTATGCCTTAAATCATGCCAGCGGAAATCTGTAATGCCAGCCCGTTTCAATGCATTTCTCCAGGGTAGTGTATTTGCCCACTTGATAGGATTTCCTCGATAAGTAAAAACCCGCTCTTGATGCTTTCCTACCTGTCTGCGCAATACTGAGATTGCAATTTCGTTCAGGGGTACGGAGATCGGTTTTCTATTTTTCGATTGCGTCCCATGTATCCGCGCATGGCGCAACTCTAAATTTACCTGTGACCATTCTAATTCCAGCACATTGCTTTGTCGTAACCCGGTCGCTAGCGCAAATAACACTGTTTCTCGCTGATAGTCGGGTAATTCATTTAGCAATCGCTTTGCCTGATCAAAGGTCAAAGAGCGTTCACGGCTTGATGTTTCTTTAAAGAGCTTAATCTTTGGTACTTTATCGATCCATTCCCATTCGTCACGTGCCCGAATTAAAATAGACCTGATTAACGCTAAATAACGGTTAGTTGTTGCCTTTGAAACCTCGTTCAGTTTTGCACTTCGAATTTTATCAATGATATCTAAATTGATATCGTTGAGCATGTAGTCGCCCAGAAATGTGTGTATCCAGACTAATTTTCGCTTGTCTTCGAGATTCGTAGCTTAGTTTACCTTTATCCAATTAGATTTTTAGTACCTTTAGAGTAGCTTATGAGTAGCTTATGAGTAGCTCGTTAGTACATTGAGAGTAGATTCGGGGTACGTTGCCAGTATATTCGTAGTTCATTAATGGTATTTACAAGGTTGTTTGTTGCTTGTTGAAAGCTTATTTCAAGGTTGATTTATATATGGAAGGATATTTACGATAAACTCATCAGGCAGCATTAGGCCAATATAGACATTCGCTGCTCTAGAGCGTATTGCAGGTAAATCCCCAAAGCAGAAGTTCAGTAACGTCATCTGCCCAGCTGGAATCAGCCAAT
>JBAQME010000202.1:0-8409 GCA_049302535.1 Methylotenera sp.
GCCTGCACCGGTATTGCATGCACTTCTGTAAGCAACGGAATATCGTCATCTTCACGCATAGTGTTCTCGCATGTTATAAATGTACTATCAAATTTGAATGCAATGGCTAATCAGCAGCTGCAACGTCTGTTGATTTTACTTGATATCCACGATCCCGATAAAACTTATAACGAGATCGTGCTGCGGCTTTATCTTCTTCATCCAGCCCCACCAGTTCAACTAAATATCTAAAACGACTAAAAAAAGGCGGATATTCAGTTTTTAAATTAATCAGGATATCATCCTGAATCAAATTACCGCCTTCAGCATCAAGAATGATAGATACATCCTGACTTACACCATGATCCGGCCGGGCACTCGGCAAAAAGCTTGTCGCCGAATGCTGCCATAGTCTCTGCTGCAAAAGATTGCTCATCACATCATCTTGCGTAAAAACTGTCAACTGACGCCTCTTGGCTACCGCTTTATCACAAAGCTCAGTCACTTTTGCAAGCTTATCCGGTACGTTGAAATAAAACTCTACGCGCGTCATGGGTGACTGTTATTTCTTTGCCTGATGTGAGCGTGTCACTAAAAACTCTGTCAGCAACGGTACCGGGCGACCAGTGCCTCCTTTTTCCTTGCCAGATTTCCATGCAGTACCTGCGATATCCAAGTGCGCCCAATCATATTTTTTAGCAAATCTGGATAGGAAACACGCGGCGGTAATGCTACCACCAGCGCGGCCGCCGATATTAGCAATATCAGCAAAATTACTGTCCAGTTGCGGCTGGTAGTCATCCCACATCGGCATATGCCAGGCGCGATCCAGCGCAGTTTCACCCGCCTGCAGCAACTCTTTAGCCAAGTCATCATTGTTACTGAACAAACCGCTCGCATGATGCCCCAAAGCAATCACACAGGCGCCGGTTAACGTCGCGATATCCACCACTGCGCTTGGCTCAAAACGCTCAGCATAAGTCAACGCATCACATAATATCAAGCGTCCTTCGGCATCGGTATTCAGCACTTCAATCGTCAAACCGGACATACTGGTTAACACATCGCCTGGCCTTGTCGCACGGCCATCAGGCATATTTTCACAAGTTGGGATAATACCGATCACATTCAACGGCAAATCCATTTCAGCAATTGTTTTAAATGTGCCCAGCACGCTTGCAGCACCGCACATATCATATTTCATTTCATCCATCTCGGCGCCTGGTTTTATTGAAATGCCGCCGGTATCAAAGGTAATGCCCTTGCCCACCAGCACTACAGGTTTTTGCTCCGGCTTACCTTTCAGATGCTGCAATACGATAAGTTTAGGCGGTTCTTCACTGCCTTGTGTCACGCCTAGAAATGAACCCATTCCCAGCTTTTTAAGTGCATCCCGCTCCAGAACTTCAATTTTCAACCCATAGGCTTTACCAAGTGCCAGGGCTTGCTCTGCAAGGTAGGTTGGCGTACAGACGTTTGGAGGCAGGTTGCCCAGATCCTTGGTTAAACTTACACCGGCACCCAGCGCTTTGCCATCTGCCACGCCAGCTTCAGCCTCTTTTACTTCTGCTGCGTCCGGAATGTGTATGGTTAGTCTTTTAATGCTTTTTTTAGCGTCCTGGTCTTCACTTGCTTCTTTTTTACGTTTAATTGCGTTGAAGCGATAAGTTGCATCTAAAGTCACTTCTACCATATACGAAACTTTCCGGCGAGTGCCCAGTTTTTTTACAGGTAATTCTGCCAAAAAAGTTAAGGCTTCACTGGCACCGCTTGCGGCAACGGCCTTCACCGATGCACGTACAGCTTTGCAATATTGTTTTTCGGTAAAATCACTCTCTTTGCCCAAACCTACAAGCAACACACGGTCACTATGCATACCCGGCACATTATGTAGCATTAAAGTGGTATCAGACTTTCCATCCAAATCACCACGTTTAAGAATGCTGCTGAGGTAACCTGCTGAAAGCTCATCAATGGTTTTTGCTGCATCTGACAACTTCAGTGACTCATAAACGCCAACAATCACACAATTATGATGCTGTTTCTCCGCGCCGCCCGTTTTTATGCTAAATTCCATGTAGTTGAATCCTTGATTTTGTTGTAACTCTGTTTATAAACATATGATAATGTGAAGACAAGCCAAAAGCAGGTTATTGCCTGTAAGGCCAAGTCAACAATGTCAGCATCGATTTAGAAGTAAGTTAAATTATCTCGTGTTTTACACGTAATTCATAGTCGTAAATATAACGTATGCTTTTTAGGCGCTCTCTACTGCAAGAACTTATCTCCACCGCTACGGGTGCCTTCCTTATTTTGGTAGGCATCGTGATTGCGCAACGCGCCGGTTATCTCATTGGCCTTGCCGCAAAAGGCATTTTGCCTAATGACGCCATCACGACCATGCTGGGGTTTAACCTGGTTAAGTTCCTCCCCATGATACTTTCACTCACCTTATTTTTGGCTGTATTGATGACCCTGTCACGCTGGTATCGTGACTCGGAAATGGTTATCTGGTTTAGCGGCGGCTTGAATATTACCAGTTGGATTCGTCCTGTACTGAGTTTTGTTGTCCCCGTCATAATATTTATTTCCATTCTCAGTTTATTTGTTATGCCATGGGCGACAAATAAAGGCGAAGAATATCGTACCCTGCTTGAGAGCCGTGATGATTTAGCTTCAATTAGCCCGGGGGTATTCAAGGAGTCCAGCAACGGGGAGCGCGTGTTTTTTATAGAAAGCTTTGACGAGCTGGGAAACGTTGTTAAAAACATTTTCGTTCAATCCATGCAGCATCAAAAATTGGGCATTATCGTTGCTGCAGAAGGCAGCCGGTTCGTAGCAAAAAATGGTGACCATTTTGTACTCATGGAAAATGGCAGGCGTTATCAGGGTTCGCGTGGTACCGCAGAGTTTTCCACGACTGAATTTGAAAAATACGCCATTCGAGTCGAGGCGAAGGAGGCTAAACAACAGCCGCCAAGCACACAATCAAAATCAAGCCGGGAGCTATTACAAAGTAAAGACAGCGTAAATAATGCAGAATTGCAATGGCGCCTCGCCATTCCTATTTCTGCTTTAGTACTGTCTTTACTCGCTATACCATTAAGCGCATTGGATCCGCGGGCGGGCCGCTCTGCAAACTTTGTTCTGGCACTCATCATTTACATTATTTATAACAACATGTTGAGTATTATGCAGGCATGGATTGCGCAAGGTAAAATCAATGCAATTATCGGCTTGTGGCCGGTACATTTACTGTTTTTAACGCTGACCATTTACATGTTTTACCGCCGCACATTTCAGCTGCCGATTTTACCCGACTTTTTCCCAAGTACATCTCCGACATCATGGTTCAAAATTCGTGCCAAGCAATAATTTAGTCATATCAACCTAACCATGAAAATCATCACTCGCTATTTGCTCAAGGAAATCACAGTCAATGTGCTGCTAATCATGCTGGCACTGATTGCCATGTTTTCATTCTTTGATTTGATTCAGGAACTCGAAAGCCTGGGTAGGGGTGAGTATGGGTTAGGAAAAGTCATCCTGTTTGTCTTACTTAGCGCACCTGGCCATATATATGAAATCATGCCCGTTGCTGTCCTCGTTGGATGCATGTACACCCTGGGGCAGTTTGCACGCCATTCTGAGCTTATCATACTGAGAGTTAGCGGTATTTCGCTATTGAGTATCGCACTCTCGCTTTTGAAAATAGGCCTGATATTTACCTTGATCACTTTTTTAATTGGCGAACTTATCACCCCGCTAAGCGAAAAAACGGCACATCGTATGCGCATTAAAGCCACCGATTCCGTCATTGTGCAAGACTTTAAATCCGGTCTGTGGGTTAAAGATGGCAACAGCTTTGTGAACGTAGAAGAAGTGTTGGCAGACTCGACCTTACTCAATGTTCATATTTACGAATTTGATCAAAAATTTAAACTACGTACCAGCAGCCATGCAAAAAGTGGTCAGTTTGAAGAGAATCAATGGAACCTGAAAGAGGTCACGCAAACCCACTTTGAAAAAGACACTAACTACGTCAAACAGCTGGATAAGGCCACGTGGCGCTCACTTATTCGCCCGGAACTTCTGAATGTGCTGCTCGTGTTGCCAGAGAAAATGTCCGCCTGGAACTTGTATTCTTACATCAACCATCTATCCATTAACAAACAAAAAACCACACGCTATGAAATGGCGTTATGGTCAAAGTTGATTTACCCGCTTGCCAGCTTGGTGATGATAATCCTGGCACTGCCTTTCGGATTTATACAGCAGCGGTCAACGGGCGCCAGTACGAAAATATTTATTGGAATAATGCTGGGTGTGTTGTATCAAATACTCAATCGGACATTTGTGCATTTAGGCCTGCTAAACGACTGGGTGCCGCTGTTTAGCGCCATTGTGCCGACTATATTATTTTTACTGGCCGGGCTTACCATGCTGTATTACGTAGATCGAAGGTAACCCTGGCGTTTCAAGTAATTTAAGGATACAAGTAATTTTACTTTTGCTGTACAACCACTTTGCATTTCAGCAATCGATCATGTAGAAACAGCCTCTTACTGTCAAAAACTGCCCATAAAAACCCCAGGCCAAACAAAGCCAGACTTAGCGTTGCCAACAGATACCTGGCCATTGCAAATCGCAAAGTGAGCAATTGATCTTCATGATTAACCAATTTAAGCTGCCAAGCCTGCATGGCAAGGGTCTGTCCACTTTTTAACCAGCACCAAATAAAATACGCGCCGATAGCCAGCCACAAAAATAGCTGCATAAACAAACGCTTAATGCCATGCGTTGCATCCCCGGCAAGCCATAAAAAAAGGCCTGCGCAGACAAAACTCAACGCAACGACAGTGAGCGTCTCATACATAAGACAAGCCCCAAGCTTGAACAAACTTGGGGCTGTAGTTTTCAATTGCTTATTATTCACGCATGGAATCCAAAAGTAACAAATACATCATAACCAAACCAGACACAGTAGAATCTAATGCTGTTAATCTTGAGTGCATTCAATCCAAGTTCAAACAAACGCCAACACTAAACAGGTTTAATTCAGGTCTGCGTCAGTATAAGTATCAGGCGACTCTGCGCGCAATCTCGCCCGTTCCGATTCGGATAGATTTTGATACTGCTGCCATTTCTTGCGCAGCTCGTTCTTTTTATCCTCCGGCAATGCCTGGAATTGCTGATGCCTTTTCCTTGCATTTTCCCGTTCGTAAGGCGTCAACCTGCTCCAATTTGAGAGCCGTTTTTGCACCAGCGCCTGTTTATTTTGGCTCATTCTCGGGTAATCGCGAGCAATATCCAGCATTTTTTCACGTTGCCACGGACGCAGTGTATCCCATTCTGACGCCAGTGGATTTAACACCTGTCGTTGATTATCTGTCAATTGTGCCCACGTAACGTTGGCGTCATCTGCAATCGCAAAACCGTTAAAGAATAAAATGAACAGCAGTACTGCACTTTTAAGAATTAATTGGTATCTAACCATGCAACAAACCCTTTATCTGCATAAGCCTCCGGTGGCAGATCAGACGCCAACAAGAATGCATCGCTATTTTCTAAATTATTATTAAATCCAAATTGCTGCACTGCAAAAAAAGTAAGCAGCATTGCACTCACCACCAAAGCAGCTGACATCACACGATGCTGTTCAAAATATTGCCCGGCATGATGGCCAAACCAGCTTAATACATGACCACCTTGATTAATGCCATTATCGCCTGCAGCCTGAGCCTGCAGCCCTGCCAGATGATTAACCGCCAGATTACGTGCCGCAGACAAGCGTTGCTCCTCAGCCAAGCTAAGATGTTGCGTGCGATTATCGAGCAATTCTACAATGTTGCGCGCAATTTGTTCTTCCACCATTAAATTGGAAGCTGCGTTATCGTCCGTCAAATTGATATTTTTCTCGTTTGTCATATTGTCTTTATGCATATTCATTGATCGCTCCTTGTCGTCGAGCCATTATTTACTGAATATGGCATTTGATAAGCCCAGCTTATCTAAACCTTGTTTTTTCAGTTCTATCGCCAATGCGTGAACCGCCCGTGAACAATGCGTTTTCACGCTTCCATCCGAGCAGCCCATAATTTCAGCCGTTTCAGCCACATCCATCTCCTCCCAGTAACGCAACACAAAAGCTTCCCGTTGACGCGCCGGTAATTTTTCTAACGCGCGCTCAATCAGTTGAATCGTCTGGCTGCGAGCAAGCTGCGCTGAGGGCTCATCACTATCATCTTCAACATCAATCGTCTCTAATGGGTCACGATCTTCGCCATCAGCATCATTACTGCCAAAAGAAGATAGCAAAGTGGTCCATAAATTACGCACTTTCTGCCTGCGCCAGAAATCACGCATTGTATTTTGCAGTATGCGTTGAAACAGCATGGGAAATTCCCCTGCCGGATGATCGCCGTACTTTTCAGCCAACTTCATCATGGCGTCCTGCACGATATCAAGCGCCGCATGATCGTCACGCACAGCGTAAGCTGTCTGCTTAAACGCCCGACGCTCAACCGCTGCAAGAAAATCCGAAAGTTCCTTTGGAGTTGCCATTTAAAGGGTTATTGCCATTTATATTAATCTTTTATTGACTGGCTAAATTCCAGACTACACATAATCAACATCGTTTAATCACCAATACTCCATCTACAATGACTATTTGGCCATGCTGACCAGGATAAAGTTTTATTAACCTAGTGTTACTTAAGTTTAAAGTATATCAGGTTTATATTTTGTACTAAGCCTAAGCTTGGTTACAATCATAGTCTGTTAACGATGTGAGCAAACCCCATGTGGAAACTAATTTTTTTAGGGTTAATAGTATGGTTGGCCATTTACATTTTAAAACGTGTTATTAATCCAGCCAGCGGTGGCCAAGCCAGTGCAAGTCAGCCCAACAGGGATCAATCCAATGAAAATCCTGTCGAGAATATGGTGCAATGTGCCACTTGTCACGTACATTTACCAAGATCAGAAGCATTTTTAGTTAACGGCAATTTTTACTGTTCTAAAGCGCATATTGAAAATAAATGAGTTTTTATAACTTTTATTCCGGCGTTAATTTCAATAAAAATTTTGCACTGCAAAATGACTTATCCCTGCAGGCGCGTGCCATACGCATCATTAATGTCTTTCGTTTTATTTTAAGTCTGATTTTTGTATTCTTTTATCTCTATGTAGGAAAAGTAAATTGGTTAGATAGTGAAAATGCCGCATTATTCTTTAGCCTGGCTTTGGCATATGCACTTTTCAGCGTCACGCTGCTGATTATTACCCCATTAAAATCTTCCGCAGTTGTATTCTTTCATCCTGCACAAATCGTCATTGATATATTCTTTATCATTCTGATGATGTATGCCGCCGGTGGCATACAAAGCGGATTGGGCCTTTTACTTATCATCACGATCGTGACTGCCAGCTTGGTCAGCAATGGTCGCCTGGCTTTATTTTATGCAGCAATTGCCACTATCGGCTTACTGCTGGAGCAAAGCTACCAAATCGCCAAATTTGACTTATCCCCCTCATCTTATACACAACCGGTAATGCTGAGCTTAAGCTGCTTCGCAACGGCCTGGTTAGCTTACAGCCTGGCTAAACGCATTCTTCAGAGCGAAGCGCTTGCTTCTGCACGTGGTGTTGATCTTGAAAATTTAGCACAAGTAAACGAACTGATTACGCAGGAAATGCAAGATGGCGTGATCGTTGTAGATCAAGACTTCAACATTCGCCATCATAACTCTCAGGCAAATTTACTATTATCTTTGGCAAAAAACAGCACTGAACCCCTGGCACTTAAAGAGCGTGCACCAGCAATTGCAACAGCGCTGATAGATTGGGTGAAGATAAACAATGCGAATAACGACTTAATGATCTCCGTTAATAATCGGGAGCTAAAACTACGACTAGAGCCTATCAACCACCTGAATCGCCAGCTTGGTGCGGTAATTTTCATTCAGGACTGGAGCCAGATACAATCTACCGCGCAACAAGCCAAACTGGCTGCGCTAGGCAGATTAACCGCAAATATCGCACATGAGATTCGCAACCCATTAAGCGCAATCAGCCATGCCAACCAATTGCTGCAGGAAGAGGAAAATATTTCCGGGGCAAATGTACGTATGTTGCAAATCATTGCAGATAACACACAGCGTATTGATCAAATTATTAAAGACGTGCTTGAACTGAACCGCCGTGATCGTACGCATCCGGAAAAGATTGTACTCAACGAATTTATTGTCGATTTCCATGCGCAATTTTGTGCGGTAGAAAAAATTCCGGCTTCAAACTTTCAACTTAATCCTTGCATGCAACTGCATGCCATTACTTTTGATCGACGCCATCTCATGCAGATCTTATGGAATTTATGTAAAAATGGCTGGGAGCACAGCCGCAAGCAGGTAGGAAGCCTCAGCCTGAATT
>JBAQME010000203.1:0-4244 GCA_049302535.1 Methylotenera sp.
TCCGTTTCACAGGTGAGATTCTCGCCATCGAGCCTATGGATGTGATGTCCTCTCTAACGGTACTGGTCGGCAATCAGATCGTCAAAGTGGTAGCGATGCCGGACGAAGCTGGCGGGCTGCAACCCGGTGACCGTGTAATGCTGGTTTCCAAGGCGTTTAACCCGATAGTATTGAAATTAGAGTAGATTTTATTCGTAAATAAGTTAATTGGTACATAGTTTGCTTTTAACTTTTTATGCACTCAGTTTTGCGTTCTTTCGCGTAATTTTTGCGACAAAACCGACAAATAATTCTACCCATAATTTTTATAGGAGTTAAAGCCATGCCCGTTCTTACCGTTCAACCTTCTGGAAAAACCTATCAAGCTGCTCCCGGCAGCAGCATTCTTTCTGCGCTATTAGCTGTTGGTGAAAATATCATGCATAAGTGTTCAGGCAAAGCCGAGTGTGGCTCCTGCCATATTTCAGTGTTAGAAGGCCGCAAGAGTTTATCCAAAATCCAGCGTGAAGAAAACGAAAGGCTAGATGCCACTGTGGGCGTAGGCTCAAAATCCCGCCTGGCTTGTCAGGCAGTGTTGGGCGAAGAAGATGTGACGATTGAAGTGCTTAGCGTTTGATCTGCATCTGTAGAGCAGATCAATCTTGTTCATACGGCGCAATTTCCGATGGTTATTGCGTCTTAAGATAGTGGGGTGTAGTGGCCTAAGGCAGGCTATGGTTACTTATAGCCACTTTTTTTAATTATAGGCCACTGGATTTTGTAATTGCATCATAGACTTTTCTGCTGAAATTCCCAGCTTCCGAGATAACTCGTTCGTCAGATGAACGAGGTTTTCCCGTTTCCGAAAAGTGTTCCCCAACTTCTACGGCTTCTCTCCAAAGTGCTCCACAGGCAGGTGTACTCAGTTGATTACGCTGGTTGAGGATGTGCGCGGCAAGACCGCTTAGGAAATGATCTTGTGAACCTGAGTAATAGCCCCCGGCAGTACATAACTGATCGGCAGTCTCAGCATGGCTAGATGAAGTCGAAAATAACAATAAAAGCGCAATCGTAGTTTTACCAATCATGAATCATTCCCCATTAGTGCCCAACATTTGAATTAAAGGCTGCCGTTAGGCGTCCCGCTTGAAAGATGAGTTAGGTTTCATTTACCGATTAACCGAACAAATTTCCCAACATTTGATGGATGCCATGAATTTGCTAGTCCTTTGCGGTTTTCGCTATGTTCGGCGTACATGATGTGAACCGAAAGGGGCCCAACATCATAAAGCCAAACAGCATATGATACATGTCCATTTACTTGGGCTGTTTGGATTGTAGATCTTCCAGCATGCTTGTGAAACCTACGGTCAGTTATTGCTTCAAACGCCAAGTGTACCTTCTGATGGGGGCGCCTTTCAAGAAGGGCAGCAGAAAATTCTTGAATATCTATGGGAATCGAGTGCTCGACGATAAGGCAGCCAAATAACTTTAAGAAAAATAAATGAACAAAATTCATGGATTGATGGACATTACCGGGAAATACTGGGGAAAGCCTCAAGACCATATTGGGCTGAATAGGTGGCTTACGATTTCTCAAATAGTTAGAAAGTTTTTCCCATGCCCTGTCGTACGGTTGTGTTCGTTCATTGTTGCAATGTGTGCACAGCAATGCTTTTGATTTTAGTACGTTCGATTTAATACCAGGCACACGTTGGTTGAGATTTTCTAATGTATGAAGAAATAGTGGATTTTTCAATGAACGGTGTCCAAACAATGCGCGAAGGTCTGAAGCCTTTGTCATGTGTTCACCTGAAGATGCCTCGGCACCACAAATCCAGCATTTCATAATCTGAATGAACCCTAACGTGAAGTAGATCCCATAAAAGAACTTAATTTTTTATTCGGGCTGGTTGCTGAAATTTTTTTAATATCTAATATCAATAATAAATTGAATTGATAAGCTATTTTTATAGTACCTAAATATCGCTAATTCAAAATGGTAGGCACACCTGCAAATTTTCACACAAGCTATCGGAACAAGTCGTAGTACGTTTACGTGTGAAACATTACAGCTTGTGTATTGTGAAGCTATGTAAATTTGATTAAATGATATATTTGGCATCATAGCAAGCGGTACCAAAGCACGATGGTATCATTTATTTTTTCGTTTTTTTTACTACGTACGACAATGTGCTAGACGAACCACGGTTAACTAAAAATGTAACCCTCCGCAATGGCTTAAATCTAAGAGGCGGTGTGTCGCAGCAATTTAAGGCATTCTTCAGTTGCGGCGAGTTCCACCGCAAGGTAATCATCATCGGTGCGGATAAATGGGTCAGCGCCGTTATCGAGCAGGATTTTCATCATCTCATGTTTACCGCTGGATGCTGTGTACATAAGTGCGGTTGCGCCGGTGAGGTTGCGGTTATCAATTTCGATACCGGCATCAATCAGCCTTTGTACCAGTTGAGCATTTCCTGACACGCAAGCCAGCCATAGCGCATTATTGCCGTCGAAGTTCCGCATGTGGATGTTAACACCTAGTGCCAGTAGCTCCTCAGCCAGATCGTCGTAGCCTGATAGTGCGGCACGCATGAGCGGCGTAAGTGCATGGTGCCATGGGCTGTTGAGGTCGGCTGGGTCAAAGTGGTGCTCAGTGATAAATTCAGCCAGTGCGCTGCTGGATTCTGCTGTGAGTGCAGGCCGTTCCGGCAAGGCCGGCGCAAGCGCTTCATAGCCGCCATCTACGCTGTACACCTCGTTGAATTTGAAGTCGCTGAACATGCTGGCGTACACCTGGCTGGCGTTGCCGTGGTAGCAATAGATCATCACCGGGATGTTTTTCGGCAGACTGGCGACGACAGCGCCAAAGCCTTGCTCTGTAAGATGATCTGTCCCTTTGATATGGGATTTTGCATAGCTTGCCGCATCACGCGAGTCAAACAGTGCCAGCGGCGTAATGCCAGCTCTGGAGCGCAAAATAAGGTCGGTAGCATGTTGGGGTGAAATGCGTTGAAATGTTGTGCTCATGATGTTCTCGTTAACATGGATATTGGGGTGGAAGTCGGGATGTTTTCAATACGCGCATCGTCCAGCGCGAGCCCCACAGTGAAGTGGTAAATGGTTTGAAAAGTTTCATCAGTCAGGCCCAGTAACTGGTGTATCGGGTCGTCAAAAAAACAGCCGATGCCTGTACCGCGCAGTCCGTACATTTCTGCTTGCAGGTAAAGCACCTGGCCGATCAAGCCAGCTTCGCGGTGCATGTCACGATAAGCGGATGGATTGTCGGCAATCACGCCATCGTACTCAGCTAGCATACCAAGGGCGAAGCAGGCATTAGCGGCAATGTCCTGGTGGCAGTGCAGGCTGCGCGCTACGCGGTGCAGCTCACCTGCCGGGGCTGGTGTCAGCAATTGCAGGTTTAAATGTGCGGGTATATTGGAAATAGGTTTACGCAAAAACTGCTGGTTTATATTGGCATCCAGTTGCGCGGCAAGGCGTGGTTCACGTACCAGCAGATAAAGCCCGGAATCAAAACCCTCAACGCGATGCACAAACAGCAATAGATTGATGCTTGGTGGCGTGGCTAAGGCATTCCACGGGGCGCTAGCATTAGGCAGCAACGCATCCAGTATGGCGATAAAACTCTGTGCTGACATGACATAGTTGGCATCAAACCGTTGAGCACTGCGGCGTCCGAGTATTACGTCAGCAGCGGTTGTTATTTTCTCAACCAAGTTAGCAGAACTGGCAGCAGGCAGTATGGCCACAGATTTCGCGTTATCGGCCTTGCGTCTGGATGCGATAGATACATCTTCAATTACCGGCCAGCGGTACATCGGGTGTGCGTCTATGGTAGAGGCTGTGCCTTGCCAGCCAAAGGGCGTTATAGCTGGGGCAGCAGCAGAGGCTTTGCTGCTATTAAATGACACGTTAAGCAGTATCTCAGCTTCTTCACGTTCGGTTTCAAGGTAGCGGCGCGCTGGAAAATCAGCGGTTCTATCCACGCCCAACAATTGCGCCAGTGTGTCTGTACTTATATTTCTTTGTTCAGCCAGCGACCAGCCCAGCACGTTGGCCGCGTAAGCCAGCGCACCGACAGCATGGCCGGCATCCAGCTGACAGTAGCGGAAGACACGTTCGCCGTATTTCCATGCCTCGCGCCACATCACCGTGCTTAGCCCGATTTGCAGCATGGGTGTATTGTCAGGCGTAGCAGTGAGGTTGGCGCGGTGTTCCAGTACATGATTTTCAGGGCAATA
>JBAQME010000204.1:0-1571 GCA_049302535.1 Methylotenera sp.
AGTGCGGCGATAATTAAAATGACAACGAGATAGATTAAATCCTGCGGGTAAAGCACTAAACCAAAAATGTAAAAACGGTGCGTGCCGATATCAAGCAGGACTGCCTGCCTATCGTTCCACTGCAGCCATGGCATTCCGTAAAATACAATTTGGGTAATCCAGATTGTGAGCCAGCGCAGGTTTTTGAAATAGCCGGAAATGCTGCGCGGGTAAACTTTTTTATGCGCCTCATACAGCGATTTAGCTTTTGGAGCTTCTTCGGCAATAGGAATAACTTTTTTGGATTTTAGCTTCTGATTGGACACTTGTTCTGGAATCCTACGTAAATATTGTGACGCAAAATAGACAACGCCCGCTATTTTAGCATATGCAAAATAACGGGCATTTAGTGGTAACTAAGATAATTTAATTAAGCTTAAGTTCAGCCTAAGTCTGAATTAAATCTCAAATGTTATTGAGCGCTGCCAGAGTTGGAAAAACGCCAAACATAAGACGCTAACACGTGAATTTGCTCTGGCGTTAACCGTGAACCCTGTGCCGGCATCTGGTTGCTTTTCCCGTTATTGATACGATCCATAATAGCAGCTTCACCAGCGCCATGTAGCCAGATATTGTCAGTAAGGTTAGGGGCGCCAATCGTCTGGTTACCTTTACCTTCAGGACCATGGCAAGCTGCACAGGCTACGAATTTTTCTTTACCTAGTGCGGCACGGGCAGCGTCATGTGTGCTGTTAGACAGACTTAACACATAGTTAGCTACATTCTTAACGTCATCAGCAGTGCCGCCAATAGCTGCAGCCATAGGTGGCATCATGCCATGGCGTCCGTTAGTGATGGTTTCTTTAATGGTTTCCGGAGCACCACCGTACAGCCAGTCGTTGTCTGTCAGGTTAGGAAAACCACGGCTGCCGTGCGCATCTGAACCATGACATTGTGAACAGTTATTCATGAACAAGCGCTCGCCAATCGCCATGGCTTTTGCATCTTTAGCAACGTCTTCCGGTTTCATTGCGGTGAATTTTGCGTAAATAGGGGCTAAACGTTCGTTGGATTCTTTCACTTCCTGTTCATATTGTTTTACTTGTGTCCAGCCAAGCTGGCCTTTGTAAGAGCCCAAGCCCGGGAACAGGAACAAGTATATAACGCCGAATACGCAGGTAATAATAAACATCCACATCCACCATCTTGGCATTGGGTTGTTCATTTCAACGATATCTTCGTCGTAAACGTGCCCGGTTGATTCGCCGGTATGTGCCGGGTCATGGGACTTGCTGGTAATAAACAATACCGTCATACAAAAGACGATACCGCCAATCACAATGGCCGAAATAAAGAACGGCCAAAAATTGCTTGTAAAATCACTCATTATTCTTCTCCCTCAAGCGGCAATCTTGCCGCCTCATCAAAATCTTCTTTATGCCGTCCGGACCATGCCCACACCCATATACCAACAAAGGTAATCAGGACTGCGAACATGGCGATTATGCGTAAATTTGTAATGTCCATATTTACGCTTATTGCTTGAGCGCAGTACCTAGTACTTGCAGATAAGCGATCACGGCTTCCATCTC
>JBAQME010000205.1:0-1599 GCA_049302535.1 Methylotenera sp.
CTTCCAATGCACCATCTGCTCCGCCCTCAACGGCACCAACACATCCCCTTCATACGGCAAACTTCCCGGCACCTTCCAGCTTTCCTTAACCAGAGTGATCCGCTCACTATTACGCGGCAACCCATAAAAATCCGCCCCATAAAAACTGGCAAAACCTTCCAGCTTATCCAGCGCATTAACAGATTCAAATGCCTCCGCATACAGCTCCAGCGCCGTACGCGCCGTGTACATACCCGCACAGCCGCACGCGGCCTCTTTAGTATGCTTGGCATGCGGGGCGCTATCCGTGCCCAGAAAGAATTTATTACTGCCTGAAGTCGCTGCTTTAACCAGTGCCACACGATGTGTTTCCCGCTTCAGCACAGGCAAACAGTAATGGTGGGGCTGAATGCCGCCTTTAAACATATCGTTACGGTTCATCAGCAAATGATGCGCGGTAATCGTCGCTGCCACATTGGCAGGCGCCAGCGCCACAAAATCAGCAGCATCCTTAGTGGTGATATGCTCAAACACTATTTTCAGTGCCGGATATTTTTTGAGCAGCGGAATCATGTGACGCTCAATAAAAACAAGTTCACGGTCAAACACATCGACATCAGCATCTGTCACCTCGGCATGCACCAGCAAAGGCATGCCCAATTTCTCCATTGCTGCCAGAGCACCTGCGCATTTATCCAGACTCGTCACACCGGAATCACTATTCGTCGTAGCACCCGCCGGATAGAGCTTTACTCCATGTATTAAACCGCTCGCTTTAGCTTTTGCGATTTCGTCGGCACTTGTGTTGTCAATGAGATACAAAGTCATCAACGGTTCAAAAACCATGCCTTTAGGCAATGCTTCAATAATGCGCTGGCGATAGGCAATCGCTAACTCTGTCGTAGTGACGGGTGGACGCAGATTGGGCATCACGATCGCACGTGCGAATTGCCTGGCAGTATCCGGCAGCACTGCCTTCAGTGCAGCACCGTCTCTTAAATGCAAATGCCAATCGTCCGGCCTTGTGATAGTCAGTGAATTAATTTTATTCATAGTTTTTACTCGTCGCTTTTTTTGCGCTTAAGGTTGTTCAGATTGTTTTAACTGCAATGCAAAATCGTATAAAACATTTTTCTTTTCGCGGGTAATTTCTGTTGCCAGCTTTACCGCCTGCTTTAGCGGCAATTCCGCGAGCAGCAATTTCAATACCCTAACGGTTTCTTCGGGAATCTCTTCGGCATCCCTGATTGCTGCGGCTTCAACCAGCAACACGAACTCGCCGCGCTGCTGATTGGCATCTGCTTTAAGCCAGGCTTCAGCCTCGCCTAAATTGCAGCTATAGATCGTTTCAAAAGTTTTGGTAAGCTCACGTGCAAACGTAATGCGGCGGTCAGCGCCTAGCACGGAGCATAAGTCTGCAATACATTCCAGAATTCTGTGCGGCGCTTCATAAAATACCAGCGTCACCGTTTGCGGTTTCAACGCTTCTAATGCCTTGCGCCGCGCCGCGCCGCTGGCAGGCAAAAAGCCGTGGAATAGAAATCCATTCTGCGCGATACCGGATGCTGACAATGCCGTGATCACCGCACTCACGCCCGGGATTGGCACCACTTTGATGCC
>JBAQME010000206.1:0-4395 GCA_049302535.1 Methylotenera sp.
TCACGGGCCATATTGAAGCATTTTTTTCTAACGTAAAAGTTGCTACTAAAGCCTCACACGGACTGCAGTTGCTCACCCAGCCGCAACAGATTCAGCAAACCAATCGCTTTGACCTCACTTTACTGAATCATCAAGCGCCGCTTGGCTCATTACAGAAAGCCTGGAAATCGCACAGCAAAGGCCATGACCCCGTGCCGCTGCACCTCGTGATAGCAGCCTATGCAGATAGTGCAGAAGCGATTGTGCAAGGGGAATACAATCAAACCACGATTATCTGTTGTGATGAAGATAATGGCAGCGTTACTTTAGCGCAGCCACTAAGTGCAGGGCAGTTTTTAAGCTGGTCATTGCGTGATACCAGTGTAGCAGAAGCCGATATCACGTTGCTGGCGCACGAATTAACCAGGGAACTGGGCAATGCGCCGGATTTTGCACTATTATTTTCCTGCCTGGGACGTGGACCATATTTTTATGATGGCATCGACCGCGACCTGCAAGTCATTACACAAACATTCCCGCACATGCCATTGTTAGGATTTTACGGTAACGGCGAAATCGCCTACATCAACGGCAGCAATCAGTTACTGCCATACTCGGCGGTACTTTCTTTATTTTCAACGCAATAAAACAGATCATTTAACATCCACCATGAGCTTATATAACCCAAGCCGAGACCAGGCACGCCAGTTTTTATTTGATGCCTGGGCTAAATTCAAGCAGAATTCCCCCCTCTCGGATTTAGAAAAGATTGCAGTCGAGGTGATACAGATGCACCCCGAATATCATGTTGTTCTGGAGTCGCCAGAACGCTACATGGATCAGCAATACTTCCCTGAAATGGGAGAAACTAATCCATTTTTGCATTTAAGCCTGCATCTGTCGGTTATTGAGCAAATCAGCATCAATCAGCCTATTGGCATCAGCAAAGTCTATGCTACATTATGCGACAAGCATAACGATAAACATCTGGCGCAGCATGATTTACTGGAATGCCTGGCGGAAACAATTTGGCAGGCACAGCGAAATAACTTACCTTTAGATTCTGCACATTATCTTAATCTATTAAATCAAAGGATTGGACAAGCTTAGTGGCAAGCAATATCAATAATTGGCTGAATGAACACGGCGATTACCTATATCGCTTTGCGCTTGCCAGGCTGCGAGACCCGCACCTTGCAGAGGACGCGGTACAGGAAACCATGCTAGCCGCCATTAAAAGCAATAGTTTTGAAGGCGACTCATCAGCCAGAACCTGGCTGACAGGCATTCTCAAACACAAAATAATTGATTTACAGCGTAAGCAGATTCGGGAGCAGCCAGTCTCTGATTTAATTGATCTGGACAACTCTGACAGTACTATGGACGATTTTTTTGACCAGACCGGTCATTGGATTGATAAACCACAGGCGTTGAACATGCCTGATAATAACCTTGAACAAAAACAGTTTCTGGCTGTTCTGGATGAGTGCATGGGTAGATTACCTAAAAAATTAAAAGCCATTTTCCTGCTGCGCGATGTGCACGAACTGGAAAATGAAAATATTTGTAAGGAACTCGATATTACTGCGACCAATGCTTGGGTGATGTTATATAGAGCTCGGATGGGATTAAGAAAATGTTTAGAGTTGAACTGGGTCTAGGGTAATTTTATGCTTACTTGCAAACAGGCCAGCCAGCTCATTTCACAATCTTTAGATCATCCTTTGTCATGGTCTCAGAAAGTGAAGTTAAGACTGCATCTTTTAGTGTGTATACCATGCAATCAATTTAAGCAGCAGCTGAAATTGTTGCGTGTTGCATTACAACGCATTAGAAATGCCACTGAAAATGACCAGAATATACAGCTCCCGCTAGATGTAAAGGACAGAATTTTAAAAACGATCGAATCTGATCAGCAATAAATTCTAAACTTGTTTAATCAGAACCTAGTAATCAAACCTTAGTTTAAAACGCTTTTAATTATATTATTTGAAGGAATTTACCATGAACAAAACACAAAAAACCATCTCACTTGCCATCGGTAGCGCATTTGCACTTTCTATTGCGGCGGCCACTGTCAATGCAGCAGAAAATCCATTTGCCTTGAAATCACTTTCCAATGGCTACCAGGTCGCGGAACATGACGCTAAAGCCGTAGACGGCAAATGCAGTACTGGCAAATGTGGGGCTAACAAGAAAACTGCAGACAAAGCTAAAGAAGGCTCATGCTCAGCCGAAAAAATGAAAGACGGTACCTGCTCAGCAGAAATGAAAGCCAAACAAGGCTCAGCCTCAGCCGAAAAAGCAAAAGATGGCAAGTGTGGCAGCGAAAAGAAATAGGCACTAGTACTGCTACCGAATCATGGCAACAACAAGCCAAATTCAGGGTGTAGGTCTGGGGTTAAAGCGTGAGCTTATGCCCCAGATTCAGGCACTTTATGGGCAAGATCAAATAGCTAATATCAACTTTGTAGAAATAGCGCCTGAAAACTGGATTGACGTTGGCGGCAAGACAGCAAAGCAACTTGATTGGTTCGTCGAGCGTTACCCCATTGTGTGCCATGGCTTATGTTTATCGTTAGGTGGACTAAGCCCGCTCAATGTGAATTTTTTACTGCAAGTTAAAAAATTCCTGCACCAGCACAGTATCCCGGTTTATACCGAACATTTAAGCTACTCAACAGATGGCTTTAAAGGCACACAGGGCTATTTATATGACCTGCTGCCTATTCCGTTTACGCAAGAAGCTGTGCATTACGTAGCACAGCGTATACGCCAGACACAGGACATTCTTGGTCAGCGCATAGGTGTAGAGAATGCTTCCTCTTATGTCGCAGCACCGGTATCGGATATGAGCGAATTGGACTTCATTAATGCCGTGATAGAAGAAGCGGATTGCCTGCTACACCTGGATATCAATAATATTTATGTGAACAGCGTCAATTTCGGCTTTGACCCGCATGAGTTTTTACGCGGCATCCCTGGCAATCGTATCGTGTATAGCCATATGGCAGGACATTATCAGCAAACGCCGAATTTACTGGTGGATACACACGGTGAAAACGTGATTGACCCGGTCTGGGCACTGCTGGAAGACGCTTATCAGCTGTTTGGCACTTTCCCCACACTGCTGGAGCGTGACAACAACATACCGCCACTCAATGTATTGATACATGAAATCAATAAAATCGCCGACTTTCAGAATAACGAACTACGCCGCAGCATTAACACTAAAAAATCCGTCGCGACCTCTGCCGGTTAACAAACGTCATGACCACCAACCTGCCAAGCTTTCAACGTTATCAGCTAGCATTTACGGCACGCATACGTGACCCGCACAGCCAGCCGCCTTTGGAGGGAGTGCCTCGTCAGCGCATGGCTGTGTATGAAGAAATCGTATTTAATAATCTGTTTGAATCAGTTTCCGCCTGTTTTCCTGTAGCCCGCAAAGTGCTCGGCAAACGCGCCTGGCTAAAACTGTCGCAGGCTTTTTTGCGCGAGTATTCCGCCAACAGCCCGCTATTTCGTAAAATCCCGGAACAATTTCTGGAGTTCATAACGAATCCCGGCCAAGAGTTACAGCCGCTATTACCGCCCTATCTGGCTAGTCTTTGCCATTACGAGTGGATTGAATTATTTGTAGCCTCTATACCGACCGTTGAAAATAATTCAGGAAATATTAACCCGACAGGTGATTTAGGCAAGTGCCAGCCGGTTTTCACCACAACGATGCAGTTGCTGGATTACGAATATGCCGTTCACAAAATTTCACCCCGCCACAAACCCAAGCAGAAAGAAAGCACGCAACTCCTGGTCTATCGTGACGCTGACGATAATGTGAAGTTTGTAGAATTAAATGCCGTGACTTTCAGGCTGATTGTACTGCTACAGCAAGAAGCAATCACGGGGGAACAGGCGCTCACTTTACTGGCAAATGAGTTAAAACATCTTCAACCTGAGAGTATTATTCAATTTGGTCTGGAAATACTTAACGACCTGAAAAAACAAGGCATAATTATCGGCGTGCGTCACTGAAAATAAATAATACGAGGTGTTGCTGTGAGTCTGATTCAAGCGTTGCTAAACCCTGCCGCTTACCCACATCCGGTGGGTGAAATTAAGCTCATTGAAACCCATATTTCCTGGGTGCTGTTAACAGGGCAGTACGCTTATAAAATTAAAAAAAATATCCAGTTTGATTTCCTGGATTTCTCCAGCCTGGAAAAAAGACATTTTTACTGCGAAGAAGAGTTACGCCTTAATCGCCGCCTCGCACCAGATCTTTATTTACAAGTCGTGCCAATCACCGGGACACCGGAGCAGCCGCAAATCAACGGCAGCGGTGAAGCCATAGATTACGCTGTGCAAATGAAGCAATTTGCCGGCAATCAGCTGCTGAGCGACCTCGCCGACCAA
>JBAQME010000207.1:0-14468 GCA_049302535.1 Methylotenera sp.
CAGGAAGACCAGGACGTAGGAACGGGTATGGTTGGCGCTCCAGCGTGCGGTGACGTGATGAAACTGCAGATCAAGGTGAATGATGCCGGCTTGATTGAAGATGCCAAGTTCAAGACCTATGGCTGCGGCTCAGCTATTGCCTCATCTTCCCTTGTGACAGAAATGCTCAAGGGAAAGACCTTGGACCAGGCGCTGGATATCAAAAACACACATATTGCAGAAGAGCTGGCGCTGCCTCCGGTCAAGATTCACTGTTCGGTACTGGCTGAAGATGCTATCCGTGCCGCTATTTCTGATTATCGTAGCAAAAATACTACTGATGCAGAAGGCTATGAAGTCT
The DNA here is from genome assembly GCA_049302535.1 of Methylotenera sp. Classification (GTDB taxonomy): domain Bacteria; phylum Pseudomonadota; class Gammaproteobacteria; order Burkholderiales; family Methylophilaceae; genus Methylotenera. The sequence continues at coordinate 341 of JBAQME010000207.1, forward strand.
GCAAGTCTGCGGCCTAATTTGCCATTATTTCGATTTGATTATTAAGGAGTGACGAAATGTCTGATACCTCTACTATGGAAACCGCTGGTTCTGCTGTGCCAGAGCAAGCGCCTATTATCTTCACCACAAATGCTGCAGGCAAAGTAAGTGAAATGCTGGTTGAAGAGGGCGATGCTAATCTTAAATTGCGTGTTTACGTAACTGGCGGCGGATGTTCCGGTTTTCAATACAGTTTTGCTTTTGATGACCAGGTGGCTGAAGATGATTTAGCCGTAGAAAAAGAAGGTGTAACGCTGTTGGTAGATTCCATGAGTTTTCAATATCTAGTGGGTGCGACTATAGATTATCAGGAAGGCCTGGAAGGTTCACGTTTCGTGATTACCAACCCCAATGCGACAGCGACTTGTGGCTGTGGCAGTTCATTTTCGGTATAGGAGAAATAACATGGCTGTTACTCTGACAACAACTGCTGCATCGCGTGTGCAGAAATTTCTCGATAGCCGTGGCAAAGGCATCGGTTTACGTTTGGGCGTTAAAACATCCGGCTGTTCCGGCATGGCTTATACGCTGGAATTTGTAGATGAAGCAGCAGCGGAGGATCTGATTTTTGAAAGCAACGGGATTAAGGTGTTGGTTGACCCTACAAGCCTGGTTTATATGGATGGCACCGAGCTGGATTATGCCAAAGAAGGCTTGAACGAAGGGTTTAAGTTCAACAACCCTAATGCCAAGGCTAACTGTGGTTGCGGAGAAAGCTTCAGCGTTTAATGCCATGTGGAAGTATGGATTGGTATGAATATATTAACTGACACCAACTATTTTGAACTGTTTGGCTTGGCGCCACGTTTTAGTATAGATTTGAATAGCCTAGAGCAGTCTTTTCGCCAGTTGCAGGCCGAAGCACACCCTGACCGTCATACTAGCCACACACAGGCGGAACAGCGTCTGGCGTTGCAACAATCGACCATCATCAACGATGGCTATCAAACGTTGCGCAACCCTAGCAGCCGTGCACAGTTTTTGATCAATCTCTCGGGCAAGGCGGAATCAGCACCGGCACTTTCATCTACATTCTTAATGGCGCAGATGGAATGGCGCGAAGCGGTAGAAGAGGCCCGTGCATCTCGCGATATTGCCGTATTGGAAGTGCTTGCCAAGCGATTGAAACACCGGGTAAACGTTCAAGTGCAGGAGTTAGCCACTGTTCTTGATGAACATGGTGATTTTGTTACCGCAGAGCTGCGCGTCAATGAGTTACGTTTTTATGAAAAATTGCGCATTGAAATTGATGATGCAATTGATTGGATAAGTTCTTAAATGGCACTCCTTCAAATTACAGAGCCAGGGCAAAGTGCCGCACCGCATCAGCATCGCTTGGCTGTTGGCATTGATCTTGGCACTACACATTCGCTGGTGGCATCGGTGCGCAGCGGTACTGCAGTGGCATTACCCGATGCTGCAGGCCGCGCGCTGCTGCCATCGGTAGTGCATTATCAGGCTGAAGGTGGAATAGAAGTCGGCTGGGATGCCCGCACTAATGCTGCAAAAGACCCGAAAAACACCATTGTTTCAGTGAAACGCTTTATGGGGCGCGGTATTACTGATATTGCAGATGCGGCAGCCATGCCTTATGAGTTTATTGAATCACCGGGTATGGTTAAACTAAAAACCGTAGCGGGAGAACTTAGCCCGGTAGAGGTTTCTGCCGAAATCCTGAAGGTATTGCGTCAGCGCGCTGAAGAGAGTTTAGGCGGAGAACTCTCCGGCGCGGTGATTACCGTGCCTGCTTATTTTGATGATGCACAGCGCCAAGCCACCAAGGATGCTGCCCGCCTGGCAGGGCTGTCTGTATTGAGGCTACTTAATGAGCCTACAGCTGCCGCCATTGCCTATGGGCTGGATAACGCCTCGGAAGGTATCTATTGTGTGTATGACCTTGGCGGCGGCACGTTTGATTTTTCTATTCTGCGCTTAACGCGCGGTGTGTTTGAGGTGCTGGCGACCAGTGGGGACTCTGCCCTGGGCGGTGATGATTTTGATCGGGCTATTTTTGACTGGTTAATCAGCACGCTTAAGCTTGCTGCATTAACCCCTGAAGATACTCGGCAACTGTTGACAGAAGCGCGCCTCGCTAAAGAACGCTTAAGCGATGATGCAGTGACTGAGATCACCTGTATTTTGTCTGATCGTACCCCAGTCAACGCAATACTAAGTCGCGAAGTATTTATTGAACTAACCAGGCCGCTCTTAAGCAAAACTTTTAGTCCGGTGCGCCGTGCGCTGCGCGATGCCAACCTGCAGGTTGAAGAGGTGCAGGGTGTAGTGCTGGTTGGCGGCGCTACACGCATGCCGCATTTACGTGTGGCAGTGACTGACTTTTTTTATAACGAACCGCTTACCAACCTAGACCCGGATAAAGTCGTTGCTTTAGGCGCGGCAATTCAGGCAAATGCTTTAGTGGGTAACCGCGGTGGAGATGAGTTGCTACTGCTTGACGTGATTCCGCTTTCGCTTGGTATTGAAACCATGGGTGGCCTGAGCGAAAAAATCATTCCGCGCAACGTCACTATTCCAAGTGCAAGGGCACAGGATTTTACAACGTTCAAAGATGGCCAGACCGCCATGAGCTTTCATGTAGTGCAGGGCGAACGCGAACTGGTATCCGAGTGCCGCTCGCTGGCCCGCTTTGATCTGCGCGGCATCCCACCTATGGTGGCGGGCGCGGCACGCATCCGGGTGACCTTCCAGGTGGATGCTGACGGCCTGCTGTCGGTATCGGCACGTGAACAGACAACAGGGCATGAATCACAAATTACTGTTAAACCTTCTTATGGTCTAACCGATGCTGAAATTACAGGCATGCTCACCGCAGGCATTGCGAATGCCGAGCACGATAAAGGTATGCGCGCTCTGCGTGAAGCGCAGGTAGATGCACGGCGCCTGCTGGATGCAACCGAAACTGCGATGGCTGAAAGCGGGCATGAGCTGCTAAGTAAGCCTGAGTGGGATGAGATTTGGTCCACAATTTATGATTTGGCTGAAGTCATTATTAAAGGTGATGCGAACAGCCTGGAAGCTTTACGCCAGGCAACCGAAGCACTCAATACGGTAACTACTACTTTCGCCAGTCGCCGTATGGATGTCTCGATTCGCAACGCACTATCCGGCAAACAGATCGAAAGTATCAATATATGACCATAATCAAGATACTGCCGCACCCGTATACTTGCCCGGATGGCATGGCTATTGAGGTGAAGTCTGGCAAGATGCTGTGCGACGCGCTGCTGTCAGCAGGGGTGGAAATCGAGCACGCCTGTGATGGCGTAAGTGCCTGCAGCACTTGTCATATTATTATCCGCGAAGGTTATGCTTCGCTGCCACCAGCTGAAGATGATGAGGAAGACCAGCTCGATAAAGCTTGGGGGCTTACACCGACATCTCGTCTTGCTTGCCAGGTTAAGGTTGGACAAACACCGATCACCATCGAATTGCCTCGCTATAGCCTCAATCATGCACGGGAGCATGAGTAGCTGTTTATCATTGCCTAGGCATAATCGTACCGGCCATCGCAACAGCAGAGTTTCTACTATTTTTTACCCGGTGATGGCGCAAGTAACCCAGCGAGAGCGCCTACCGCTGCTGATCCGATCGCTGTTAACAGCTCTGGAATTTTCACATCGCCTGTTCCGGAGTGGGTTGCTACCAGCATAATGGCCCCTATGACGACGATTAGAACCGTACCGCCGAGTGACGCTACCACAATGCGATATATCCATTTGTCGCTATCCAAGGGCGGCGGCATCTCTCTCACAATTTGCTCGGCAATTTTCGGAAGCTCTACTCCCGGGTTTTCCTTGACCTTTGCAGTGAGTTCGTCGCTGTTAACGACTCGATTAACCAATGCAAATGCAGAACGGATAGTGTCTTGCTCCATATTATTTCCCCTTAGTCGTAACCTACAGTTTTTGTTGCAAAATCAGCGTCTAGGCAGCATTCTGCCGAAATATCAATGGATACAAGGCTTAGGCTGAAGCAATCAGAGCAACGATCTTGGCGAACGCAATTAATAGCTCCTGTCGTGTTGCCTTTTTGCTGATTGAGTTTTGAATTGCTTTCATTTCCGTGAGTTCTGCATCGGTGGTAATGGTACCGGCCTTTAGTAGCCGTGCCAGATACTGACCGTAATCTCGGAGCATCTCCTTTAACGGTGTAATCAGTATTGCCTGATCGTCAAGAGAGGATGCCCGATACTGAATTTGTAAATCGGTAATCGTGTTCCCCATTACCCTAAGCATTTCTGCATCATTGTCTTGTACGGCCATGATCGTCCCCGGATTGGATTATTGAATAACGTCGACTTCAAGCAGGGGGCTGAGTCGTGGATCATTTTTGATCCGTGCCTCAACCTGCTGGACTTGTTCAATAGCATTTTGCCCGACACCTGTTCGACCGGTAACGTTTCCATAAAGAGAAGAAAGCTCCTGCAGTGACTCAAGTATGTCGGCAACAGAAAGTTGCCCATAGTTAATGCTCATTTGGGTCAGTTGCTCTCCATAAGATGTAGCTTTTGCGAATTGCGCCAGCACTTGCGTCCGTTTCAGCGTTTCCCTTGCATGGTTTTCCAGAATCTCTTCTGCAACAGCGTCAAGAAGAGGTGCGCGCACTTTTTCATCGGTGACTGCCATTGCCTTTGCGCGTGCTTCGATGATCTTGATTCTTGCAATGTTGTCCCTTCCCACGTTCGGGAGTGAGTCAAACACTTGAGCAAGTTTGGCAAAGCGCAAAGTAACATTCACAACATGCTTTTGTGCTCTTTTAACATCGTCAGTTGCCAGCAGGTATCCGCGAGGCAGGTCTGTATAAATCGCGGCAAGTTGCCTATGCGCTTCGCATGCCTTATTTAGAGCACTAAGTGCAGGAGCAATACCCGCATCGACTATGCTTGAATCAGAGTAGATAATTTCCAACTCGTTAGCTCCGAATTGTTTCGCCTCTGCAAGATTCTTTGAGATTTCCAGGCGGGTTCTCGGTGGCAGGGAAACTGCCGCCTTGATAGTATCGGCACCCATTGAACAAGCGGTGTCGGCCTCGGTCTTGAACGACTCTGCCGCAAGCCGGAGTGCCTTGGCTTTTTCTTCAGTGCAGCCGGAAAGGCAGAGAGCAGCAAGCAGGAACACGGGTAATGCAATCTTGGAAAGAATTCCCATTTACACCTCCATCGATACGGCAATCGTTATGTCTAATGTTAAAACTAAAGCGGTCCACTTAGACAGTGCATGTATATAAAGACTATACACGCTACCAAATAATAGACCAAGAGCAAGGGTAACCCAACCCCCGGTCCATCCTGCGCGCTGCTGGCTATTGGTTATAATTCACAGTGAAGCGGTGTCGAAGGGTGACTATAAACGCCACTTTTACCCGGTACCGGCGTAAAATCATAAGGACAGTCTGATCTTGTCGGAAAACTAACAAATCCTTTTTGCGTAAGAATATTCATGGTTGCTTTCAGGTTGTCTATCGTTGGTTGAAAGTGCCCGCTGTCATTGGTGATTTCGTTGATTACCCCATTTGAAACCTTGACTGTGCCAGCTCCCTTAACCTTGACAGTCATTTCTTTGGGGGGTGATGTTGCCCCAGGCAGTCCGGCAACATAACCCATTAAAATACCCGCATGAGTGGTTAGTCTGGGAACTGTGCAATCACGAGTTGATTGTCCGTCCGGTTTGGTTTGATTGATACAATTCGCCGCTCCTCTGGCTTCTATATATCGGCCATCCACATTAACAAAATAAATCTTATCGCTGGTGGCATCAATTACATACAACGTTTCCTTGTAACCTCCAGCCCACGAAGTAAACGGTTTATTATTAAACTTGTCATATACCTTACCGTTTCTAATTTCTATTTCATAGTTTTGTAAGGCGTCCTTGGGGAGACCTTTGGCGCATTTATCCTGTGATATCCATGATTCGCAAGCTCCATTCGCTTTGGTGCCGGTGTCGGTGTATTCCTTGGCAACCTCAAAGGATTTACAAATTTCAGTAGGTGCACAAGCGCTTACAGTGCACCCGCAAACAGACATGGAGCCCCATACCGTTGTTGTCCAGTTCCCGTTCCATGTGGCTCCAACATTGGAGCAAACTTTTGGACACTTTTGTTGTGCGTCATTGTTATTCCATATTGGTCCTGCTTCTACATCACCACTTTTCTGCAATGTTTCGGCAAGAAGGCTACCTGACCAAGCAAGTACCGTACTAATCAGCAATGAACGAATAAGTATTTGTTGCGTTGATTTATTTATATCAATCATTTCCCATCTCCTTAAGCAATGCTGTTAGTTTTGCTAAACACCGGCTACTCATTAATCAATTCAGCAAGTGCAGCCCAGCCCAATCCTGCATGGACTAACAGACATAATCCGCCGCCGCTTAACCCGGTGCGAAGCCTCAGGTTAATCGGTCGGTTGGATAGCTTTGTTAAACTAACAATTAGGCTTATCTACTAAATTGCCATCGCAATTAGTAATCTGATGCTGGAATCCACTGAAATTAGTGCTGGAATCCTTCCAACTACCATCTATACGCTGGCAATTCGCAAAAAGCATGTGGCCTTCAACCCGGGCATTTTTACAGGTCCTGGAAAAACTTCCTGTTGGCGAGCTACAGGCCAGATTGCCATCGATATTACTGATGATGCCCACACACGAAGTGGCAAACGGCAGATCAGTATTTTTGACGGAACCATTAAAACGCTTACATGTAGCAGTTAATGTTTCTCCTTGAAGAGAAGCATTAGTGCAGGTTTGTGTATAGCTGCCAGGAGGCAAGTCGCCAGTGAAAGCCGACCCTGCATACACGGTGAAGAGTACAGATCCAATAAACAGTGATTTTTTCATGTCATATTCCTCTATTCTTCTCCCAAAGGTCATTGGTTAGGCTATATTGTGGGAGAGAGGCAATGTAGCCTAACGTTTGAACAGGGGCCGGCTTTCACGTCGACATGAGGTGCTTTGGCACCAATGATGTCGGAGCAGACCCTTGCGGTCTTGGCTAGTCTCGCTTGATTGACGAGTTAGGCATTGAATGCGACCTTGGTGCCTTTAATTTTTCACCACGAAAAACCGAAGCACATGCCGCAAGCATACTTGGAGCAACTTACCCACGAAGGTGCGTTTCCACCGACATAATGACCGTTGTCGCAGACCATGATAATTCCATAGCATGCTGTTTTTGTCTGCACAGCTGCACATGTAGGTGCTGAGTTCCTGCATAGTGCTTTATGACCCGTCCAGCAGCATGCGCCATCGCCGCAGCTACTTGTCGCAATTTGAGTCTCTCCCGGATTACATGCGCCACTGCAGAAAGGAGCGGTACCGCGCCATGTGTCGGCATTTACTATGGATGTCATTGAAACAATGATTGCAGCAATCGTTATGACCTTCGTTATGACAGTTAACAAGATTTGCCTTATACGGAATTTCGTATTTGTCATGCTAGTCTCCTTCCACTGTTGCTTATTTGGTGAAGTGCCTAACGCTTGAATTAAAGGACTGGTTTTATAACATACTCCATCAACAGGAAAATTATTGTAAACAAAGGTAAAGTATTGACTGCAAAAAAGAATTGGCTCACACAACATAAGCACGGCATGAAACCACGGCTTGCCAAAACCACCAAACTCACAAACTACATCAACCGGAAAAGCCATTTTTTACTTGATATCTCATTTTGGACAACGCTATTCCAATCATCCGTATGAGCTTGCTCTCTAGGTAGTTTCCCTTATTGATTTATGGTTAATGTGAGCATCTAATGAAAACCAGTTGGATCTTTTTAGTTTCTGAGATTGATGAATAGACCCAACACGGGCGATCTAATCAAGACAAAACTTTAGATACGATAAGCAGTTATCCTGAAAAAATTAATACTACCTTTCAGGACAACGTTAAGTTGACTGCGACAATATCGTAACCAAGTCGACATTTTCTTAAGAAAGCCTTTTAGCGTTAATTAATAATTAAGGAGAATAATCATGCGGTTAACGTCAATGAATAACAAATATCTTATTTTGGCTACTTTCTTGGCTGTGGGTACGCTGCAAGGCTGCGCATCGACCGGTGAGCTAGCCAACGTGAAGGCTATTGCAGATCAAGCGCTCCAGACTGCCCAGCAAGCAGACAAGAACGCGGCGGCGGCAAATTCTGCTGCCAGGGCTGCTGCGGATAAGGCTGACAGTGCCATGGCTAAAGCAGAGCAGGCTGACCAGAAGGCTGACGGCGCTGTAGCAAAAGCCGATCAGGCTCTGCAGGAGAGTAAGGATACCAACGAGAAGGTTGACCGGATGTTCCAGAAGTCCATGAAGAAATAACGACTCACGGGGAGTGGTAGATATACCGCTCCGCAGTGGCTTGCAGTGGAGTTTTATCTAGCGGATGATAACTTTCGTTCCGATATGTATCCACTTGCCTAGCGCAACTGCGTCTGCATTGGGTAGAGCTATACAACCGTTGGTCCAATTGACGTGCCGCTGGATTTCAGGGTTCCCTTCGCCAATACCGTGAATACCGATCTGTCCGCCCAGTACCGTATTTTGCGGCGGAAGGTAGCCATCGTAATGGGCGTTGAAAATTGCCTCATAGTCGGCTTGGTCGAGAATGCCAAGGGCAAGTGCGTGCGCTCCATGACTAAGTGTAGGATAATCCAGTCCAAAGAAAATTCCGAAACGGCTGTGTGGATTAATCCATGCGATGTGGAATGTGCCAAGCGGCGTTGTTGCATCACCGGCGAGATGTGTGTCGGAAATTCCGCCGCTGCCTAAAGAGATATTGCGAAAGCGTGCAAGAGGGCGATTGCTGGCCGAAAGCACGGTAAGGCTGTATGTTTTCGTGTCGATCAATATCGACGGATCATCGACATCGGCAAAACATCCTCCGCTGTTTATAAGTCCAAAGAATATGACCGTTATTGTTAGATAAAGATGATCCTTAAACATAGCCATCCTGGTAACCTGAGCCGGAAATCCATTTACTCGCCGATTTGGCAGTATACCGCCAGCCAGCCGTTGATTCCTAGCCGCTATATTATCATTTTCGCTGCCGTGCTGGCTATGGGCGTGTCGGAAGCCGTGAATGCAGCGAGCTTCCCTTTGCCGACTGATGGTGACAACATCGTTGGCGATGTTCAAGTAGTAACCATAGCCAACCCTGATACGACACTGCTCGACATCGCTCGCGATTATGACCTTGGTTTTGAAGAGATTACCCGGGTTAATCCCGATGTGCCTGTCTGGGTTCCGAAGTTAGGTCGTCGCGTCATCATCCCTACCGAATTCATTCTGCCACCCGGGTCGCAGGAGGGTGTCGTGATCAATATCCCGCAACGGCGGCTGTTTTATTTCCCGAAACCGGCACCCCAGCAGCAGGCACAGGTTATTACCTTTCCCATCAGCATTGCCCGCGAAGGCTGGCGCACGCCACTGGGCCAAAGCCGCATCATCGCCAAACATCGAGACCCATCCTGGTTTGTACCGAAAAGTATTCTGGAAGAACATCGGAGTGATGGTGAGACTGAATTCCCGACCTATTTTCCACCCGGCCCGGACAACCCAATGGGAATGCTCGCTCTTGAAACAGGCTTTCCCGGGATATATATTCATGGTACTAACATGCCATGGGGGGTTGGAATGCGCACAAGCCACGGCTGCCTACATCTTTATCCTGAAGACGCTGCGCAATTATTCCCGATTATTCCGGTCGGTACCCCAGTGCGCATTATTGATGAGCCCATCACAATTGGCGTGCGCAACGGGACACTTTACCTGAGCTCGTCCAAGCCCCTCAGTGAATACCACAACGAACTCCCGGTACCCACGCGTGCGCTATCAGCGCTGGTTCCTTACACACAGGACTCGGGCAGCGCTCATAGCTACGTTGATGTAGATTGGCAGCGAGCATATGACGCGGCTATGGCTCACCAGATCCTGCCTGTTCCCATCAGCCAGGGAGCGCCTAGCTTGGAAGATCAGATTGCGGCAGTAACACCTCAGCCCTACGAGAACGAACCATACGGGCCGGATGCTAATGCAGCCGCTCCGCCAATCATTTTAAAGTGAGAGCGATACACGGTGGGAGTGTGTCCGGATTCCGACAGTGAAGAATCTCATGTTGCACATTCCGGATTGCAGTAGCTACTTTTGTCGTAAGTGTCATAAATCATACACGTCCTAAAAATACACATTCTCACATAACACATTGTAAGTAATAGATATATTCATTGGCACAGTTGATGCTTTAGTTAAAGCGAGAGTTAAATCAAGCTACTAAGGACGCTGCTGTGCAAGCTATTCCCCCTATTGTGAATGATACGACCCTGCGTGACGGTGAGCAGACCGCAGGCGTGGCGTTCACTCGCGCAGAAAAATTGTCAATTGCACAAGCGCTGGCGGGAGCAGGGGTTGCTGAACTCGAGATCGGCATCCCTATTATGGGCGATGCCGAGATTGAAGATATTCACGCTATTGCTGATCTTGGATTGTCTAGCCGACTTATGGTATGGGGGCGCATGACAGAACAGGACTTGGCTGCCTGCATTAAGTCAGGTGTAAATGCGGTCAATTTATCTATTCCGGTTTCTGACCTGCATATTGTGCGCAAATTAGGGCGCAACCGTGACTGGGTGCTGGCACAGCTTGCTTACTTTGTGCGTCAGGCTTGTGATCTGGGTTTGCAGGTTTCTGTCGGCGGAGAGGATGCTTCACGTGCCGATCAGTCTTTTGTATTGCAGGTGGCAGAACTTGCTCAACTGGCAGGTGCCAGCCGCTTCCGTTATGCAGATACCCTGGGCGTGCTCGATCCTTTTGTGACCCATGAAAGAATATCCAGTCTTGTTGCTTCTACTGATCTGGAAATTGAAATACATGCCCATGATGATCTGGGTTTGGCTACAGCCAACTCTATAGCCGCGCTGATGGCTGGTGCCAGCCATGTGAATACTACCGTAAACGGGTTAGGTGAGCGTGCAGGCAATGCCCCTCTGGAAGAAGTCGTCATGGCGTTGTGGCGCATACATGGCGTAAACATGGGAATTGATATGCAGCAGTTCCCCGCCATTTCAAAACTGGTAGCAGAGGCTTCTGGCAGGGTAGTGGCTGCCAATAAAAGCATTGTCGGTGAAGCTGTGTTTACCCATGAATCCGGCCTGCATGTAGATGGGTTATTAAAAGACCCCGCCACTTATGAGAATTTTGATCCGGCAACGGTGGGTCGCGACCGCCAGCTGGTATTAGGCAAGCACTCTGGCGGGCACGGCGTGAGATACGCGTATGCCGAGCTGGGTATTCATCTGTTGGAAAATGAAGCCTCGCTACTATTGGGGCAGATACGCCGGTTTGCCAATACAACCAAGCGCACACCGCAAGCAGATGATTTAAGACGAATGTACCTTGAAGTTTCCGAGATAACTCAACACTAATTTTTAATTTGGAGCCTATATGAGCCAGCTATTGAACACTATGGAGAAATTTTCTGCCGCCGAAGAATTTTTTGAGTTTCTAGGCGTGGATTATTCTCCCCAGGTCGTGCAAGTAAATCGCCTGCATATTCTTAAACGATTTCAACAATATCTCGCACGCGACCCTGTTCAGGAAGGTTTGCCAGAAGCTGAAGAACGCGCTGCTTATGGAGACAAATTACAGCTTGCATATAAAGACTTTGTTAAATCCAATGCTGTCGCTGAAAAGGTGTTTAAGGTTTTTCAAGATAAAGCCGGCGTGCAAACCGTAAGCGTGAATAAGCTAAAACAGACACTTAGTGAGCGTAGTACAGCGTGATTTGTCGGGTTTGCTACAATAAAGTTAAGTATTAAATATATATTGTAACTATTTGAATTTTAATAAATAAGTACATTTTAAAAAGTCTGGCATAAAGGTTGCTGATACTAGGTAAAAGAATCCAGCTAGAAAACCTGGATGAAAAAATCAGGTAAACAAACGGAGTTGATATGCATATTGTTGTCTGTATCAAGCAAGTTCCCGATAGCGCACAAATACGTGTGCATCCGGTGACCAATACGATTATGCGTCAGGGCGTGCCTGCCATTGTGAACCCGTATGACCTTTTTGCACTGGAAGAAGCGCTAAGGTTAAAGGATGAATACGGCGGGCGTGTCACGGTGCTGACCATGGGGCCGCCAATGGCCGAAACTGCGTTGCGCAAGGCGATTTCTTACGGTGCGGATGATGCGGTACTGGTCACGGATCGTGCGTTTGCAGGTTCGGATACCTTGGCAACCAGTTGCGCTTTGGCTTCAGCCATTACGCAAATACATAAAGACATGCCGGTTGACCTGGTGTTTACCGGTAAGCAGACCATTGATGGTGATACCGCGCAGGTTGGCCCCGGCATTGCCAAACGACTGAATATGCAATTGCTTACGTATGTATCCAAAGTGCGCTCAGTTGACCTGGAAAAGCATGAAATTATGGTGGAACGCCGCTCGGAAGGCGGTGTTCAGTTGCTAAATACAAGTACCCCCAGCCTCATTACCGTTCTGGAAGGTACGAATGAAATGCGTTTTGCCACCATGGCAAACATGTTCAGGGCTTCACGTTACCCGGTCAAGGTGTGGAATCGTGAACAGGCTGGTATCGAGGATATTGCCTCAGTAGGCTTAAAAGGTTCGCCAACAGTGGTTTCCAAGGTTTTTGCGCCTACGCCACGCGCAGTTAAGGCTGAAATTATTCAGTGCGAAAGCAATGACCCTAAAGATTTGAGCGTTACTTTGCTGGCTAAGGTTTTTGCCAAGAATCCAAAGCTGGAAAAAGAAATCTCCAGACGAGCATCATGAACAAAAGAAAGGTTAAGCTATGAGTGAAGCTCCAGAAGCTAAAAAACCGGCAGGTAAAAAGCGCATAGAACTCGATGATAGGCTTAAAGCCTACAAAGGTGTTTGGGTGTTTATTGAACATGAGCGCGGCAAGATTCATCCTGTTTCGCTTGAACTGCTTGGCGAAGGCCGCAAGCTGGCTGACAGCCTAGGCGTGGAATTAGCAGGGGTGGTAATGGGCGTGCCAAACGACACAACACGCAGTTTCTGTTTTGAGGCCTTTTTTCATGGTGCGGATTTGTGCTACCTGATGGAGGACCCGCTGCTTACAGATTATCGCAACGAGCCATTTACCAAAGGGCTGACGGATTTAGTGAACAAATACCAGCCGGAAATCCTGTTGCTGGGCGCTACCACACTGGGCCGGGATTTAGCCGGCAGTGTAGCCACTACATTAAAAACCGGACTCACAGCCGACTGTACTGAACTTAACGTTGACTTGGATGCGCGTAGCCTGTTAGCCACACGTCCCACTTTTGGCGGCAGCTTGCTGTGTACGATTCAAACACTTAATTATCGTCCGCAAATGGCTACGGTGCGCCCGCGCGTGATGCCAATGCCTGACCGTGATGCAAGACGGGATGGCCGCATTATCGAAGACAAGCTAGGCATGGTGGAGAGCTCCATTATCACCAAGGTGCTGGAGTTTATTCCTGATGCGATGCAGGACAAACCGCAATTGCCGTTTGCCGACATTATCGTGTCAGGCGGACGAGGCATGAAGAAGCCTGAAAATTTCAAACTTATCTGGGATTTAGCGCAGGTACTGGGTGCGGAGGTCGGTGCAACAAGGCCGGTAGTACAGGCTGGCTGGGTTGATCTAGAGCGTCAGGTAGGGCAGTCCGGCAAAACCGTGCGCCCTAAACTTTATATTGCGGCAGGCATTTCCGGTGCGATTCAGCATCGGGTCGGCATGGATGCATCGGATGTGATTATTGCCATCAATAGTGACCCGAATGCGTCGATTTTTGATTTTGCGCACTATGGCGTCGTTGGTAATGCCATGACCATACTTCCAGCTTTAACCGAGGCGTTTAAAGCGCATCTGGCAACCGCAAGAAAGGCAGGCTAATCATGGCTGAAAAATTTGATGTCATCGTTGTTGGTGCAGGGCCTTCCGGCAACTCGGCAGCGTTAAGGTTGGCCGAAGCAGGCCTAAGCGTGCTGCAGATTGAACGTGGTGAATCGCCTGGTTCCAAGAATGTGCAGGGTGCCATTCTTTACTCGGATGCACTGGAAAAGCT
>JBAQME010000208.1:0-6234 GCA_049302535.1 Methylotenera sp.
CCGTTGCTGGGTGCCGTTGCCTACCTCACTTTGGCTGAGCGTAAAGTGATTGGCTACATGCAGGTGCGCATCGGGCCTAACCGCGTTGGTTATTTTGGTTTATTGCAACCTTTGGCCGATGGCGTTAAGCTGCTGTTCAAGGAAGTGATTTTGCCGACAGCTTCCAATAAAGCTTTGTTTTTATTGGGACCGGTATTGGCAATTGCCCCCGCTTTTGCAGCCTGGGCGGTAGTGCCGTTTGATATGAACATGGTGCTGGCAGATGTTGATGCCGGACTGCTTTATATCCTTGCGATGACCTCAGTTGCTGTGTATGGCGTAATCATTGCCGGCTGGGCATCCAACTCCAAGTATGCATTTCTGGGCAGCTTACGTTCCGCTGCACAAATCGTATCGTATGAAATTGCCATGGGTTTTGCTTTGGTTGGCGTATTGATGTGCGCTAACAGCTTGAATCTGGGCAAGATTGTTCTGGGGCAGGCAGGCGGTTTCTGGCACTGGTATTTCCTTCCTTTATTCCCGTTATTCATTGTGTACTTTATCAGTGCGGTTGCCGAAACCAACCGCGCTCCGTTCGACGTAGCTGAAGGCGAGTCAGAAATCGTGGCCGGTTTCCACGTCGAATATTCAGGTATGGCTTTTGCCGTGTTCTTCCTGGCGGAATATGCCAATATGATATTGGTTTCCATGCTGGCTGCACTCATGTTTTTGGGCGGCTGGCTGTCACCGGTGCCATTTATACCGGATAGTTTCCTGTGGTTGCTGGCTAAAGTCGGGTTCCTGCTGTTCCTGTTTTTATGGTTCAGGGCAACGTTCCCACGCTACCGTTATGACCAGATCATGCGTTTAGGCTGGAAGGTATTTATTCCTATTACCATTGTCTGGATCGTGTTCGTAGGCGGCATGATGCAGACCCCTTGGGCGTATTTGTTTCACTAAATTTCGTTCATTAGACGTTACGGTTAGGCTTTGATAATTAAGAACATGATTAAATCGATTAAACAGACACTTGGCAGTTTGATGCTGTGGGAGCTGCTGAAAGGCATGGCACTTACGGGGCGTTACTTTTTTGCACCTAAAATCACGGTGCAATACCCTGAAGAAAGTACCCCGCAGTCAAACCGCTTCCGTGGGTTACACGCATTACGCCGCTACCCGAACGGTGAAGAGCGTTGCATTGCTTGCAAACTATGCGAGGCAGTGTGCCCCGCGATGGCGATTAC
This sequence comes from Methylotenera sp., assembly GCA_049302535.1. Classification (GTDB taxonomy): domain Bacteria; phylum Pseudomonadota; class Gammaproteobacteria; order Burkholderiales; family Methylophilaceae; genus Methylotenera. The sequence goes on from JBAQME010000208.1 coordinate 1,224, forward strand.
CATTGAGTCCGAGCAGCGAGAAGACAATACCCGCCGCACGACGCGTTATGACATTGATTTAACCAAATGTATTTTCTGCGGCATGTGCGAAGAATCATGCCCCGTGGATTCGATTGTTGAAACGCGCGTATTTGATTATCACGGTGAGCAACGCGGTGATTTGATTTACACCAAGGAAATGCTGTTGGCGGTGGGCGATAAGCATGAAAAACAAATCGCGGCTGACCGGGCACAAGATAAACAATTCAGATAGTTAAATAATTTAGATAGATACCATTTTAAGCATATGACATTTTTTGGCTTACATTTTCAAGACGTTGTTTTTTACACGTTGGCAATTATTTTGCTGTTTGCAGGCTTGCGTGTCATTACAACACGTAACCCGGTATATGCCGCACTGCATCTGGTATTGGCGTTTTTTACCGCTGCCGGTATCTGGCTGTTGCTGGAAGCGGAGTTTTTAGCCATTGCCCTGGTGCTGGTGTACGTGGGTGCCGTTATGGTGCTATTCCTGTTCGTGGTAATGATGCTGGACATTAACCTGGATAAATTGCGTGAAGGGTTCTGGAATGCATTGCCCGTTGCGTTGCCTGTAGGTGGGTTAATGGCAGTGGAAATGGTGATGATTGTAGGTGTCCGCAATTTTGGTGTTGATAAAGTTGCCGCACCGGCACCGCACCCAGCAGGTTACAGTAATACCGCGGAATTAGGGCGTGTGCTTTATACCGATTATCTGCTGCCGTTCGAACTGGCATCTGTTGTGCTGCTGGTTGCGATTGTGGCAGCGATTGCGCTCACGCTGCGTGAACGCAGGGAGAGTAAATCCATGGATCCTGCATTACAGGTGCTGGTGAAAAAAGCAGATCGCATCCGTATCGTAAAAATGGATGCGGTTGTTGAACAGCCTGAGGTATCTGATGATGCAGCACAAGCTGATGCCAAGGAGGCTAAATAATGGTTGGTTTATCTCATTACCTTATTCTAGGGGCGCTGCTGTTTGCGATCAGCGTGATTGGCATTTTCCTGAACCGCAAGAACGTGATCATCTTATTGATGGCAATCGAGTTGATGCTGCTCGCAGTTAATCTTAATTTCATTGCTTTCTCGCATTATCTGAATGATATTGCCGGCCAGGTGTTCGTATTTTTTATATTAACTGTAGCTGCTGCTGAGTCTGCTATTGGTTTAGCGATTTTGGTGGTGCTGTTCAGAAATCTGCGCACTATCAATGTTGACGATTTAGATAGTTTGAAAGGCTAAGTGCTTAGCATGACCATGCAACAAATTTTGACTATGCAACAAATTTACTTGGCAATCCCCTTGCTACCTCTGCTGGCTGCTATTGTAATCGGCCTGTTTGGTAAGCAGTTGCCGCGTGCTGCGGCCCACATTGTCACCATCGCAGGCGTGGCGGTTTCGTTTGCTTTGTCAGTGTATGTGCTGAAAGATGCTTTTGTGAGCCAGCCCTACAACGAAACCGTGTATTCATGGCTGAAAAGCGGAAACTTTACTTTTGAAATCGGCTTTCTGATTGACCGGCTGTCAGCCATGATGATGGTAGTCGTAACGTTTGTATCACTCATGGTGCATATCTATACCATCGGCTATATGCATGAAGACAAAGGCTACGCGCGCTTCTTCAGTTATATTTCATTATTTACCTTCTCCATGCTGATGCTGGTGATGAGCAATAACTTCATGCAGCTGTTCTTTGGCTGGGAAGCTGTAGGCTTGGTGTCTTACCTGCTGATCGGCTTCTGGTATACACGGCCGACTGCGATTTATGCAAATTTAAAAGCATTTTTGGTGAACCGGGTCGGTGACTTTGGCTTTCTGCTCGGCATAGGTCTGGTGCTGTTCTATTTCGGCAGCCTGGATTATGCTGCCGTGTTCTCAGTCGCACCGCAAATGGCGGACATTAAAATCAATCTCATCGGCAATGCTTCATGGTCATTGATGACCGTGACATGTATTTTGCTGTTTATCGGCGCCATGGGTAAATCAGCGCAGGTGCCGTTACATGTCTGGCTGCCGGACTCGATGGAAGGCCCGACTCCGATTTCTGCATTGATCCATGCCGCTACGATGGTGACGGCAGGTATTTTCATGGTGGCACGCATGTCGCCATTGTTTGAGCTGTCAGCGACGGCGCTGTCATTCGTGCTGGTAATCGGCAGTATCACTGCGCTGTTCATGGGCTTTTTGGGCATTATCCAGAACGACATCAAACGCGTGGTGGCTTACTCAACATTGTCACAATTGGGCTACATGACAGTTGCACTTGGTGCGTCAGCTTATTCAGTAGCGATCTTCCACCTGATGACCCATGCGTTCTTTAAAGCCTTGTTATTCCTGGGCGCAGGTTCCGTGATTATGGGCATGCATCATGACCAGGATATCCGCAACATGGGTAACCTGAAAAAGTATATGCCGGTGACATGGATTACTTCACTGATTGGTTCGCTGGCGCTAATCGGTACACCATTCTTCGCTGGCTTTTATTCTAAAGACAGTATTATAGAAGCGGCTAAATTCTCTACGATTCCAGGCAGCGGCTTTGCGTATTTTGCAGTGCTGGCTGGTGTGTTTGTTACTGCGTTTTACAGCTTCCGTATGTACTTTCTCGTGTTCCATGGTAAGGAAAAATGGCGTGAAGTGAAGCATGACGCACATGATGATGCACATGACGACCATGATCATCATCATGGCTTGAGCCCGACAGATGACCCGCACGAGCCGGGCTGGGTAGTTAAACTGCCGTTAATCCTGCTGGCTATCCCTTCATTGTTCGTTGGTTACGTAGCCATTGAGCCTATGCTCTATGGCGAGTTCTTCAAAGGCGTGATCTTTGTAGACGCAGCGGCGCATCCTGCGATGCATGAGCTTACCCATCATTGGCATACAATATTCCATTCAGCAGCAGGCATGGCACTTCATGGCCTGATGAGTGTACCTTTCGCATTGGCTGCTTCCGGTGTTGCGGTTGCCTGGTTCTTCTACATGAAGCGCCCTGACATCCCGGCAGCGATTCAAAAACGTTTTGCCTTGATCAATACGATTCTTGAAAATAAATACGGTTTCGATAGCTTTAATGACCGCTTCTTTGCGGCAGGTTCACGTTTTATCGGTAACAAGTTATGGCAAATCGGTGATGTGAAAATCATTGATGGCGCTCTGGTGAATGGCACCGCCAATCTGATCGGTAAGTTATCCGGCATCGTGCGTAAACTGCAAACGGGCCTGATCTATCACTACGCATTCGCCATGATTATTGGCGTGTTTTTAATGCTCACGTTCTTTTCTAAAGTGTAAAAAATGCTTGAATACTTTTTGCAACATATTTTAAGTTTTTCCATCTGGCTGCCTATTGCTGCCGGTGTGGCGGTTCTGTTTACTGCTGACGATAACAAACCTAACCCAACAAGGTGGCTGGCACTTATCGGCAGTATTGCCAGCTTTTTAGTTACAGTTCCGCTGTATACGCATTTCAACTTTACTGATGGCGGCTTTCAATTCCAGGAAAGTTTTCAGTGGATAGCGACTTTTAACATTAATTACCACCTAGGGGTAGACGGTATTGCGATCCCGCTGATACTGCTGACAAGTTTCACTACAGTGATTGTTGTGCTTTCCGCCTGGGAAGTCATAGAAAAACGCGTTGCACAGTACATGGCGTCATTCCTGATCATGAGCGGTTTAATGATCGGTGTGTTCTGTGCTTTGGATGCAATTCTGTATTACGTGTTCTGGGAAGCGATGCTGATACCTTTGTTCCTGGTCATCGGTATCTGGGGTGGCCCTAACCGCGTCTACGCCACGATCAAGTTCTTTTTATATACCTTGCTTGGCTCATTGCTGATGCTGGTTGCGTTCATCTACATGTATCATCAAACCGGCAGTTTTGCGATTTCTGATTATTATCAATTGCCAATGCCACTTAACGTGCAGGTGCTTATTTTCCTGGCTTTCTTTGCCGCATTTGCCGTCAAAGTTCCTATGTGGCCAGTGCATACCTGGTTGCCGGACGCACACGTAGAGGCGCCAACCGGCGGCTCTGTAGTGCTGGCTGCCATTGCCCTGAAACTAGGCGGCTATAGCTTCCTGCGCTTTGCGATGCCTATCGCACCGGATGCAGCGCATTATCTGTCACACTTTATGATTGCACTGTCTTTGATTGCGATTGTGTACATTGCGCTGGTGGCACTGGTGCAAAAAGACATGAAAAAGCTCATTGCCTATTCTTCAATCTCACATATGGGCTTTGTGACATTAGGTTTCTTCCTTTTTAACAATTTAGGCCTGGAAGGCGCGATGGTGCAGATGGTGTCACACGGCTTTATCTCTGCCGCCATGTTCCTGTGCGTCGGTGTGCTGTATGACCGTGTTCATAGCCGTCAAATAGAATCCTATGGCGGCGTGGCCAATACCATGCCGGTATTTGCGGCGTTTGCAGTGTTGTTTGCAATGTCCAACAGTGGTTTGCCTGGCACTTCCGGTTTTGTTGGTGAATTCATGGTGATTCTGGGCGCCATCCAAGTGAATTTCTGGTATGCCTTTTTAGCCGCATTCACGCTGATTTTTGGCGCGGCGTACACCTTATGGATGGTTAAACGCGTTTTCTACGGTGAAGTGGCAAATCAACATGTTGCAGCACTTAAAGATTTGAATAAACGTGAATTTCTAATTCTGGCGATTTTGGCAATCCTGGTATTGGCGTTGGGTATCTACCCGCAGCCATTGACTGATATGACCAATGCAAGCGTCACCCAACTTCTTTCACAATTAGCACACAGCAAGCTGCCAGCAGGCTTATAAGTCATGGGCATTTCTAAAATTAATTTTATGAAATGCAGTGCAAGGCGCACGGCACGCAGAAGCCTAGATAGTACGTGGTTGTACAGCGAGGTTGCGAGTACCGCGCAACGCCGCAATGTAGTCATAAAATGAAATTTTAGAGTGTCCATATGGAAAATATACGTTACGATCTTATAACTGCCTTACCTGAAATGAT